>JARGNK010000005.1:18355-33370 GCA_029213145.1 Rubripirellula sp. | reverse complement strand
CACCGCTGGTCGGTCGGTTGCTGAGACGTTAGCCTTAATCCACGATGTCTTGGACGGGTGGAGGAGGCCCAAAATCGCATGCAGCTTTTACTTGGCGACGCGATTGGCCTGTTGGCTTCATCGGCCGAAGGGCCAGCAATCGAACCGGCCGCGCCGTGGGTCATGATCCTGTTCGCCGTGATCATGATGGGCACCTATGTTGGCGTCGCTGTTGAACGCTTTCATAAAACCGTCGCGGCACTCTGCGGGGCCGTGGTACTGGTGATCCTCAGTTTGGCCCTGGGACTCTTCGAATACCCGAAGATTTACGACATTCTGGAAGAAGACCTCAATATTTTCGGGGTGATCATTGGGACGGGGATTCTGGTCGATGTGATCGGCAAGAGTGGCCTGTTTCACTTTTTGAGCATTTACATTGTTCGATTTACCGGCGGCCGCGCCTCAACACTTTTCTTGACGCTCTGTGGCGTGACGTTCCTGTTCGTCGCGGTCCTAACCATCGTCCCGGCAATGCTGATCCTTAGCTCGCTGGTCTTGGTGATCTGTCGTTCGCTCAACTACAAACCGGTGCCGTTTTTGTTGAGCGTCGCCATTTGCGCCAACAGTGGTGCCATTGCGACTTTTGCCAGCGGACTGCCGAACATCATGATCGGAACCGCCGCCAAGATCCCCTATTCTCATTTTCTGCAAGTTTCCTTGCCATACGCTGTGGTCAGCTTGGTGATCGCTGTGATTGCCATGAGATTCTTTTTTCGCAACGATTTACCGTGGAAGCAGACGGCAGAAGAACAGGCCGCTTTGCGAGAACAAATTGAAACGTTCGATCCCTGGGCGTTGGTCGAGGATCGGCGTGTGCTGACACGCAGTGCAGTCATCCTGCTTGCGACGGTAGCCGGATTTGTCTTCGCACAACAACTTGGTGTCGGCATGGATTTTGTCGCCATGGTCGGCGCGACAGCCGCCTTGCTGTTCGCCGGCAAAGGGGTCGAAGATGCCATTCACAAAGTGAATTGGACGGTGATCCTGTTCTTCATGGGTTTGTTCATCATCATTGGTTGCGTCAAACAGACGGGAGCACTCTCATGGGTCGCGCAGCAAGTGATTGAGTTGTCAGGCAATCGTTTAACGCTGCTGGTGCCACTGCTTGGCGGCTTTTCAGCGGTTGCCAGCTCGATTGTCGACAACATCCCGGTCGCCGCGACGTTGATCCCGATCGTTCGCGACATTTCCGGCGACGCCGTGCCTGCTGAACCTTTATGGTGGACGCTCATCATTTGTTGCAATCTGGGTGGTAATGGGACACCAATCGGATCAATTTCGTGTGTCATCGCGATCTACGCGCTTAAGAAAGAAGCAAACGAACATGTTGGCTGGGGCACATTTTTGAAACTTGGTGGCGGCATCATGGTGGTGCAAGTCGCCGGCGCGATCCTGTTTGTCATGCTCGCTCACTCCCAAGGCTGGATTCCCCAGCTGGCGCCACATCCTTAGCGAGTCACATTCCCTACGCCTCGGCAACTGTGATAACTGTCACTTGCGAACCAACTCTCGACGTCGGACATTGAAGCATGAGCACCGGATCGGAATCAAATGACCTGGACCGTGAAGTCGATGCGTCGATGCGAATGTTTGAGAAGTCGCAAGTGGGACCGGCCGCTCTGATTTCACTGATTCGACCATCGCGGGTTTTACTCGCACTGGACGGTTCGCCTCAGGATGAAACGGGCGTCGACGCTGCCAATTACTTGCGGGAACGATTCGACACCGAAACACTGGTGATTGATGCTCGTGAGAACGGCCCAACCGATCAGAACGACTTGGCGATTTCACGAGCCGATGAAATTTCAGGCGCCCGTCCAATTCAAAGAGAAGGTGAAGAATCGTACAACTCGATACTGACTGCCCTGAAACAGCATGCTGTCGACTTGTTGATTGTGCCATGTCCTTTCGGGCGGCCACTCGAGGACGTCGGCACCGACAGCGCAGGCACCGTGATCGATGTTCTTCTCTCTCGCTGCCCAAAAGCATTGCTCGTGATTCGTCGCGATGACCAACGCCTGAGCGAGTGTGCCGATCGCGTTTCAATGATTGTCGGTGATGAATGCGAAATGGAGCACCGTGCGGCAGCTTGGGCCCTGGGACTCGCTGCTGAGGGTGCCGATGTCACATTGAACCTGGTCATTGAGCAAGAACAGTTCGAGAACATTCGTGCGATTCTGGAAGCAATCCAACCCGAAACGCAATTCGAACCCGAGCAATTCAGCGAAGCCTTAGCGAAATCTCACCAAACGCTGCATGGTGGAATGGCAAAAACGGCGGCATCCATGGGACTGAATTACCAATTGCGTCCAATCGCAGGTGAACTTGCCCCTCCCAATCCAATGCGAGAATCGAGCAAGATGATGTTGGTGATCCCTCTGGAAGTCGATGACCGATTCGAACAAGGATTTGCCCAAGACCGGATTCGGCGAAGCCCCCACCCGGTCCTGGTCGTTCCAGGCCACGTTTCCGAAGACGCAAGTTAGCGGCAACCGATGACCTCGTTTGCGATCGAACCGATCTACGGCTCACTGCTGCTAGCGGCACTGGCGTCCGCTGCGATGATCGCAGTCATTTCGCTGGTCACGCCTCCGACTCAGAACCCGAACCACCGCCGTTGGCTGCTCGGACTTCGTTGGCTGGCAGCACTCGTGCTCTTGTTGGCATTATTTCGCCCTGCGTTGTTGCGCACCGATAACCGGCCCACCGAAGCTGCTTTGATCGTCGCTGCTGACACGTCACGTAGCATGACACTGCCCGATGGAGATGGACAAAGTCGCTGGGAAACCCAAGCTGAAGCCTGGGCCAAACTGTCACGGGCCATCATGGGCATGGACGAAACTCTCGGACTGCGATTGGTCACTTACGATCAGACGGCACGAAGAATTGCCAATGCGACACCCGAAGCATTAGAAAATGAATCGCCCGAGGGAGAATTGACGGATCTTTCGGCAGCAGCCTTGTCAGCGATTCAAGCCGCCGAAGGCCAACCAATCGCAGGTGTGGTGCTGATGGGCGATGGTACCCAAACCGCGCCGGTGCGTGGAACAGGCGCACAACGCGTTATTGAAACACTTGATTCGCTGGGAGTCCCGCTATGGTCAGTCCCAATCGGCCCCGCGGGCGGTGCGTCGGCTTCACGAGATGTGTCGGTTGATGCTTTGGCGGAAAGTTTCCAAATGTTCGCCGGCAATGAAGTGGAAGTTGACTTTCAAGTTCTCACACGCGGGTTGGTTGGGGTCGAAATCCCGGTGCGGTTGTCGTGGCTTGACACTGAAGGAAATGTCACCGAGTTTGCCACCCGCAATGTGGTTTCCGACAAAGCGAGTGATGTGACCGCGGTGACTGTTCCGGTTCGTGCTCCCGCACCAGGGACTTACCGATTACGGGTAGAGGCCGAAACACAGGACGGCGAATTAGTCAGCACGAATAATACACAAGTTGCGTTTGTTGACGTTCGTGAAGGGGGAGGACGGATTCTGTATCTGGAAGGTTCTCCAAGATTAGAACAGACCTTCTTGCGACGATCACTACGACGCTTTCCGGATCTAGACCTGACCTTCCGCTGGATTCCTATCGATACTCGTGACCGGTGGCCAATCGACCTGGCAGATGCCTTTGAACCAGGCAAATACGATATCTATATCCTGGGCGATCTGGATGCCACAGCCTTGGGCAATCAACAGCTAACTCAATTGGCAGAAACCGTTGGCGATGGTGCAGGTTTGGTTATGCTCGGCGGATACCACAGTTTTGGTTCCGGCGGTTATGCCGACTCACCCCTTGAACGCGTCTTGCCAGTCAAACTGGATCGCTCCCAACGTCGCACCGTCGGTGCCATCGAGCAAGATACCGGTGACCAGATCGAGGGCCCGTTGGCGATCAAGTTAGCACGACAACATCCAATTATTGAAATGGGGGGCGATGATCCGGCAACACTTTGGCCGACGCTCACGCCATTGCTGGGCGCGAACCGGCTGAGTGGTCCCAAAGTCGCTCCCGGTGTTCAAGTACTACTCGAAACTGAGCAGAATCAACCCTTGCTGGTCATCGGTGGATTCGGTCGCGGAAGGACTGCTGCGGTCGCAATGGATTCGACTTGGCGATGGTGGCGCGGCGGGAACAGCGAAATCCACCGTCGTTTTTGGCGGCAACTTGTGCTGTGGTTATTGGGTCGGGAAGAAACAAACAGCGAACTGATCCAAGTTGAAATGGATGCTCGCAGATTTTCGTCTGCCAATCTGCCGTCCTTTCAAGCGAGTGTCCAAGTGATGAGCAACGGCTCAGCAGCCGGCCTCACTTTGATGGCCGAAATCATTGATGAATCAGGCAAAGCCAAACCGATTACCAGCAGTACACAATCGACAAGTGAAGGCACCGGACTGTCTACCAACGCGTCGATTCGCGGGACCATCCCCAAACTGCCGCCAGGGTTTTATCGCCTACGCGTTCGCCCAGAACCGACAAGTGAATCGTTGCCCGCCACCGAGATGGCATTTCAAGTCATTGATGAAAGTCGTGAGTTAGCGCTGCCAATGGCCGATCCAGTCTATCTGCGGCAATTGGCCGAACTGACTGTCGATCATGGCGGCGGTGCGTTCACACCAGACGAAGTCGATCAATTAATCGAAACGATCCAACAACGTCGCCAGCGAGCAGAAACACCAGTCGTCGAAAAACATCGACTTGGCGATGGCCCCTTCAGTGGCTGGATGCTCTTCCTGCTATTTGCCGGCGCCTTGTCGACCGAGTGGTATTTGCGACGGCAGTGGGGTTTGGCATAGCGATCGTGCAATGCTGAAACGGGAACTTTGAGGCTCCGCAAACGAACCGCCCACAAATTCAAAACCTGGCTGAATCGATGAATAAGCTGCAGCCTAGAAACCGGCTGCATTGTGCAATTCCGCCAATTCACTGGCAGGTATCTTTTGCACTTCTCGATCGTAAGTCATCAGTCCGTTGACTTCCCCTTCGACATCGGTCGTTTGCGTGTAGACACCGGCAGCTACACCGCGCCGCCGCAATTTCATCAAAGTCTCAAATGACTTCCGATACCTTGCTTGATAGGCTTCTTGAGATGTTGGCAGATCGCCATACCCCCAATTCCGCATGGCAGGGTTCCATTGATGACCTTCGACGACCCAACCATGCCCACCAAACTCGCCAACAACCTTGACGTAATCTTTGAATCGCAGATCTTCGAACGGAAACATCGGTTCCGGGTAGTTGTGACGATCCACCACATCGCCGACCGGAAAAAAGTTACCTCCACTAGCGATGTTGACCAGTCGTGAGACATCTAAGTTTTCGACGGCCTGACCAACCCGAATCGTTTCATGCTGGCCCCAACGTTCGTTGAACGGTACCCACATGACGATCGAAGGATGATTTCGCAGGTTGCCGATCATTGCCCGCAATTCTTTCATGAACTGCGTATGTTGTTCCTTGGGCCACTGATCCTCAACCGGGTTTGGCGCTAACTTGCTCCAAAAAGGGCGTCCCCCTGTGCTTGGCATGTCTTGCCAAACCATCATCCCAATTTTGTCACAGTACGCATAGAATCGGCGCGGCTCAATCTTGATGTGCTTGCGGATCATATTGAAGCCAGACTGTTTCAAATAATCGACATCAAATCGCATCGCTTCATCACTCGGAGGTGTTAGTAAACCATCAGGCCACCATCCCTGATCCAGTGGTCCGTAGTGAAACACAACCTTGCCATTGAGTGTCATGCGAAGCTGTCCCGCAGATCCTCGCTCAACCCCGACCTCGCGCATCGCGGCATAAGATTCGACTCGATCAACGACGGCACCCTGACCATCGAGCAATTCCATCGTGATCTCATACAAGTGCGGCGTCTCGGGAGTCCAAAGCTGGGGCTTGGGAATCCGAACACTTAACGCAGCATCGGCGAGATTCACGACACGGCCGTCTTTGCTTACCGTGATTCGCAGCTGTTCATCCTCCATCGGTGGTCCACCCAGCGTTGGCAAAACCCGTAAGGTTCCTTCGCCGATCCGAGGCTTCATTTTGACCATCGAAATGTGGCGTTGTGGCACATCTTCGATCCACACTGTCTGCCAGATTCCAGAGACTCGCGTGTAATAGATTCCCCGCGGCTCTAGCGTCTGCTTGCCAAGCGTCTGTTCCGGCGCGGTCCGGTCAACCACGTGAACCAGCAACTCGTTTTCGCCATCTCGAATTGCATCGGTCATATCAAACTTGAAAGGATCACTACTGCCGATGTGATGTCCCACCAAGGTTCCATTGACAAAAACTTTGCACTCGTAGTCGACTGCTTCAAATAGCAGATGCGTCCGATGGCCAGCCGGGGTCTGATGCTTGAAGGTTCGCCGATACCACAACGATTCGCTTGGATCGAGCAGATGACCGACACCGCTTAGGGAAGATTCAATGGCAAACGGCACCAAGATTTTCCCCTGGAACTCGCTCGGCTTGGCCGCACCCTTGGTCACGGCGTAGTCCCACAATCCGTTCAGATTCACCCACTGGCCGCGGCGGAACTGTGGCCTTGGATACTCCTGCCAAGCATTCTCAGGGGTCACTTGCTTCCCCCACCGTGTCAACATTTTGTCTTGCGGCAGTTCCCATTGCCCAAAGAGGGGCGAGACCATCAGCAGTGCGAATAATAAACCGCCAAATTTCACAGTTAAACCTCTTCGAATGCGGGTTTTGAATGGTCTCTTGATTGGGAAGGCATCACTTACTTCGGTTGCGGCGCAGTTGACCGCAAGCTGCATCGATGTCACTTCCCTTGCGTTGTCGAAACTTGACATTCACGCCACCCGCTTCCAGCACTTCGCGAAACCGCGCGATCGAGCGTGACGAAGGCGTTTGATATGGCAATCCCTCGACCGGATTGTACGGAATCACATTCAACAAAACGTTGCGATGACGTAATAACTGTTGCAACTCCCTGGCATGTTCAACCGAATCATTCACCCCACCCAACAGCACGTACTCGAAAGTTAGTCGCCGACCATTGGAGGCAAAGTACCGGTCGGCAGCATCCAACACAGACTGCATGCCGACTTGCTTATTGACCGGCACGAGTTCACTGCGCAATTCCTCATTGGGTGCATGCAAACTAACCGCCAAGTTGTACGGGACACCTGTTTCGGCTAGACGGTCGATCGCTTTTGGAAGTCCCACTGTACTGATAGTGATTCGACGGGGACTGATACCCAGCCCATGCTGATCTTTGGCAACCGATAGCGCGGCAAGCACTCGGTCCAAATTCGCCAGCGGCTCGCCCATCCCCATCATTACGATATGACTCAGGCGCTCGTCTTCCTCCAAGCGGGCCTGCAGACGCAACATCTGCTCGAGTATTTCACCCTTCGTCAGATTTCGCTCAACACCATCGAGCCCACTGGCGCAAAACACACAGCCCATCGCACAGCCAACCTGACTGCTGACGCAAATACTGCGGCGATTGCCATCACGCAGTAGGACGCATTCCACCTCGCCACCATCCGGCAATCTGACCAGCAACTTATCGGTCCCGTCACTTGATTCGACCACTTCCTGCTCGGCCGTCACGAAGATCCGAAAAGCCGCATCCAATTCATCTCGTAATTTTTTGGGCAGATCACTCATCTCGTGAAAATCGGTGATCCGTCGCTGAAATACCCAGTTCAGAATCTGTCCAGCTCGAAACGCAGGTAGACCATGATCCGCGATCCACGCTTTCAATTCCTCAGTCGAAAGATCCAACAAGTGTTGGCGAGCGTCTGATTCACCCGAAAGTCCATTTTCGGCGGTTGAATCGACAGTGGTTGAATCGACAACAGGAAGCTTCACAACGGTAACCGAAAAAAAATCACGGGACGGGCAACGGTCAAAGACTTTGTGAATTGGCGATCAGGAGCGGATTCGCGGTTGGGGCCGCTAGCAGGTCGGCCCAATTCACTTTCCGCCTCCATTACAATTCAGGAGGATCTTCCAAACCTATCAAACCCACGAGTGTACCCTGCGGATGAGCGATCACGAAGTCAATGCCGACGAGGCCCTGGACCGATTTATGCAAATCACGGCCATCCCTGGTCGCAGCGGCGACGAGGCGAAGGTCGCCGGAACCATCGTCGAACTACTCAAACAGGCGGGGGTCCAGGACTCCCAGATTGAATTTGACGGAGCAGAAAAACGGACGAGGATTGACGGAAATTGCGGCAATTTGATCGTCACATTGCCTGGAAATGGCGAGGGCCCAAGAACGCTCCTAAGTGCCCATATGGATACGGTTCCGATTTGTGTCGGCAGCCAACCAGTCGTCGAAGGGACCCAAGTACGCAGCAGTGAGCCAACTGGACTCGGAGCAGACGATCGGGCCGGATGTGCCGCGATTCTGACCGCAATCATCGAGCGTTGCCGACGTGGGGACGAGCATTTTCCACCCGCCGTGGTTAGCTTTCTGATTCAAGAAGAAATCGGCTTGGAAGGGGCCCGTCATCTCGATGTCAACAAGATCGGAAAAGTCGATCGCGCCTTCAACTTTGATGGGGGAACCGTCGAAAAATTGACCAGCGGTGCCATCGGTGGCGAGCGGATGACGATCGATTTGACTGGAATTCCGGCCCATGCCGGTGTGGCACCAGAGCAGGGTGTCAGCACCATCGTCATCGCTTCGCGGGCAATTGCTGACTTGCACGAACGCGGATGGCTGGGCAGAGTCGTGCAAGGCGAACAAACCGGATCTGCGAATGTTGGCGTGATTCAAGGTGGCGAAGCAACCAACGTCATCACGCCCAATCTCCATCTAAAAGCAGAAGCGAGAAGCCATGACTCGGCCTTTCGCCAGCAAATCGTGAGCGAGATAAGGCAAGCCTTTGAAAAAGCCGCAGCTGCTGTCCAAAACGAGGCAGGGGAGTGCGGTCAATGCAAATTCGAGTCACATGTCGATTACGAGTCATTTGCCCTCCCCGAAGATCATCCGTCGATCGTGACCGCGAAAGCAGCCATCGCAAAAATCGGACGCCAAGCTTTTTGTGAAGTCTCCAACGGTGGCGTCGATGCCAACTGGCTTTTTCGACACGGAATCGAAGCGGTCACACTTGGTTGCGGTCAGCGGAACATCCACACAGCCGATGAACGACTGGAAATTGCTGATTACATCGATGCCTGTCGGGTCGCGACCTCAATGATCACCGATGGTGCCACGGATGGATGATGATCACGAACTTTGTTTGTGCTTTCATGTCACACGGCGAAAAGTCGTTCAATACATTCGGGTGCACCAACCAACCCGCACCAGCCAGTTGTCCGAGTGCTATGGGGCTGGAACGGGATGCGGCTGGTGCCGCAGATTTCTTCAACAATTGATGGAAGAAGAACACCCCGAATCGGCTCGGCTACCCGATTCACAAACCTACGCGAGAGAGCGAACCGAGTACCGAAAAAACAAATGAACTGACGTTACTACGGCGTCGCTACGATCAATGACCATTGCCGCGTCCGCAGATTGGTGAGCACATCTGGCGATGCGAGAACGGGTGACCTACCGTTCGTGTCGCCAGAAATGCAATCAGCAGCCCTTTCGTCTTCGATTAATCGGATGAATGCCATCAAACTCATTTCATTTCTGCTTCTCATCTTCTCTCTGACCGATGGGCTTCTCGGAGCCGATGTAAAGTCAACGATTGCTGCGATTGAACGTCTGCCAAGAGCGCGCAGACTGATCGCCTATCCTGATGCCATTCGTCAACCGCAAATCACGCCAGCGGATCGCTTGGCTCTGACGATTGCGTTTTCCAAGCATGCGAAAAAAGTTTCACCTCACTATCTCCAAGCAAGACGGGCGTGGGACCTTGATGACTGGATTTCAATCTTTGAACGTGGATTCCAGGCAGCTCCCCAAGATCCTGATATCGCATGGGCTCTGACGCAGATTCACATCAACGAAAAGCGTTATTCCAAAGCACTCCCGATCGCTGAAGCGTTCAAACAGGCAAATCCAAATCATCACCATGCTCTCGCATGGCAAACGGTTTGCAACGCCTTGCCCGATGGCACACCCCTTCGGCCAAACCCAAAAACAATACGGGTCATTCCAGTCCACTTCTGCGTCTTGACCAAGAATCCAGCGGCTCATCAATTGGCGACAATCGAGCAGTGCCGACAAGAGTGTGAAATCCTGAACCGTAATTTCCGCGCCTACGATGGAAGCGCACTCGTGGAATTCACCTTCAAGGGTTTCTCGTCCTATGCCGAAATCCGAGATACGCAGTCGGATCTGATTCAGTATGGTGACTCAACGGAACCCTACGATTCCAATCGCATCGCTCGTGCGTTTAACCAATGCAAAGACACTCGGGTCCGTGATCCAAACGCGATCAATTTTTATATTTTCGACAGTTATTCAAGCGGTCCAAAGTTCGCTGACATGACCTCCCATGGAAAACGCAATTCAAACAGACCTTACCTGATGCTCGATTGGCAGCGTCTGGGTAATAAAGTTCAGAATCCCGAGGCCCATGAGATGGGACATTGCTTCGGACTTGGGCATGTGGGAGTTCCCGGCGCCAGCGGAAAGTCACCCACCAACATCATGACCAGCGGTGGTGAACAATTCGGAAGCGGTGGTGCTCGAACCTATGGTTTTACAGAGGCTCAAATCGCACTGATCCTTTACCACGCGAAACGAACGAGCCAGCGTCTTGGCATCACAAGCGAGAGTAATTGACGACATGCGGTTGTGCTCGAATACAAATCTGCCGCGAAGGTAATCGAAGCCAGCGGGTGCCACCGATCCGAAAACCATTCCGCACAGCAGATCACTGAATAGAGCTCGGTCTCTTACAACTGCTTTCGTTTTCAATCACCAGGCGATCTGACTCGGAAAGTATCTGCCGATTAGCTGCTCATAATAAGGCTTCAAGCGTTCGACATCTGGCGGAGCTTCCGCTTTCGAATAAAGATCGTATTGATTGAATTCCCGAACCCAATCAAACATCGCGTGATCACGCTCATCAAACAGATACTCGTAGTCCCGCTCACGATGGGCGGGATAGAACGAGTGATACCGAATCATGTACTGTGCTTCGATGGGCAAGTAATCTTTGATCACATGATACAAGTATTCATCATGCCCCCAAGACATCAGCACGTTGTCTAACCCAGTTTCTGATTTGTAAACGCCGAATTGGCTGTTGTAACGGCTATCCACCCAATCTGGATTGGCTTGAAAAAAATCGTGGTACACGATCTTTTTAGAATACGCGCAGCCGACCGGAAACGTATCACCGACCACGGCCCACTGTGGCTCACCGTCCAAACACAGAATTTTTCCCAAATCGTGGATCAATCCGGTGAGTATAAACCAGTCGGGCCGCCCATCATGCCGCACCGCCTCAGCAGTTTGCAGCAGATGTTCGATTTGCGTTAACTCGGTGTCAGGGTCGCTATCATCAACCAACGTATTCAAGAACTCCATCGCTTCCCAAACACCCATTCGCCGCCGATCGAGCGACAAAAACTCGCGACGCTTCTGTTGCACAAATGCGAGGGTTTGGTAGCGATGATTCAGCCGATAGAACTCTTTGACACTCGGACGTTGCTCCGCTTCGTAATCGCGAAATTCACTATCGGATTTTGTCGAACTTGGGGTGGGGTACCGGCCCAGCAACTCGTCCTCCCATTGGTCGGGATGGTCGAGCGGATTGCGTTGTTCGCTGTTTGGATCAATCATCGCGAGGCTGCTTTATCTAATAAGTTCGACGCTCAGCTCATAAATTGAATTGATGGAAGGACAGGGCACCGTGAGCGCCGCCCACCACCATCTGCCCAAATTGCCGAGGATTCTCAGCGGTACAGAATAGCCAATCGTCGCTGACTGAAATCGATTCAACAATCGAAACCTTGATCGGATCGATCAATCGCAGCTTTCCATCCTCGCACGCGGCAACAAGCAACTTTCCTGCTTGCACCCAAGCAATCGCCAACGGCGTACTTGGTAACTTGACGAACCGAACCATCCGTCCAATCGTCGGTTGCCAGAAACGAATGGTAAGGTCCGCCGACGCTGACGCCACCATTGGCAAACCGGACTGGCTGGGCTGGCAAGCCAATGCCATTACATCACGTGAATGATTGTGCAGCGTGCGAATCGGTTCACCACTGATGGCGTTCCAAACTCGCAACGTTTCGTCACGCGAACCGCTGACCACCATCTCTCCATCGGGTAGCGCTGCGACTCCCAAAACGGCTCGCGAGTGATCGGTGAACCGTGTGATCGGCTTCGGGTCGTTGATACGGAATACCGAGCAAACCTCATCGCCCGACGCCGTAAACCAATGGGATCCGTCAGGTGAAAAGGTGACTTGATACACGACGTCATCATGAACAGCGTCCTGATGATCGAGTTTACCCTCGGGCCAATGGATCCAAGCCACTTGGCCCACTTCACCTGGTGAACCACCAGCCACCACCAGCCAACGACCGTCGGGTGAAAAACAAAGATCGTGAACCGAGTCCATGTCCACGGCGATCGTTTTCTTGAGCCTTAGCTGCGGATTAGATTCGCGAACTTCTACACCGGCTTGGGAACCAACAACAACAGATTTTCCGCCCGGCGAAAAACCAGTTGCCGTGATGTGAGGGCGGCGTGCTTGTTCAGCACAGATCTTCAACGACCATCCGTTAATCGCAACACCGCTCAACATCAAACTGGCCAAGCACCGTCGCCGAGAAAGACCGAAATCAGTCACGAGATCAACTCGTTGATCAAAGTACCGTCCCGATTGATCTGCACCGGTCGGCCATCATCGGTATTCAATTCAAGGTCACCATCAATCCCGAGTTGCTGATAGACGGTACGAACCAAATCAGCCGGGCTGATTGGACGATCGGCAGGACGTTCTCCATGTGAATCGGATTGCCCCACCACTTGGCCGCCCCGAATGCCGCCGCCAGCCAGCGCGACACTGAATGCGCGCGGCCAGTGATCGCGACCACCACGCGGATTCAACTTGGGCGTTCGACCAAATTCTCCCATCACCAACACGAGAGTTGAATCCAACAAGCCGCGTTCATCGAGATCACCGATCAACGCTGACAACGCGACATCTAACTTTGGAATTTTCCCAGCGGTGCCGCCGGTGAAACCCTCTCTCAAGCGTGTGAAAAGATTGTCATGAGTGTCCCAACCACGATCCGTTACTGTGACAAACTTGGTACCAGCTTCGATTAATCGGCGTGCCATCAGGCAACTCTGTCCCAACTGATGTCGTCCGTATCGCGATCGTGTTGCTTCCCGCTCACGATCCAAATCGAATGCTTCGCGAGCTTCCGGCGAAGCGATCAACCGATACGCCTGCTCGAAGGATGCATCCGCGCCACTCGTTGTCGCTTGGACAGCCATCTGGTCGACCTGCTCTCGATACGCTCGACGTCGGGCCATCCGGTCGGAACTTAAGGCAACCGAGGCGGTCAAATCCTTGACCTGAAAACCCGGCCGCGAGGGGTCACCATCGACGACAAACGGCGACGTTGAAGACCGTAAATAACCTCGTCCGGCCATCGCGTTGGGACGTTGAACAGCGACGTTGTTGGGAATCGCCGTTGCTCCCCCATGCACATGGGTCATTACCGACGGCATCCCTGGATAGGCGAGTGCCGGCGACGGTTTATACCCGGTCAGCAAGTAGTGACTGGCAAAATTGTGCTCTCCGAGAGGTGAGGTCATCGAACGGACAATCGCCAATTGTTCCATCACACTGGCGGTACGTTCCAAGTGTTCGCTGATCTGAATTCCGGCAACCGAGGTAGCGATCGGCTGGAACGGTCCGCGAACTTCTTGCGGGGCATTTGGTTTTAGGTCAAATGTTTCCAGATGACTCGGTCCGCCATCCAACCAAATCAAAATACAAGAATCGGCGGCGGCCTCTCGCTGACCGGCAATAGCACGCTGCTGAAACCACTGATTCAAACTGAGGCCAAATGCGGTCAGTCCACCCACCCGTAGCGCATCGCGTCGCAGGACACCATCACACCTTCGATTCGGCTCTGGCCTCGTCATCGTCTCTCCGTCGGCTTAGTTTCGGAACCGTTTGAGTATAAGCGATTCAGTAGTCGACACCAATTCGCGATCTCAACAGCAAGCGGCACTAAAAACGAGCTAAAAATGCCTATACGCCAGCCACCTCGGCCGCTTTGTAGACAACCTTTGCCCGCCGAAAACCGAGTCGCTCGTACAATCGGATCGCCGACGTGTTATCAGTGGTGACTTCCAAGTGCATCCGCGGCAACCCCTCCGCACGAAAACCTTCTGCTGCCCGCGACAGCAAGATTGTGCCAAGACCTCGGCCACGGTGATCGGGATCAATCCCCAAATTTTGAACCGCACCCCACCCATCAAGCTGCAAGCCTTGGATCGTTCCGACGGCCAAGGGGCGACCAGATTCTGGGTCACGATATCGACAGAGCCAGGTCGCCTCGCGAACAAAACCAGCACGAGACGTAATCTCTCGCATCAGCCGTAAACAACCATCCCGACGCCCCAGGCACGGAAAAACATTCGCGTCCAATTCCCACCGGAAACTCTGATACTTTGCGATCGC
The DNA here is from genome assembly GCA_029213145.1 of Rubripirellula sp. Classification (GTDB taxonomy): domain Bacteria; phylum Planctomycetota; class Planctomycetia; order Pirellulales; family Pirellulaceae; genus Rubripirellula. The sequence continues at coordinate 18,755 of JARGNK010000005.1, read as the reverse complement.
ATGATCACGGATCAATTCGGGAGCGAATGGAACCAATTCATACCCCTGGGGCATCGGTACCGACGCGGGAACCGACTCCCGAAGGTCGTATTCCATCCGAAAACGCTTGAAATATGTCAATCCCATCGCCGCCCTTGCGTGCTAGAGTCACCCCTCTATGTTAGCACGAACTTCGCGAACGGTCCTTTTCGTTTGGCCTCTTTCCTGCCGACGTTTCTGCTCGACCCGCCCCGGCTGACCTCGACCCGCCGCGTCTCAAACCTCGATCAATCTCGCGTCTTTGCTCACTGTTGCTCACTGGCGTCGCCACCCTGAGAATCGAGAATTTGGGAATCGAGAATTTGGGAATCGAGAATTTGGGAATCGAGAATTTGGGAATCGAGAATTTGGGAATCGAGAA
>JARGNK010000005.1:16923-18255 GCA_029213145.1 Rubripirellula sp. | reverse complement strand
GAATCGAGAATTTGGGAATCGAGAATTTGGGAATCGAGAATTTGGGAATCGAGAAATTGGGATTGCCCGTTTCCAAGGCCCAAGACCCAAGCCTTGGGAATCCGCAGATCGATCACTTCTCGGGCGAGATTGAACCAACGATTTGCTCGATCCAAAATCTGACTGTCTGCCGAAGCAACGATGTGCTCGCATCTCGCCAGAATGGGATCGGGATCCACAACCAGTTCGACCTGCCAGTCCCAGCCGTACTGCTGTGCGATCTTTGCAAGGAGCATTTTCAACCGACCGCTGTTTGAAACGGGCCGATCGAGCAACCAGCGACAGTGAACAATCTGCCAATGGGCAAGTTGCTTACCTATCTGCTCGATGGCCGGGACCGTTTCCTCGACGCGACGGTAACTACCGTGCATGCTGGCCATATCGCGGTAACAACCATCTTGTCCCTGCAAAATCACGCCTCCGCCAAACGCAGCCTCGACGCTAACCAACACGTTGTACCCGTCGATCCACAATTCACTCTGTCGCAAATCAACCGAGTCAATCCGGCGCTGCCGTCGAACCTGTCGGGACTTTTCAGAGCAGGCACTTCGTGAAATCGCCAATCGTTGACGAGCGGTTAAAGCATGTCGGTCACCGACCAGTTTGAGTGACGAAGAGATTGCATAGCCGCGACTCAGCAACCAACTCAGTTCATTCGTTGCGACGACAAGGACTTGCTCATACAAATCGGCAAAGAGTCGCTCATCTTGTGGATGCGGACCACGGTGCTGCCTGCGGTCTGGCAAACTGAACTCCTTGTCTTATCGAATTGTCTTATCGAATTGTCTTATCGAATTGTCTTATCGAATTGTCTTATCGAACCAGGGTGGATCTCAATCGGTGCCGAACTCAATGACGACTGGTCTCAGCGAAGGCTGGCCTCAACGAGGATTGGTCCGTGCATTATCGCACACCCTTGATGTCCGCGACGAATCTTTTTTCCGATTGCAATCCTCAAACAGCTTTCCGGACACCGCTACGACTGAGATCGAAAGTCAATCGAGTGACCGACCAGTGCCGCGATGCCTTTCCTACCGTGGTCCAATGAAAGGTGGTCGCCATTTAGCTTTCTGTGATTGCATCCGGTGCCGTGGAAAACGCTCAAGGATGCAAACATGCGAGAAGAAAGGGACGCCACGAGTGCACCTTGGCGCAAACCAGGAAACCAGGCCTCGATCATTGATCACGCCCGTTCTCAATCGCTGGATTTCTAAATTCGCAACATGTGCTTCTTTTTCGGCCCGCAGATTGCGTGTAGCTACGAGCCTGAACTGGCCCCCACGTCCTGGCCCC
>JARGNK010000005.1:11002-16823 GCA_029213145.1 Rubripirellula sp. | reverse complement strand
GCCAGTGCCAGTGCCAGTGCCAGTGCCAGTGCCAACCGAACCCCAGAGAATACCCCTGGAGCCTTGAATGGAGCTGCGAAATGCGTGATGACCAGAATTTCTCGGCGATTCCGGCATCGATTGAGTGTTTTCAAGCAAAAAGCAGTTCGATGCGTTCCAGCGGTCTCAATCAACCGCAATGGTCCGGCTTGCAAATCCTGATTCTGCCGGGCATACTTCAACCTCCGTCGAACAGAGTGTCCGAGAGATGCCCCACTTGGGCTTCACAGCACTCAAGAAGGCTGGATAATAGAACTAGCCGAGATGGTGAAATGCATCCGTAGCTCAACTGGATAGAGCATCGGTCTTCGGAACCGAGGGTTGGGGGTTCGAATCCCTCCGGGTGTACTTTATTCTTTTCCGAATCAATTCAGATCGCTCTTTCCGCGGGTTCGTGGTAATCCCGTTTCCTTTGCGGTGCGATTTGACGCCTTCTGATGAGATCCGTCGTCCACTGTGCGTCCACTGGACTGTTCAGGCCAATCTGTTGCGGCTCGTTGGCGATCTTTACGGGTCACTGTCTTTACGGGTCACTGTTGAATAGTGCTTTCGCGCCGTCGCCTCTGAGTTGCCGGTGTATTCGCGAATCTCCACTGCACGTAGTCTTGGATCGCGTTCCATTTCATTGATCCTGAATCTTCGCAGAACGTGAAACGGCTGCGGCCACGGTGCTATACCGTTTCGCGTCAGTATCTTTTTGACGGTAGTTGCCAAATTGGTGGACCAGCGACCTGCACGAATGACCCTGCCTCTGGAATCGGTGCTGTCAAACTCCAATTTCGACACGAGGCCACCAATCGCATTGACAAATGTGGCGAACCATCGCTGTGTTTCCGCAAATCCACCAGAACGTCAACCAGTTGCGGCCAGAGCGGCATCATACGTAATCGCATATTTTCCGATGCCGCACGGCTTACTCGGTGGTCTTACCCCTTGCCGAGTTCGCGACGCGTTGTGCAACTTCCACTCCGGTCGCTGCATTCCCTTCGTTCCAGCCGCACAACAACGCTGATTTACATTCCCAACCCGTACCCTCCTAACGCCGTACCAACGACTGGGGGCACTCCATTCGCCCAGGCGACATCATGAATCAATTCTTATCGGCCAGCCTATGCCGACACGGTATGCCTGGACGGCCGGAAGTGGATTTTCAATAAATGTGGGTCGTCGAAGAAAAGGCGTCGTAATGGACCTCGACATTCATTCGATGATCAATTCGCCGTTCATGATCATCCAGTGGCCGGGAAACGTACACAAAAACGGATAACGGCCCGCCTTCACGGGAGCTTCAAAAAAGATCGTTTGACTTTGCCCTGGGTTAACGATGTCGGTATAGCAAAGGACGTCATCCGATTCTGGAACGTATTGCCGCGCGAATGCCTCCGGATCAGCGATCAGCTTGTTTGCTGACTCACCGACACGCTGCAGCGATCCAGGCTTGGCCAGGGCCCAGTTATGGGGCACAACGTCTGGGTTTTCGAGCGTCAACGCGATTGACTCGCCGGCATGAACGCGGACTTCTTTGGTCTCGTACGACAGATTCTCGGCTACCTTTAATGTAATCGACCGCGCGTCTGGAATCCGCTTCAACCATGGGTTGGTTGTCCGCGCAGCATTAGCCGCTAAGTCGGTCAACATTGGATGCGCAGCGATCGTTTTCTCGCGTGGCTTGTAACCAGGAAACTCTTCGAACGGATCATCGAGTCGATGCACGGTGACAAACAGGTCGTGGCCGCTACCAGCCGGATTACAGGTAGGATATTCGTCGTCAGAATTGACGTGCAAGCGAAGATGCAATTGATTGACGGGCTGGAGGTCTGGAATTTCCAGGAAGATCGAACGCCCATCGGGCAGCACATGTGCGCTCGCAATTGACAAGGGATCATGCCCCGGCACTCCGTGATGGCTTGGGGAAAGCTCGGGCGAACCGTATGCACCGCTGTAGCGATAGTTCCAGCACTGAGCGAAGTGGTAATCGGGATTGGTCACAAAAGCGGGATCGACGGGCTTGGCGAACGTGATCCGCACGCCGTTCTCATGAATGTGAAAGTCCTTGGCAATCTGAAACGTATTGCCGGCGTATCGCACGCGCTGAAAGCAACCATTCTGCGGCGTGAAGCTGACCCAACCCTGCTGGCCGCTCACATACAAGTGATGATCGACAGGTGAGAATCGTCCGCGATGAACTCCGGAAAGAAAATCGCCGTTCATCGGCAGCACGGCCCCCTGTACCTGGCCGTCAACTTCATCGCGCAGCACTGTGAACCATGCCCCCATGCCGAAAGAGAAATGGAGCAGTCGTTCCTGCAGCGGTCCCCAAGTGTTTGCTGGGACGGTGGTTTGTCCGCCGCTGGAATTGTCCATCGCTCGTGGCAGGTAAACCAAGGGGAGTTCCGGAGTTTGATTGCCGCGAGGGCCACCGAAACCGTAGTGTGGTGGCAGATCGGCTTCTCGATGCGAGGCGGGCACAAGACAGATCATGGAGGCTGGTGTCCAAGTTCCTTCGGAGCAAGGCACCGTGATGCTCCCATCGGGAAGCACTTCCAAACCATCAGGGTTGCGAAAACCGGTGGCGACCACCGACACGGTTTGGCCGTCGGGCGACATCCGCACCAATCCCTGATTGCTGGAAGCCGTCAAGAAGTAACCTTCGGAATCACGCCGCAACCCGCAGATGAAGTCGTGCCCTCCCGGTGATGTCTCGAAACCGTTACAGAAGCACTCGTACAAGTCGGCTTCGCCATCACCGTTGAGGTCTCGCAGTCGTGTCAGTTGGTCGCGACACTGGACGTAAACACCATCGCTCGCGCAGACCAAGCCCAATGCCTGGTGCAAGCCGGACGCGAAACGTTTCCAGTGTGCGCGACCTGGTTTGTCGATGCCGGAGTCCAAGCCGGTGACGTGCCACACATCGCCCTGCATCGTGCATAGCATGACGCTGCCATCGGGCAGGAAGTCATGACCGCCACAGAAAAACAACGCTTTCCAAGGATTCTCGATCGGTAATTCGATAGTGTCGATCGCAAACGGACGTTCACTTCCCGGAATGATTCGGGTCTCGAGCGTCTGCGGCCATTGCGATGGGCCACCGGAAACGATGTGCCGAAGCGAGTGATCCTGAATCGGTGCCACCTCGCGGGTGAATTGCCCGTCGGAAACCCAAGGCGCATCCAGGTATTCCACCTCACCAATCCGATACGCAAAGGCCACACGTTTGCCATGCCGATAGTAACCAAGATAGGAAAAAGGCTGCTTCGGTGCCGGTTGGCCGGGCGTGTCTTGCAAGGTTCCTTGCAGTTGCATGCCACCCAGCAAGCCGAAGCGATGGGTGGAAAAGGCGACAAAACCGTCGGACCAAACTGCTTCGTACGTTAGTGTGTCCGGATTAAAGCACGCAGAGAGTTGATTCTCTTCGCCAAGTCGAACGCAGACGGCACGAGGGATCGATGGCCTACCTTGGATGTGCAGCACGCCAGCTTGCACGCTTCCCAGTTGCGTTTCATTCCAGCGGTTGCTGGCCCAGTCTTTTTCGGCTTGGTTGCCAAAATGTCCCTGTTGCCCGCCGTCCAACTCCGGAGAAGCGGACAGCAACATCGGCACATGATCCTGAAGTCGAAAGTGTTCCGCCTGCTTTGTATAAAAATCGTAGATGCGATCGCGGTTGATCGGATGGCTTGAATTCGACGACCGCTGCGGATTGATCGGCGCTGCTTTGTACTCAAACGTCGCCGGGCCGTGCATTTGTGAATGCGCGATTGTGTGCTCGACCGCTGCGGAAAGCGGTTGTCCGTCACGCCCTAACTCGCTCATGAACCGAATCAAGTCGAGTAGTTGCTCGCGCGTGAGCGCCGCGGTCAAGCCGTCGGGCATCAATGTTCCGCCAGCGGCTTCATCATCGACCTCCTCTTTCGCGATCCAGACCTCTTTGTTTGATGCGGGATCTTTAATCAGGATTGCTTCGTCCGTTTCGTCGGCCTTGTAACCCGTGATAAGTTTGCCGTCGGTGGTGAGAATGGACCAAGTCCTATACTCGGGCTTCACCTCACGCCGAGGCCAGAGCACAGATTCGATGAGATGGGACAGCGATCGGTCCTTGGCGATGGTGGTTAAATCAGGTCCCACGCTTCCGCCATGCGAACCAACCTTATGGCAGGACACGCAGGCCAGCTTGGCGCTGCTAAACAAGGCGGCTCCAGGAAGTGCGTCACCGCGTTCTTTGGTATCGGCGAGTAGTTTCTTAACGAACTCGGATGAGTATTCCGGAACTTGGCCGAGAGGTGGTTCGTTGGTTTTGTGAGAGGCCGCATGATGACCGGCGTGAGAATCTGTCGACTGCGACCAAACGAGCAGTGTTGACTCATCCTTTGGCGGGACGTCAGACATTTTCCAGAGCGATGGTCGGATGCCCTTGCTGATGCGCAGCCATTCAGGCAGGCCGCTGCTGCCGATGCCACCTTCGACCAGTTTAGCAATCGCGAATCCGCCAGGCACAACCGGTCGACCAGTTGATTCTACTTTCTGGTCTGCGACGACTTTTCCGTCGACGAACAATCTGATCTGGCTGGTATCATAAGTCATCACGATGTTGTGAGGGTTGCCGTCGCAGATCATCGCCGATGATCTAGTATGATCAGGCTTCAGCCCAGGCATGTAGGCTGTTAAGAGACCCGATCCGTTCATCGAGAAGATTTCCCAATGTGCTCCTGATTCTTTCGTATCACTTGCGACGATGATGTTGTAGTGACTGCGCGACGGCAAAGTGACGCGGGCTTCGATGGTGAGCGGTGGGGTTCGATACTCTGCTTTCCCTTCGAGCAGGACTCCCGCCACAGTCCGATGCGTGGTCGAAGCTGCCTTGGCGTTCTGCGGCGGCCATGTTCTGAGTGTTGGCTTCGGGCCGGGCTGCTTGCCATCGAGTTGCGGAAGGAGCCAGTCGAGACCGTCAAGGTTGTCCTGTAGCCGCTGTTCAACATCGTCCTGAGTGTGCCCGATGATGCCGATCGGTCCGTCGTAACCGGAGTCACGGATGGTTTTCAGCAGTGCAATATCCAGCTCACCTTCGCCGAGTGGGAGAATCTTCTTTCCGTGTTTGTCGCCGTCTCGCGTCATTCCATTGAGATTCAGGCAAAGCAGGTACGGCATCATCGTCTTCAGGTTGGCCGCAAAGTCATCCACTCGGTCGTGCATGTGGTGCTGGTTGTAGACGATGCCGACGTGCTGGCCGTTGTGATGCTTTCTGAGAAACTCGCACACGGCGATCAGGTTTTCCGGTTCGCCGCCCCAGCCGCCGTGGTTGTAGAGGCCGACCTTGCAGTTCAGTTCGTGAGCTTTCTCGACCAGCGGCAGCATCTGCTTTGCCGCGGCCTGGACGCGATCCGACTGCGTCTCGCCTTTGGGTGAACTCAGAGTTCGCCAGATCTGCGGATGCAGATCGTACTTTTTGAAGAGTCGGTATGCTTCCTCGTGCCCGCCCCAGAAAGCGAAGTATTCGATGCCGTGTTTTCTGTATTCGAGAATTTCCTGCTCGAACGTCGGCACATGCTCGTTCCGCCAGTCGTAAGCCACCTTCTTTAGTCCGAGCTTGGCACACATCGCCGCCCGTTCTGCCGGCCCCCTTTTCTTCCCGTCAAACGGGACGATGCACCATGCCGCTAGGTTGGATTTGTCGAAGGGGTCGGCCGCACAAAGTGGTTTCGATAAGCTCGTTAGAAACAGAAGAAATAGAAGAAGAGCTCTTAACATGGGGGAGGGTCTGGGTTGGGGTTGAGCTAAGGTAACTGCG
>JARGNK010000005.1:0-10902 GCA_029213145.1 Rubripirellula sp. | reverse complement strand
CTTTCTCCTGCTACTTCGCCAGACCTCGCATCGAGGCTGGTGCGCCAGTCGTTCCAGCCTCCGTCCACCGATGACGGGGCAGCATGCCATTGCGGCATCGCTTCACCGGTTGCGGGATCACGGCTCGGAATCGGCAGCATCATGATGCGTTTGCAGGCGCGTTTGTAATCTTCATCGCTCAGGAAGCCCTCCTGAATGTCGTCCCAATCGCGTCCTTCCGGGTAGCCGCCACACATATGAATGTCATCCGATTGAGCAATCATCTCGTGGCTGACGCCGGCGGGGATGACGACCACGTCGCCAGTGCTGATGCGGAGACGAGTCCATCCACCTTCACCGACAGAGAGATTGAACTCCATCCAACCGTTTGCGCAGCCAAGGCACTCGTGGGTAGTGGAATGAAAATGTGCGTACTCGTAGACGCCCGGATAGTCCCAGTTATTCGACCATCCGTTGGAACGAAACCTGGCTTTGATCGCTTCGGCACCGCCACCCGGTATGGCGTCGCGGTGTACCAGCAAGGGAAAACGGTTGTTGGGTATTTTTCCTTGGGGCTTGGACCCGTAAACCTCAGTGAGGATCATCGGTGGGAGTTCTCCAGGATCGATGGGGCGATTCTCGGCGGCGGCACCATAAGGCAAATCGTGACCTCCATAGCGACGAACGCGAATGTTGCACTGTTCGGCATGCCCCACGAATCCCTCGAGCATACACAGCCGCGAGCCGTATTGGCCGATGAAGCTTGCGGCCTCATCAGTGAGGATCTTTTGATACGTGTGAGTCTTTAGAAATTTCCCAACCCACAGACCGCCGGTGTAACGCCCGGCCTTTTTGGTCGGCAGGGTGTGGTTGGTGCCAATCACTTTGTCGCCATTGGCCACATTGGTTCGCGGCCCCAGGAACAAGGCTCCATAGCAAGTCATGTTTTCCAGAAACCACTCATCGCGGTCGGTCATCACCTGCACGTGCTCGGACGCGATCTCATTGGCCACGCTGAGCATTTCCTCATAGGTATCACAGTGAATCACCGCACCATAGTCTTGCCAGGATGCACGTGCGGTTTCGGCCGTAGGCAGGATTCCAAGCAGACGATCGATTTCGGCCAGCGTCGCTTCGGCAAGCGGTCGTGAATTCGTCAGCAGGATGGCCGGCGAGTTGAAACCATGTTCCGCCTGCCCGAGCAGGTCAGTCGCGCAAAGCTCGGCATCAACCGTTTCATCAGCAATGACCAGCGTCTCCGTTGGTCCGGCCAGTAGATCAATGCCCACACGGCCAAACAACTGGCGTTTGGCTTCGGCCACGAAGACATTCCCTGGACCCACGATCATGTCAACCGGTTCGATGGTAGCAGTACCCAGTGCCATCGCACCAATCGCTTGCATGCCACCCAGGACGTAGATTTCGTGGGCGCCGCCGAGGTGCATGGCCGTGACAATCGCGGGATGCGGAGCGCCGTTTTGAGGCGGAGCAGCAGCAATGATTCTTGGCACGCCCGCCACCGATGCGGTCAACACAGACATGTGGGCTGACGCCACCATTGGAAACTTTCCGCCTGGGACATAACAACCCACCGATGGCACCGGGATGTTCTTGTGACCGAGGACGACCCCGGGAAGTGTCTCGACTTCTACGTCGGTCATGCTGGCACGCTGGGCTTCCGCAAAGCGGCGGATTTGAGCCTGGGCGAACTTGATGTCATCGAGGTCGCGGGCCGAGACCTTGCCCATCGCCTCTTCAATCTCGGACGAGCTAAGCCTGAAGCTGGGCGGGTCATACTTGTCGAACTTGACGGACAGTTCACGCACGGCTTCATCGCCGCGAGCGGCAATGTCGGCCAGGGTGTCTTCGACAGTACCACGGATTTTGGCATCGTCTTCGGCACGTTGGGCTTCGGGCTTTCCGGACTTGAGATAGGTGATAGTCATTGGATTGGAGGTGTCCCGTTGATTATTGAAAGTCGCCCCCAACAACACGGCTTGTTAAAACTATGATTTGGGTGATGTCGTAATCGTATCACTGTTTGTTCCAGCGCAGAAACAGCCCGCCTACGCTGACTCCAGGGTGCGTCCAACATGGCCCTTCACCGCCTGGTAAATAAAAGCTGCTAACCAGATTGAATCTTTCAGGGCCTTGGTAACGCCGCACACCTACCGTTGTTATGTGCGGTCACTTAAGTTCGTTCCTCAACTGATTATCTATCTTTCTTGTTCCACGTTTTTCATTCGGGCCAGCATCTGGATTCGGCAGCGTGCGTTCGGCCCGAACGGAGACTCGCTATGCTTCGATTTCACTGAGTAATCCATCTCGGCGGTCGGGGTGGGTTCCAGCGACCGGATGGCTGTTTCACCAAGATCGTCGCTCAAATTGTAGAGTTCGACTGTGGCAGGATCGAATGACTCGATCAGCTTCCAATCTCCTTTGCGAAGGATGGCTGGAGGGCTAATCATTGTAGTGGGGCGAATGCCAAAACCCAAAACAGCGATGCGCGCGGAAGCTCGTCAGTCTCACTCAGCAACGGTTTCAAGTTGACTCCATTCATGTGCTGGTTCGGATTCCGCTCGATTCCGGCGGCAGAAAGACAAGGCGGATAAAGGTCGTCGCTGATCACCGGTTCGCCGATCACTCGACGAGCGCGTGAGACAGCCGTCCACTTGCGATCAAGAATGTCGGCGATGTAACGCGAGCCGGCGGGAAATGGCCGGTAGTATCTGTCCGAGTAATCGCTCCGAAAGAGAACGACGTCGCCGAACTGCAGCTTGCGATGCCGCATCTCAAAGTGTTCGACATGCTCGCGCCGCACTAACGGGCTCGATCCCTTCGGGGCCTGATCGAGCAGATCCCGCACGTCGATTACGTACGCTTCACCTACGAATTGCCAGGCTTCGATTTTGTCGATGTACGCCAGTCCGAGTGGCCCAGACTTTGGCCGCTTCAGATCAGGACGGGTGACGGAATGCGGCGGAACATCGAGCTGCGTTCCCGTGTTGCCGTCGATTAATAAGGAGTCAATGTTGTTAGCGCTGTCGGGGCCGATCGTTCGCTGATGCGTGATCTGAAAATCTGGAAACGGCGCGGATGGCCAGGTGACAGGATACTCGGGAGCGACCAACAGCGAGTGGTCAATGAAACGCGGTTCGTCGCCACCGACCGCTGTCGAAAAGCACAACGCAAAGGCGATCATCCAGGAAGATAGACGCAGGCGTGAAAGACCTGGAACAGACGTCTGCATGGCAATCACCTCAGTTTTGACAGTCATCTGATTGTCAGATAATATCTGAACCGGCGGCTCCACAATGTTTCTGTTGCACAGAGATTCGATATCCACCCTACAGGCATTGCCGCGCAGAAAAATCCGCGACCAAGCGGCGGAACAAATCAAGGAATTGATTTCATCGAAACAACTGAGCCCCGGGGATCGGCTGCCGACCGAAACCGAATTTGCTGACTCGTTTGGCGTTCGCCGGCTGAGTGTCCGTGACGCGACTAAGACATTGAAATACCTGGGCATCGTCGAAGCAGAAACGAGCGTGGGATTGATGGCCGGACAACTCGACTTACGATCGGTGGCGGACCGCTTCGGATCAGCCCGCAAACTTACAACATGGATCGACCTTGACATCGAGTTTCATCGTTCGCCGCTGGAAGCGAGTGATTTAGCGCCTCTGGTAGTTTTTGGCGATTTGTTGCACGTGTTGTCTCAGGGATTCCGCGATAGCGTAAAAAAGGCACAGTGGCAGGCGGGCGCGGAAAGTCACCGGCGGATTATCGACGCATTGCGGGACGGTGAGATAACGGCAGCGACACACGAGCTGCGGAAGCATATCGAGGATCATAAATCACGGGTTTGAGGCGGCGATGACATCCAAAACGAGACTCTGCGTCCTGCTGACGGCAAGTTTGTTGTACGCAACCATTGCGGCGGCGGATGACCGTGAGTCCTCCAGCGTGCTTGAGTACCGTAATCAGATCCGCCCACTCATCGAGCGGTACTGCCATGATTGTCACTCCGGCGAAACCACGGAGGCGGACATCGACCTTAACACCTTTGCGACGCATGCCGATGTGCGACGGCAATTGGATGTCTGGCTAAAAATTCGCAATATGCTCGACAGTCGGCAAATGCCACCAAAGGATTCTCGGCAGCCGACCGACGACGAGCGGAAACGATTACAAACATGGTTGCGGGCGTTTCTGGCGCGGGAGGCTGAAGCCACGGCCGGAGACCCGGGGCCGGTTGTGCTGCGGAGGTTGAACAATGAAGAGTACAACTATTCCGTCCGCGATCTGACCGGCATCGCTTCGCTCGATCCGACTCGCGAGTTTCCCGTGGATGGTGCGGCAGGTGAAGGCTTTATCAACACCGGTTCGGCTCAGTCAATGTCGCCAGCACTGGCACAGAAGTATCTCGACGCCGCCAAACAGATCACCCGACATACGGTGCTGCTTCCAGACGGAATTACTTTTTCGCCCGGCACCTCCCGACGTGACTGGACAGATGAACGGGTGGCCGACATTCGACGGTTCTATTCGCAGGCCACCGTAAAATCTGATGTGCAGATCGAAGTTGGCGGAACTGGACGAGTCCCAAACGAAGGCGGGGCGATCCCGTTTGTAGAGTACTTTCTTGCGACACTGGAAGAACGCGAAGCCATTTCGACGGGCAAGGCAACAACCAAGGCCATCGCCGACAATCGTGGTCTCAACGCAAAGTACCTCGGCACGCTCTGGCGCACACTATCTGCACAACCGACAAACAAAGAAGGATCATCGCCGCTGCTGGACCAGCTTCGCTCTCAGTGGCAAAACGCAACTCCTGCTGACGTTGGCAAACTCGTCGCATGGATCGAAGCTCAGCAGAAAGTGCTTTTCAAGTACAACTCGATTGGACATATCGGCGAGGGTGGTAAGTCGAAAATCTGGATGGAGGAGTTGACTCCGATCGTCACACGGAGAGACGTTCAGGTTCCAATGCGCTATCAGGAAATCGGCGAGGTCTCCATTTTTCTGACGGCGTCGGATGCAGGCGACGGCGGTAGCGGCGACGTTGTCATCTGGCAGAATCCTCGTCTGACAATTGAAAACGGGCCGGATATTCCGCTCCGCGATCTAGCCGGACTAAAGCAACGCTTGCAGCATGCACAGAACGAGGCACTGTCCCGCACAGCCGACTACCTCTCTGCCATTCTGGAAGTCGAGTCGGTTGCAAACGGTCCCACCGAAGAATTCGTGACAGCAACAGCACAGAAGCACCAACTCGATGCAAACGCTTTGAAAGCTTGGGTGGCGTTTTTGGGGGTTGGTGCAGAACCTGCGATCGTGTCGGGTCACTTCGACAAGACCGAAACGCACGGCGATTACGGTTTCATCCGCTTCTGGGGAACCGGCGAAACACCAAGCGTCGGTGGCAATTCGACGGACACCCAAGTGCGAATTCCCGGCATCGCGCGGCCACACAGCATCACCGCTCACCCATCACCGACACACTTTGCAGCAATCGGCTGGCAGAGTCCGATTGATGGTCTCGTACAGATTCAAGCGCAACTCTCCGACGCGCATCCGGAATGCGGTGACGGTCAGGCCTGGTTCCTGCAGCACCGAACACACCGACGGGTTGGCAACCTGTGGAAGGGCCACTTCGACAAAGGCGGCTCGGCAAAGATGGATCCGAAGCAACTCTCTGTGCGTAAAGGCGAATTGATCTCGTTCATCCTCGGGCCCGGCGGCAACCATTACTGCGATCTGACCGAGTTGAATCTGACGATCAGTGAAGTCGATGGCGAAAAACGGCGTTGGGATTTGGCCGGCGATGTCTCTGACGACATACTGGCCGCTAATCCGCACGCCGATCGGCATGGCCACACAAAAGTGTGGCATTTCTACACAGGTGAGATGAAAAATGTCAGTCAGGACGACGGAGTACTCACCTCTATTCCCGCCGGCTCTGTGCTGCAGCAATGGCAGACTGAAACGGACTCTGCAAGACGAGCCGACCTTGCCGTTCAGGTCCAGCAACTCGCAACGGGTAGTCGCCCCATTGAGCCGACCTCACCGGATGGAATTCTGCATGAACAGCTTCAGAACATTACAATCTCGCCACACAGCATCGAGTCATTGCTTTCCGGCGTCACACCTGATCAAAGATTCGGTAAACACCCGTTCGGACATGAGCTCGCTTCGACCGATCTTGTTGTTCAGGCTCCCGCTGTGGTCGAATTTAAATTGCCGGCGAAGCTCGCGGCCGATCGCACACTGATGGTCGGCGGGACGCTTGATCCAATTGCCGGTCGCGATGGAACGGTTCGTCTCGAAGCAGGGCTAAAACGGATTGAGCCAACCGCGATCGGAGCGGAGAGTCCGACGATCGTCAACGAAGGCAGTCCGTCCCGCGAACGCGTCGCCGAGGCTTTCGCGGAGTTCCGCGACCTTTTCCCTCCACATCTCTGCTATGAACAAATCGTCCCTGTCGACGAAGTGGTCACGTTAACACTGTTCTATCGACAGGACGAAGCCTTGCAACGGTTGATGCTCAGCGACGAGCAAATCGCAGTGCTCAATCGCATGTGGGATGAAATGCTGTATGTCGCCCACGAGCCACTACGATACGAAGTTGGGTTCGAGCAGATTCGGGAATTTGCCACGCAGGACCGTCCTGATCTGGTCAAGCTCTGGGACCCATTGAAGCCTCAGATCGTCGCCCGAGCCAACGCGTTCCGAGAGCGTCTTCGCGAAACCGAGCCGGCCCATCTGAAAGCTGTTCTCGAGTTTGCTGGTCGAGCATGGCGGCGGCCGCTTCTCGAAGACGAACGAGCGGGGCTGATGAATTTCTATCGAGATTTGCGCGCTGACGAGATGCCTCATGAGGAAGCTGTCCGCTTGATACTAGCACGTGTGCTGACCTCGCCCGCATTTCTGTATCGCCGCGAAGTTCAGCCTGACGGCAACCAGCCGCAGCCGGTCACCGATCTCGAACTGGCCAGTCGCCTGAGCTACTTCTTATGGTCGTCCGTTTCGGATGCCGAGCTGCTCCATGTTGCTGAATCCGGTGGCCTGTCGGATGACAGCGCGCTGGCTGAGCAGACTCAGCGGATGTTGAAAGACCCCCGCACGCGGCGGCTGGCGATCCAGTTTGCGTGTCAGTGGCTTCATTTACGCAATTTTGACCAGGACGATAATAAGAACGAAAAGCTGTATCCAGAGTTTGTCACGCTTCGAGGCGACATGTACGAAGAGACGGTTCGCTTCTTTGAAAATATGTTCCGCAGCAATGGCTCGATCCTCGATATGCTGGGTGCCGATCACACGTTTCTCAACGGCGCGCTGGCGAAGCACTACGGAATCGGCGGCATTGATGGACCGCAGTGGCGACGAGTTGATCCGATCCGCAGTCACGCGCGCGGCGGCGTTCTCGGCATGGCCTCGCTGCTGGCCAGCCAGTCAGGAGCTTCTCGGACAAGTCCCATTCTGCGTGGCAATTGGATTTACGAAACGCTGCTTGGCGAGCGTCTGCCTCGTCCGCCCGCAAACGTCCCGCAATTGCCCGAAGATGTTCCGCAAGGGCTGACCGCCCGGCAGCTGATCGAAAAACACAGCTCTGTCGACGCCTGCGCCAAATGCCATGTGAAGATCGATCCCTTTGGATTTGCCCTGGAACAATACGATGCCATCGGTCGGCTACGCCCTGCGGGCGTCGACACGCGAACAAAGCTGGAAGACGGTACGAACATCGACGGCATCGAAGGGTTACGTCAGTATCTATTGACCAAACGGCGAGATGATGTCGTCCGTCAGTTCTGCCGCAAGCTGCTGGGCTTTGCCTTGGGGCGAGAAGTTCAGCTCTCCGACGAGCCGTTACTTGACCACATGGTGAATCGATTGAGTGAGAACGAATTTCGATTTCAGATTGCAGTGGAAGAAATCGTCCTGAGCGACCAATTCCGCAACATCCGCGGTGTATCCAGTAGCTTTCAGAGTCCGTAACCCACAAAGTTAACAGACAGATCAACTTTCTGATTGGAGCTAAACATGACCACGAAGACGTTCACACGTCGTACCATGCTTCGCGGCCTCGGCGTGAGCGTGGCCTTGCCGTGGATGGAGTCGATGGCTGTCTGGGGGCAGGAGACTGCAACGAACAAGCCGCCGCAAGAAGCTCCCACGCGGATGGCAGTTCTGTTCGCGGGCTGTGGTTTTCACCGGCACGAGTGGTGGGCCAAAGGCAGCGGCGCCGATATGGAACTTGGCAAGGTTCTACATCCTCTGAACGGCTTGCGCGACCGGATGGTTTTCATCAAAGGTCTCTACAACGCCGAGGCACTCAAAGGAAATATTCACAGTTCACAGACCGGAAATCTTCTTTCCGGCGCTCCACTTTCAGCGGGCGGCATCATCCGGTCCGGAACAAGCGTCGATCAGATCATTGCCCAGCAAATTGGTCAGCAGACGAAGCTGCCAAGTCTTGTGCTCGGTTGCGAAAAAGCGAACCCCTCGGTGCACAAGAATTACTCAATGCTTTACAGCTCCCATATTTCCTGGAGCAGCCCAACGACACCAACTCCCTTGGAAGTGTATCCGGCCCTGGCCTTTGACCAGTTGTTCAAGGACAAGGCTCAGAAGGGCGACCAAAGCGTACTCGATGCAGTGCTAGCCGATGCGAGAGACTTTCGTCACGGCATCAGCCGGCTCGACCAACAGAAACTGGATGAATATCTGAATTCGGTGCGTGAATTGGAGCAGCGGATCGAACGGGCCGGCCACCGCGGAGAATTACAGGGATGGCGGCCGACACTTACCAGTCCAAATATCCCACGTCCCAAGGATGGGTATCCGCAGGACATTGTCGAACACATGAAGCTGATGTGTGACATTCTGGTGCTCGCGTTTCAGACTGATACGACACGTGTCTGCACGTTAAAACTAAACAACGATCACGGCACGTTGCGATTCCCCCATCTCGGGGTGGATTACATGATCCATCACTTGCTCTCACACAACGACACGGACGACTGGCTAAAAGTTAATCAATTCTTTTTGGAACAGATGGCATACATCGCCCACCGCATGGATGCGATCCAAGAAGGTGAACGCACACTGCTGGACAACTCAATGCTGATGCTCTGTTCGAGTATGTTGACCGGAAGCCACGACGCCAGCCAACTACCCGTTGTGATGCTGGGCGGTGCGAGCGGTCAAATCGAAGGCGGCCAAAACCTCGATTACAGCGGCAACCCTGACCGACAGATGTGCCGGCTCTACCTTAGCATGATGCACAAAATGGGCGTACAACACGACAGGTTTGGTGATGCCGAGCAACCGTTGGCGGAAGTTTAAACATAGGGTGTGAATCTGATGCGAGGTCTCAAAAAAGCAGCGGTGCGGCTTGCGTCCTGTGGCATTCACGTTGTAGCGGAAGTCGTCAAGACTTTCGGCGTATTGCCGTCCAATCCCGAAACTCTTGGCGAGTTTCGCTACCCTCGTGACGCGGTGCGACTCATTGCCTGTTTCACGCTCGCCACCGTACCTGCCATTGGTGCAGAGGATCTCGCGCGGACATACACCACACAGATTCAGCCTCTGCTCGTCACCTCCTGCGGAAAGTGCCATGGAAAGACGCCCACGGATAACGATCTTGATCTCACGAGCTTTGGCTCCGCCCAAGCGATGTTGGCTCGACCCAAGATGCTTAGCAATGTTGCCGAGCGTGTACGCGATGGCGACATGCCACCGAAGGAAGCGCCGCAACCCACACCGGCTGAGCGAGAGCAACTGCTGGGCTGGATTACGGCGGCACTCGACGCCGAGGCCGCTGCGCGGGCGGGTGACCCTGGGCCGGTGACTCTGCGTCGGCTCAGCAACACAGAGTACGACAACGCGATCCGCGATCTCACCGGTGTTGACATGCGGCCAACACAGGCTCGGGAGTTTCCGGTCGACAGTGTCGGCGGCGAAGGCTTTGCAAATGTTGGCGAAGCGATGCCGGTAACACCCGAACTGATTGGACGCTACCACCAGACCGCACGCGACGTCGCCGCACGGGCCGTGCTGCTGCCAACCGGATTTCGTTTCTCCGCTTCTCCGGACCGACCAACGTGGGCGGCGGAAACGCTAGATTCCCTGCGCAGCTTTCACACGCGATACGCTGGCCCCAACGGAGAGCCGCCGCTCGCGCCGCACCTTACAGCGACCCTACGCCATCGCGAAAAACTGATCAGAGGCGGCGCTGGGGCCATCGCTGCAGTGGCCGCCGAAGAAAAGCTCAACGCGACTTATCTGACCGCGCTTTGGGAAGGACTGACCGGCACAACCAAGTCGTCATTAGCACCAGCGGAAATCGACGCTAGGATGCAACAGTGGCGACAGAAGGCAGCCAAAATTGAGGCTCAAAAACAACGCCGACTGGCCGCCGCCAAAAAGATCGAGTCGCTTTGGACATCGACGAAAAGCGTACTCGCGGAGTCTCAAGTCGCCGAAGGCGGTTCCGTTCCGTTCGAGCACAAGGTCAAGATCGGGCGCGGCGAACTACTGCTGTTAACCGTGCTTCCAAACGATAATCACGGCGCAGACAGCACACTTGTCGAGTGGACGATCCGGGAGACGGCCGGCGCTCAACGAAACTGGAGCGTTGCCGATCTAGTGCCAAATTTGCTAAGCGGGAACTCCTGGTCAGATGAGGACGGCGTCCGGTGGAGCTTTCTGGAAACGACTTCAACTCCGACGTTCCTCACCGACCGGCGTGACAGCATACAAGGACATCCCGAACTGAAAGCGTGGAGCCTCGGATCTGAGCCTTCGGTCTTTGTGAACGCCGGCGAACAATTGAGCGTTTGGACGATGTTGCCCGCACGAACTTTTTTTGTGCATCCGGGACACCAACGCCCTGTGTCTGTTGCTTGGACGAGTCCCATC
>JARGNK010000137.1 GCA_029213145.1 Rubripirellula sp. | reverse complement strand
CCAACTCAAAAGGAGATCGCCATGTGACACTCAGCCCCCATCCGAAAGGACTGACCATTTTGAAAACCACAATCTGTTACCTGAAAGGAATCTGAAAATGTACCGTACCTCCCTTTGCCTTGCCCTGACGTTCGCCGCTACCCTTTGCATGACGGCTCAAAGCCGCATTGCCACTGCCGCCGATTTGGTCGGGGCTTCGACGAACAAAACCACCATCACCTTGAAGGTTCTCACCTGTGAGAGCTGTGCAAAGAAGGTGGCCGCGAAGTTGTCCGAAGTGTCCGGCGTCGGAGGCGTCAAGACCGACGTCAAGTCCAAGACCGCGATCGTCGTCCCCAAGAGCAGCGCGACGCTGTCGCCGCTCCAGTTGTGGGAAGCGATCGAAAAAGCTGGTAAGGAACCCGTGAAGCTCGAAGGCCCGAGCGGAACATACACGTCCAAACCAAGGAAGTAGTTCACGCCGACCGATTGTTGATAAGCCGTCGATGCGAGAAGTCCCTCAGCATCGGCGGCCGTTGGCGAATCATTGCGCGAAACGAGTACCGGCTCATGTCATTTGCAAATTTCCATCACTCAATGAAGACTCTTGTCGTTCTTGTTCTGCTCGCCGCCGGATGCGGTCGTGATTCGTCGCCGGTCAGCGGCACGACGTCCTTAATTGTGGCTGATCCAATTCAATTGACCGACGAGACTTTTCAACGTGAAGTCATCGAGAGCGAGCTTCCCGTATTGGTTGATATGTGGGCACCGTGGTGCCAGCCTTGTATCGCCATGAAGCCGACGATTCGTGAACTTTCATCGGAGTTGTCCGGCAAAGCCAAGGTCGCGGAGCTCAATATCGAGCAGAACCCGTTCATCAAGGAAAAGTACAACGTCGACAAATACCCAATGCTACTGATATTCGCCGACGGAATTGAGGTGCAAAGACTTGTTGGAATCCAAGGCCGCGAAGAGCTGTTGGAAGCTCTATCGGATCACTTAGCAAGTTCATATCGCCAAAGACGACAGCGATGAGTGATGCAAACAATATGGAACTGAAAATCCTCGGCATGGATTGTGCCGAGGAAGTTGCGCTGATCAAACGTGAATTAGTGCCGCTGCTCGGTGGTGATGAGCGTTTGGGTTTCGACTTGCTTAATGGGCGACTGACCGTTGATCTTGATGGCGTCGATGTTACCGCCGGGGATGTGCTGGCCGCGATCGAGCGGACGGGGTTGAAGGCCGAGACATGGGAGAGCTCTCAACAGTCATCCGACAGACGATCGTTCTGGGCAAGCCATCAACGCGCGATCATGACCGCGATCAGCGGTGTTTTCGGCGGGATCGGGCTGGTGATTCATTTGCTCTCAGGCGGATTCAACGAGGCCGTCACAACGCCCGCGATCGCTTGCTACCTGATTGGAATTTTGGCCGGGCTGTATTTGGTGCTGCCGAAAGCTTGGCGAGCACTGGTCACCTTGCGGCCTGACATGAATCTGCTGATGTCGGTCGCGGTGATCGGGGCAATCGCGATCGGCGAATGGTTCGAGGGAGCGGCGGTCGCATTCCTGTTTTCGCTTTCATTGCTATTGGAATCATGGAGCATTGGCCGGGCGAGACGGGCGATCGCGTCGTTGTTGGACCTGACGCCGCCGGTCGCACACTTGAGAGACGAATCCGGAGAAGTCCGCGACGTTGTACCTGCCGACGTTCCGATCGGATCGACGCTAGTCATTCGTCCGGGCGAGAAAATACCGCTCGATGGTGAAGTCACCGTGGGCAATAGCGACGTCAATCAAGCACCGATCACCGGCGAAAGCGTGCCGGTCGAAAAGCAGGTCGGTAGTGAAGTGTTCGCCGGAACAATCAACGGTGACGGCTTGCTGGAAATGCGAAGCACCAAAGCGGCTGAAGACACGACGCTGGCCCGCATCATTCAGATGGTAGGCGACGCCGGATCGAAACGCGCGCCGTCCGAAAAGTGGGTCGAGAAGTTTGCGGCGGTATACACCCCGGTGGTGATGGCGGTCGCGTTATTGATGCTGTTGATTCCGACGTTGCTACTCGGGCAGCCTTGGTCGGTTTGGATCTATCGGTCGCTCGTGTTGTTGGTCATCGCTTGCCCGTGTGCTCTGGTCATCTCGACGCCCGTCTCGGTTGTTGCTGCGTTGGCCGCTGCGGCTCGCCAAGGAGTTTTGGTCAAAGGTGGCGTGTTCATTGAACTGCCGGGAAAAATCGTCGCGATCGCGATGGACAAGACTGGGACATTGACCAAGGGATCTCCTGAGGTGATCGACGTCGTTCCAATGAACGGACACGACGAGGAAGACTTGTTAGCGCGTGCGGGAGCGCTCGAACTCAACAGTAATCACCCGCTCGCACGAGCCATCGTCGATGAGACCAAGAAACGTGGCATGACGATGCTGCCAGCCGAATTTTTCGAGACGATCCAAGGCAAAGGAGCGACAGGAGTCATCGACGGAAAAACTTATTGGTTGGGTTCACATCGTTATCTTGAACAACGCGGACAGGAAACCCCGGAAGTTCATCAGCAACTCGAAGCGATGCAGGACGCCGGGCGAACCGTCGTGGTAATCGGCAATGACCAGCACGTTTGCGGCTTCATCACGCTGGCCGATGCGATCCGCGAAGAAACCCGCGACGCGATCAAGATGTTGCACGAAGTTGGCATCAAGCAAATCGTCATGCTAACGGGCGACAACGAGGGCACGGCCAAGGCGATCGGCAAAGAAGCCGGTATCGACGAGGTTCACGCGGAGTTGTTGCCCGAAGACAAGGTTACTGCGGTCGAGGATCTCGTTTCGCGTTACGAGCATGTCGCGATGATCGGCGATGGTGTCAACGACGCACCGGCACTAGCTCGCGCATCACTCGGGCTCGCCATGGGAGCGGCGGGCAGCGACGCGGCCATTGAAACAGCCGACATCTCGCTCATGTCCGACGACCTGTCTAAGTTGCCTTGGCTGATCGAACACTCGCGACGAACGCTGTCCATCGTTCGCCAGAACATCTGGTTCTCACTAGCAATTAAAGCTTTGTTCGTCGTCTTGACCTTTATGGGACTGGCATCACTGTGGGCCGCCATCGCGGCCGATATGGGCGCTTCCCTACTGGTGATCGCCAATGGTCTGAGGCTGCTCCGCGGCTGAGACGTTAAAATCGTTACAACCCGATCGCGGATTCTTCCGAATGTTCGCACTTGCGGAATCGCAACTAACAATCCGATCGTACCCATCCGATGGAAAGCATGGGCTGGTCTGTATTTTCACGGAGGAAGACGCGGTGATCGCGAACGATAGGACCAGTACGCGCCGGCGGCGAGCAAGACGCTTGTTGCTTTTGGCGGCTTTGGGTTTCACGAGTGGTTGCCAGTCGGTTGGGCAGCATGTCGCTCAATCGACTTCGAGCGAACACGTCTCGGCGACGAACCAAACGCGGGTTGTTGAACCGCCTTTCGCCGTACGGACGGTTGCGTTCACGGACGATGACGACTTGCAGGTCAGAGATCTTGATGAATTGGACGAACTCGACGTCGAGCTTGATGATTTGGATTCGGATGGTGGTGACTCTGCCAACGATCCCGCGTCTCTACGCGACGCGATGGCTTTGGACGCGGCGAACGAGACGGTTGAAACCGCTCCGTTCATTCAGGACCAGTATTCTTATGGTCTTGAGCAACCCGCCGGACTGACGCTTCAGTCAATTGAGTCGATGGCATTGGGTTCGCATCCGGCCATCGCGGAAGCTCGTGCTCGTGTCGAATCAACTCGCGGGCAATACGTTCAAGCGGGCTTGCCGTTCAATCCGGTGCTGCAATATCAGTCGGATGAGATCGGCAACGAAGATGCCACCGGTCTGCATTCGGTGCAGATGTCTCAGCAGTTCGTTACCGCCAACAAGCTGGGGATTGCTCAACAGGTGCAGGCCCGCGAGATCCAAAAACAGCAAGCTGCGCTGCGAATTGCGGAGCTTCGCGTTTTGACTCGCGTTCGTGCTGCGTTTGCGACAGCCATCGTATCGCAGCGAAGGGCCAAGATTGCTGACCAGATTGTCGAGTTGGCTGAGAAGTCGATCGAATCAGTGAATGCCCTGTTGGACGCCGAAGAGGTCTCCAAAATTGCTTTGCTGCAGGCTCGTGTTGAAGCTGAGCAGGCGCGGATTACGGCGGAGAACGCTCGAACGCAGTTGCAAGCCAACCTGCGGACGCTTGCCGCGGCTGCCGGGATGCAAACACTGCCGCCCGGACCGCTTAGCGGCAACGTGGGTGACGATCTGACCGCCGCGCCGTGGGAAGCATTGCTCGCCGAAATCTCGACCAACAGTCCCGAACTATCGCGGGCCGGATCGGAGCTTGAGCGAGCTAAATGGTCGTTGCAACTTGCCTGTGCCCAAGTGACGCCGAACGTGACGGGAACCGTCGGTGTTGGTGTCGATGCCGCTACGGATGATACGTTCGCGGTCATTGGCGTCAGCGTTCCGCTTCCCATTCGCAACCGCAATCAGGGCAACATACGCAGTGCCCGAGCCGACATCGCCGCGGCGTCGGCAGCGATCCAGAACACGCAACTCAGCCTAGAAGCCCGGCTCGCCGAAGCCGTCGGCCGCTACCAAGTCGCGTTGGAACGCTACACCCGCTTGCTGGAATCGGTCGTGCCGACCTCGGAGGAAACCTACAAGCTCTCGTTGGAGGCATTTGATGCGGGCGAAACCGATTTCCTACAACTGTTAACAGCACAGCGAACACTCTTCGCGACTCAATTGAACGTCTTGGATGCCGCCGGACAAGCCAAGCAGGCTGCTGCGGAAATCGAAGGCCTGTTGGTGACTCTGAGCCTGTGATGTCCCGCGATACCGCCACCAGAAGATGCGTAATCTGACGAAAGTTTGACATTACTATTGGACTGGTATGGTCGTTTCCACCGTATCGACCGATAATACCGTTGTACCGTACCTGAAGGATATTTTTGTGTCTGTCGTTTGTCGTCTCACTACCGTCGCCGCATTACTGCTGCACCTGATTTTCGGGTGTTCGCTGCATCATGCTGCCGCGTGTGGACATCACGACCATGACGGATGCCAGCACACCTGTTCAGCGGCTGATTCGCCAAGTGTCCACGACGATCACGTGTGTGGCCACGATCACGAGCATGATTGCTCGGGTGAAGAAGAGACGGTGGATTCGATCCACAATGCGATCGAGTTAGCGGCTCCGTGTTGTGCCTGCGAGTCGCAACCCTGTGATGGAAACCATCCGGGGTGCCATGGCGTCGTCGAATGCAGTTTTGTGCCTTCGAGCGATGTCGTCTTCATCATTGATGCTCCATTAGTCGCGTTTGTGACCTACGAGCACGATCCGATGATCGGCTTCATTAGTTCACTTTCGACTCGTCGATTGCAACAGCGATCGCCGCGGGTCGCGACGGACTCTCTCTCTCACTGTGCTTCTCTCTGCACGTGGATCATTTGAATTGAAGATTGTTGATTGAAGATTGACGATTTGGAAAG
This sequence comes from Rubripirellula sp., assembly GCA_029213145.1. Lineage (GTDB taxonomy): Bacteria > Planctomycetota > Planctomycetia > Pirellulales > Pirellulaceae > Rubripirellula. Next base: position 15,374 of record JARGNK010000137.1, on the reverse strand, counting down.
GCGTTTGCGCGTCGCCAGATTGTTGAATCCTTCAGTCCTCTTTTGAAATCTACATTCTTCAATCTCAAATCATCAATGTGTTTGCATGTCCACGCTAACAGCTTGGCTGGTGCGCCTGCGCGGCCCCGTTTTGACCGTCCTGGCGATGGCAATCGCGATCGTCGTCGGCGCGTTCGCCTTTACCGACTATCCACAACAACTTGGCCTCGTTGCCACTGCGGTCGATGAGTCTGATCCGCACGCGGGTCACGATCACGGTCCAGGTGAACACGATGACCACGGCGACGACGACCATGCCGGACATGATCACGATGGTCACGAAGTGGGTCAGTCGATCGAATTGAGCCAGCAGGCTCGTGCGAACTTGCGGTTGAAGACGGAGGCCGTCACGGTCGGTCCTTACACGAGCTACATCGAAGTCCCCGGCATGGTGACGCGCTGGCCCGGTGAAACGCACGTGTCGATCACGTCGCCACTGACGGGCGTCATTAACAAGATCAATATCTCTCGTGGCGAGATGATTAAGAGCGGCGAGCCGTTGTTCACGCTTCGGCTGACGCACCAAGACCTCGTCAATACGCAAGAAGACTTCCTCTCGCAGCTCGGGCAACTGGATGTCGAGGAGCGGGAGATTCAGCGGCTGACTTCGGCGTCCCGTTCGGGCGCGATCGCTGGGAAAACGCGAATAACCCGCGAGTACGAACGCGACAAATTGCAGGCGAAAATCCGTGCGGCGAAGCAGTCGATGTTGCTGCACGGTTTGAGTGAAGACCAAATCGCAAGCATCGAACGCACTCGCACGTTGGTCCGCGAAGTCGTCGTGACGGCCCCCTTGGTCGAAGAAGACAATTCACTGCATCACGAATCGCTGGGCGAAGCGAACAACCGAGTCTCGGGCAACCCGAGTGCAAGATTAGCGGCAATGCAACCACCGCCGATGTCGCTGCCTTCGCACAATCACATAGACGCTGAGTTCTTGGTCACAGAACTGAGTGTTCGACGCGGCGAATCTGTTAGCGCCGGTCAGCAGATCGCGCAGCTGTCGAATTACAGCCGCTTGCTAATCGAAGGCCAAGCCTACCAGCGTGACGCAGGTCTGTTGCGAAAGGCTGCCGATTCGGGTGCTGAACTGCAAGCCACGATGACCGGTGCGGGCGACGAAGTCGAAACGATCACGGGATTGAACGTGGTCTACATCGGAAACGAAGTCGGTACTGAATCACGGTCGCTGCCGTTCTATGTCGGACTGACCAATGAGATCGAACGCAGCGAACAGCGTGGCGACAAACGCTACGTCAGCTGGCGATACAAGCCCGGCCAACGACTAACCGTTCGGCTCCCACAGTCGCAAGTCGTGGACGCGATTGTTGTTCCCAAGGACGCGGTTGCCGAAGAAGGCCCCGAGCGATTCTTGTTCGTCGAGAACGGAGATCACTTTGATCGTGTTCCGGTGGAAGTCATTGCGTCGGACAGCGTCAACGTCGCGATCAAGAACGACGGCCAAGTTTGGCCCGGTCAGACGATCGCCGTTAGCGGTGCTCATCAATTGCAGATGGCGATGAAGAACCAGGCGGGCGGAGCCATTGATCCCCACGCAGGGCACAACCACTGAGTTGTTCGCTTTGCCAAACCAAATCTTTGAGGGATCAAGATGCTAGATAAAATCATTCACTTCTCGCTGAACAATCGACTGATCGTGCTCGCGGTTGCCGCGATCATGCTGGGCGTTGGTGCGTGGCAATCCTTACAATTGCCGATCGACGTGTTTCCAAACTTGAACCGGCCGCGCGTGGTGGTCATCACCGAAGCACCGGGGATGGCACCAGAGGAAGTCGAGACGCTGATCACGTTTCCGTTGGAGACCACGTTCAACGGTGCCAGCGGCGTTGAGGCAGTCCGCAGCAGCAGCGGCATCGGTCTGTCAGTGATCTATGTCGAGTTCGAGTGGGACACCGACATCTACAACGACCGACAAGTCGTCAATGAACGTATGCAACTTGCCGCTGAGCAATTGCCCGACGGCGTGAAACCAACACTCGCACCCATCTCGTCAATCATGGGACAGATTCTCATGTACGGCATGTGGAGCGAAGGCGGAAAAGCCGAGCCAATGGAGGTTCGCACGCTGGCCGATTGGGTCGTCCGTCAAAGATTGCTGACGATTCCCGGCGTGTCACAAGTCTTTTCAATGGGCGGCGGCCGGATGCAGTACCAAGTGCTGGTGAATCCGGACTTGCTGCGTGAATTCGGACTGACGATGGACGATGTCCACACGGCCGTCAGTGAGTCGAACCTGAATGCGACCGGCGGCTACCTGGATCAGCGTGGTGCGAACGAGTTACTGGTTCGCGGACTCGGGCGAATCACCAGCCTCGCCGACCTGAAAGAGATTGCGATCACATTGCGGGACGGTCGCCCGATCACTTTGGGTGACGTCGCCAGAGTTGTTGAAGGCCCGCAAGTCATGCGTGGCGATTCGTCCGCGTATCTTCGCGGCGACGATGGAAAAGTCGAAGGCGGACCGGCGGTGGTTCTCACTATCAACAAGCAACCCGGCAGCGACACTCGCGCCGTCGATCAAGCGATTGCCGAAGCGCTCGAAGAATTGAAGGTGTCCTTGCCGGACGACATCCGAATCGCCAACGTCTATTCGCAGCGATCATTCATCGACCGAGCCATCGACAACGTCGTCGAAGCGCTTGCCGATGGCGGCGTGCTGGTCTTGGTGATCTTGTTTCTGTTCTTGCTGAACTTTCGCACGACGTTCATCACGCTCACCGCAATTCCGCTGTCGATCATCGCAACCGCGTGCGTGTTTGCTGCTTTTGGTCTGTCGATCAACACAATGACGCTCGGCGGGTTAGCGGTTGCTATCGGGGAACTGGTCGACGATGCGATCGTTGACGTCGAAAATATCTTCCGCCGCTTGAAAGAAAACCGCCACTGCGAATCCCCACGACCGACGCTTGCGGTGGTTTACGACGCCAGCATCGAGGTACGGAGCAGCGTGGTCTACGGGACGGCGATCGTCGTTCTGGTGTTCATCCCGCTGTTCGCTCTCGAAGGCATGGAAGGCAAGCTCTTTGTGCCGTTGGCGATGGGGTACGTTGTCTCGTTGATCGCGTCGCTGGGCGTTTCGCTGACCGTCACGCCGGTACTGGCATCGTTACTGTTGGTCGGCCGGCGCGTCTGGCAAATCGTTGTACCGATTCTAGCTTTCGGCATCGCTGCGTTAACGATGTACTGGGTCGTCCCGCGAGCGATTCACATTCTGCACTTGCCGTTTGAACTGCCGGGTAATCCACTGTGGTGGTCGCTCGTCCTGACGCCAGTGGTTTGGGTTCTGATTCAAGTGATCGAAAGACTGCTGGGTGGTCCCGAAGCCGAAGAAGGCCGGTTGCTGGAGGGACTCAAAGGCATTGCCGGTTTGGCGATTAACTTCAGCACCAAGTTTGCCGGTCCCGTGTTGGGCGTTGCGGCCGTCATGGTGACGTTCGCGTTGTTCGCGGTTTCGCAACTCGAACGTGACTTCTTGCCGCCGTTCAACGAGGGAGCCGTTCAGGTCAACGCGTTGCTTGCACCGGGAACATCGCTGGCGACGAGCAACCAGATCGGGCAGAGCGTGCAAGAGGAGTTGATGAAGATCGAATCGGTCAAGTCGGTCGCGCGTCGAACAGGCCGAGCGGAGCTTGACGAACATGCCGAAGGCGTCAACGTCACCGAGTTGTTCTTGGAGATCGCTGACGACGCAGATCGCGAAGGCACGATCCAGCAGATTCGCGAAACGATGGAGGACATTCCGGGCGTGGTGTCGAGTACCGAGCAACCGCTGGCGCACCTGATCAGTCACATGATCTCGGGCGTCAAGGCGCAAATCGGCATCAAGCTCTTCGGCGACGATCTAGACGTGTTGCGGAACAAGGCTGAGGAGATGAAGAGACGCATCGCGGACGTGCCGGGCTTGGCCGACGTGATGATCGAACAACAGACCAACATTCCACAGCTTCGCATCGAGCTGAATCGCAAGGCTCTAACGCAAAACGGGCTGCGACCGGCCAACGTCATGGAACTGGTCGAGACCGCGATGAACGGGCAGGTCATTAGCCAAGTGCTGCTCGGCCAACGCACGTTTGATCTGATGTTACGAATGGATGAACCGTACCGCGAGGACGTCACCAAACTCAAGCGTCTTGCCGTCCCACTTCCCGATGGAGGCACGTTGCCGCTTGAGGCGGTGGGGAACATCTACGAAAGCGGCGGGCCGAACATGATCAAGCGCGAACAGGTACGGCGTCGAATCGTGTTGCAAGCCAACGTTTCCGAGCGAGGCGTCGTGGACGTTGTCAGCGACATCAAAACGCGACTGGCTGATTTGGAATTGGAGCCGGGTTACTTCATCGAATACGGCGGCCAATTTGAAAGCCAGCAATCGGCAACGCGTCGATTGATGATTCTTTCGGGCGTCGCCTTGCTAGGCATGTTCTTGGTGCTTTACACGTTGTTTGGCAACGTCAACTTCTCGATGCAGGTGTTGGTTGCGTTGCCGACGGCGTTCATCGGAGCGGTCGCGGCACTCGTCATCACGGATCAAAACCTAACGGTCGCAGCGATGGTCGGTTTCATCTCGTTGTGCGGCATTGCCAGTCGCAACGGCATCCTGCTGCTGAACCACTACATCCACTTGGTCGAACACGAAGGCGAATCGTGGACGGGTGAGATGGTGCGTCGCGCGGGCCAAGAGCGGATGGCTCCAGTGCTGATGACGGCACTGACGTCCGGCATCGGTTTGCTTCCGCTCGCACTCGCCGCGGGCGAACCCGGCAAAGAGATTTTGTATCCCATCGCCACCGTGATCGTTGGCGGATTGTTGACCAGCACGTTGGCGGAGTTCTTCGTTCGACCGGCGTTGTTTTGGACGATCGGTGTCGGCGCGGGCCAGCAGATTGTTCGCGATCACGCGGGAGACATAGGAGATGAGAAATCGGGCATGGGGAGTGAACACCTCAGTCCTGAACCTGAATTGGTCACAAGTTAGATGTTTGTTCCGGTGCGTTGCCGGAGTGATGCTTTCTGTTTGAGAAGGTCTCCACGGAGGATTTGAAATGTTGAATTTACGGATGTTTGCAGTCGCGGCTTTGGTCGCATCGATTTCGTTGGGTGGCATGTTGGCGAAGGCCGCTGAGCCGAACACGGCTGCCACAGAACTGGTGTCGTATCGCTTGGCGAAGTGGAAGACCACACACAGCGAAGGCGAGAAGGCGGACAAGTTGGTCGGCACACTGAAGAAACTTCGCTGCGAAGTCAAAGTCGGCTCGCACGGCGGACACATGGACGTCAACTACCGCTGTCCAAAGTGGCAGCAGATGGCGTTGAAAAGCCACGAAGAAGCTCACCAGTGGGAAGCATGGTTAAAGAAGCTCGGCTTCGAGACCAAACACGCTCACTAAGAATCGCGGAATTGGGAATGGGGGATAGGGAACTTCGTTCTATCCCCCATTCTATTCCCTGACTTTCATCCGCTCATCCCCATTCTCTCATCGGTATCCAAAATGAAAATTCATCTATTCGCTCTGACCCTCGCTTGCTTCACTCTTCTCGGATGTTCAAAGAAGGACGTGCAGATCTCCGAAGCTCCGGAAGCATCTGGCCCTGTCGAGATAGACGAAATGCCACCGATGATTGAGATGGATGGGCATCCCGAGCACGGACCCCACGGCGGCGAGTTGGTCGAACTAGGCAAAGAAGCGTTCCACATCGAAATGATGCACGGCACCGGAGCGGTCGCCATGTATGTCCTTGATGGTTCGGCAACGCAGCCGGTCGCGATCGAAGCCGAAAAGCTAACGGTCAGCCTAAAGCATGATGGCAAAGTGAAGTCGTTCGAGCTTCCCGCCGACCCGCAAGGCGAAGACGCAGCTGGCAAGTCGTCACGATTCGCTTCGACCAATGCCGAAATGGACCAGTGGCTCGAAGCCGAGGCCGAAGGTGCGGTCATCGTGCAAATCGAAGGCAAATCCTACACAGGCAAGATTTCGCATGAACACGAACATGACCACTAAGAACGAGGAAGCCACGATTGATGATTGACCCATCAAGCGGGAACACGCTTTGCTCCAGTCGTGTGCGGTGTGTCACCGTAGACGGCAAGGCTCCCGACCCATCATACGACTAGCCCTCGTTGGGTCGGGAGCCGCTTTTCGTGATAGACAAAAGACGACGAAATCATGATAGACAACAAGAGCCGCTCTCAAGTCAATGCAATCCTGCCCGGCGACCAGCCGCATTGGTACCCCCGGTGGGTATTGGTATAACTTCTTCAATGGGCCAGCCCGATGAACGCAAATCGACCGAAACGATCGCCTCCGAGACAGTCGCCGCCGCGGTGTCTGGGGATCGTTCCGCGCTGCGCTCGATTTACGAGGCAACGTCGGATCGCGTGTTTCGTTTGATGGTTCGGATGGTGGGGCAGCAGGATGCCGACGACCTGACGCAACAGACGTTCGTGCGAGCATTCACAAAGCTCGATCAATTCAGTGGCGAGTCGAAGTTTGAAACGTGGCTGTATCGACTGGCCACCAACGAGGCATTGCAACATCTGCGCCGCGAGAAACATCGGCGGACCAAAGAACTGGTGGTCGAGCCGACCGCTGACCAAACCGACCACATTGAGCAAGACGAACGAGTCGCGATGGTACGCCAGGCACTCGATCAACTCGATCCGGAACTACGGGCGATCTTCACGCTCAAAGAAGAGAGCGGTCTGTCATACCAAGACATCGCCGCCACGCTCGGCATCCCCGAAGGCACGGTCGGGTCGAGGCTCAATCGGGCACGGCGGGAATTGCGTAGGTTGATTGAAGAGGATGGAGAGTGATGTATGTATTGTCACACCCAATTCAATTGGGGCAGCCGACCGTTCGATCCAACTGGGCGATCGTGCCGGCTAGCGTAGCGTCGATGCGGGCGAGTTGGGTCTCGAACATCAACAGTTCGCGGTAGGTTTCGATCAAGGTGAAGAAGTCAGTCCGTTTGCCACGGTAGTCGGCGATTGACAGTTTGAGTGTGTCTTCTGTCCGTGGAATGATGCGATCTTCGTAGATGTTGCGTTGCTCGACCAGGGCGTCGGCTTGAACAATCAGGCGGCGAATCTTTCCGTAGAGTTCATCTCGTTCGGCTTCCAGGCGTCGAGTCGTGCTGCTGCGACGATGAGCGGCTTCGCGGACTCCGGCGTTGATCTTCTCTCGCCAGATCGGCAATGTTGTACCGAAGCTGACGCTGAGTTGATCGTTTCCGTTGGCCACTGGGCTAAGAACGTCATGGTTGTCGCTGACCAATCCCCAGTTTAGTCCGACACTAAAGTCTGGATACTGCTGCAAGCAAGCCAAGCGTTCTTTGTCGCGGTCGCGTTGGATTTCCCATGCGAGACCCCGTAGCTTCGGGTTGCACTGCTCGGCCAACGCGATCAATTCTTCAATTTGCTGGGGTGTGTCGGTGATGCCGAGTTCATCTGTTGCTTCGGGAAGTATTCCGACGGGTTGCTGTAGCAGCGTAGCGAGGTCGGCTTGGGCAACCAGCTTTTGCCGAGCAAGCGTGATTAGCTGTTCGTCGAGTCGATCGGTTTCGAGTTGGGCACGCAATACGTCTTGTTGCGAACCGCCACTGCGATAACGCGCCTCTGCAACGTCGGTCAGGTCGGCGACAAGGTCTTTGGTTTCCTCGACGATGTCGATCGCGCGGGTTGCGAACCAGACTTCGTAATAGGCGAGACGAACAGACTCGGTGATCTCGCGAGCAATCGCGTCAACTTCCGTTTGGGCGATTTGCACTTCGCGGCTGGCGATGACCGCTTTGGTCTTCAGCTTGTCAGGAAACGGCACCATCTGGTTGACCGACATCTGATTAGCGACACGGCCGGCCGCGGTTTGGATGGCGTTGTCGTGCAAAGGCCAGAAGGTGTTGTTGAATGTCGGGTCGGGCAAGGCCTTGGCTTGCGGGATGACATTGGTTGCCGCAGCGACGCGTTGTCTGGCGGCGAGAATTTTGGGGTGACGTGCGAGGGCAGTGCCGACGAAATACTCGACAGGCTGACCAGTTGGGGAGTTGAGATAAGGGGCGTCTGGGAGAGGGGGAGACACGGAGTCGTTCTCTTTCTCTTGCGCTTCCTTGTCGACGTCGCTCCCCTTGTCTCCTAGCTCTCTGTCTTCTGGCTTCTTATCTCCCTCACTCCCTGCTCCCACCTCCCCATCTTCCTTGGGCGGATCGAGTTGCAGAAAGTCTCCGAAACTTCGTTTGCTGTCTTCTTGGGGTGGTTGGGCGAAGACGGCGGGCGATGCGATCACCACTCCGTCGTTGTAGCCGACGGGCTGAATGGAAGCAGTTTCCGGCTCGCTAAGGACTTGCTGCCAGTCGACGTCGCTATTCGTGACCGATGTCGGGCTCGACACGGGGGCCGGAGTGGTAGATTTTGCTACCTGAACAACGCGCTGAGAGGCACAACCAGACGTCGACGCGGCAACCAATGCTGCTAGCAGCAATCGTTTGGCGTGGGTCGTTCTGGGTCTCAAAGAATGCCGATCCATGGCGTTCAGGTCCTAATGAGCTATAATTGGGCAGTCAAAGTTTGCCTAACCGGGTAATTCCTATTGAACTCTTCGGCAAAATTTCCGATACAGTTCCTATACCGGGCATGGGTATCCTTTTCGGAAGGTCACAGTGAGTAACTCCCCCCTAATTCGCACCGCCGTTAATCTTTGTCTGATCGCTGCAATGGTGATTCAGCCGATGACGTTGGTGGCTGCGCAGGGAACATGTGCTCAAGGTCAGTGCTGCGAGGCCGAGACGGTCTGCCACGCTTGCAAATGCTGTGAAGTGAAAACGGACGGCGAACTGTGCGGTTGCTGTAGCGGCAATGAAGAAGACGCCAGCAGTTGCTGCACGAAGAAAGGCGAACAATCAAAGCACGACGACCTGTTCGGTGAAATTTCTGATGTCGTGCCCGAGCCACCGAAATCCGACGACGAGAAATTGGTTCAAGACCAATTTGCGTTGTCGTCGTGCATGTGTGGCATTCGATCAGAACCGCTAGCACCGGCACCACATCGCGTGCCTGTTCCTCAGGTTCGTGAATTAGTCGTGATTGCGTACTTGGATCACGTTGCATCCGAGGCTGGACTTTCAATTCGTCCAGATCAACTGATGTCACGATTGCCGATCGGCGATCACTCACCGCATTTCTCTCAGCGGTTTCTTTGCATCTGGCGCATCTGGCGCATCTAGCGTCGTCTCGATAGGAGAGCTGCGCGCTCGTAGCTCCTCGTTTTCAAGTTGGCTTTCACGCGAATGACGCTGCGCGCTCGATCCGTGTGAACTCTATCCAGATGCATTCCCTACGCGATCTGATCGCGTCACCAAAACAATGAACCGGTCACAGCCTGGAGGCGATGACTGGTCGATGATGCGATCCCCTCCGTCGCGTCGTCGGCCAGTCACCTCTTGAGCTGACGTTCGTGGATGGAACCACAAACGCGTGCCGGAAAACGCCGCGAGAACTGTCATGAATCAGGACGAACCAATCGAACCCAACAAAGCCGACGTTGACGATAAAGTCAGCAGCGTGGATACGGATGCGCCGACCGATAGCGAGCCAGTGGAAGCGGTGGCCGAAGAAACGACCACGCCTATTGAAGCCAAGCCGACCGCACCGAAAAGTGGTGGCGGGATGAAGTGGCTGTTGCGCACGGGTGTGCAAGCCGCAACGGTTGTCGTCGTTGCTGGACTCGTGTTTTTCTTACTCGGTGTCGCACAGCGAACGAAGTGGTTGACTGCTGACGGTTTCTCGGGCGGCCAAGGCGAATCCGTCGCGGAAGCCGGCGGTGGCGAAGACAAACGATACATCTGCCCGATGATGTGTACGCCACCGTCGACCGAACCAGGTCGCTGCCCCGTCTGTGCGATGGAACTAGTCGAAGCGACCGGCGGGGGCGGTGGCGATGGTATCTCGGTCACCATCGAACCATCCGCCCGGCGATTGGTCGGTATTCAAACCGCGATGTCGAAGATGGGCGAAGTCAATCGAACGATCCGCACCATCGGCTCGATCGACTTCGACGAAAGCCAACTTTCGACCATCAGTGCATACATCGACGGCCGCTTGGAAAAGATGTACGCGAACTACGCCGGCGTGAAAGTCAATGAAGGCGACGACCTGGCGTTGATCTACAGCCCACAGCTCTACACCGCACAAACCGAGTTCATCACCAGCATGAACAGCGATGGCAAGATCGGTCGCTTTCAAATCTCTGGCGGCGATCTGAACAAGATGGCGCGGGAGAATTTGACGGAACTGGGGATGACGGAAAGTCAGATCGAGCAGTTAGGGAAGTCGGGTAAACCAATGTCGCGCATCCGCATCAAGTCACCGCAGAGAGGAACCGTTATCGAAAAGTCGGCCGTTGAAGGTGACTACGTGAAAACGGGAGACAAGCTTTACCGTGTAGCCGACCTAAGCAGTGTTTGGTTGATGCTTGATCTGTTTCCCGATGACGCTTCGGCTGTTCGATTTGGTCAACAAGTCGAAGCGGAAATTCAGTCGATGCCGGGCGAAGTATTCACGGGCCGAGTGGCTTTCATTGATCCGACCGTGAACCCAAAGACTCGAACGGTACGCGTCCGTGTCGAGATCATGAACTTCGACGGCAAACTGCGACCGGGCGACTACGCCACTGCTCGGGTGACCGTGCCGGCGATCCCAATGGACCAAGTTTACGATCCGGCACTGGCGAACAAATACATCAGCCCAATGCACCCGCAAGTCATCCGCGACGAGCCGGGCAAGTGCCCGCTTTGTGATATGGATTTGGTGCCGACTTCGCAGCTCGGGTTCGCATCAGAACCCTTGCCGATGCAGCAAGTTGTGACCGTGCCGCGTGATGCTGTGTTGCTGGCCGGTGAAAACAGTGTGATCTACGTCGAAACCGAACCCGGACGTTTTGAGATTCGCCGAGTGACGATCGGTCCCATGAATCGCAAAGAAGCGGTGATTGTGGAAGGACTGTCGGCTGGCGAGACGGTTGCGACGGGCGGCAATTTCCTGATCGACTCACAAATGCAGCTCGCCGGCAATCCTTCGTTGATGGACCCGACGAAAGCACCGAGTTATTCGCCGGGACCGCTTGAGCTCCCTAATACAACTCCTGTCATGCTGGCCAGCGACGCTGGCAATACGCTTGATCGAACCTACGACGCGTACTTTGAAATCCAGTGTGCGATGGCGGCCGACCAAACGCCTCCGCCCGTTGCGTTGAACACACTGATCGAAGGTCTCCGCGAACTGGAAATGTTGGCCAATGTTCCCGATGAAGCTCAACGGCGGTTCGCAACCGCTCGCCGCGCGGCGTCACGCATGGACGGTTCGTTAGAAACGGCTCGCGAGGCCTATCGCGGTGTCAGTCACGCAATGTTGCGAGCGGCCACGGTGGCTCGCGGGCCGAAGACGGCTGTGAAGTTGACGCACTATTACTGCCCGATGGTTCCCGGCGGCGGTGGCGACTGGATGCAGCCCGGCGGCGACTTGCAGAACCCATATTGGGGCAGCGAGATGCTGACGTGCGGCGAAGTAGTTCGTGATATGGCAATGCCCGCGGGCATGGTTCCCTCAATCGCGCGCACGGTGCAATAAGGAGACGAACCATGCTTAATCTAATCATTCGCTTCTGCGTTAAAGAACCTTGGCTGGTGGTATTGCTGACCATTGGTCTAAGCGTCGCTGGCTGGATCAGTTTTAAGTCGATTCCGATCGACGCGATTCCCAACATTGGCGAGAACCAAGTCATCGTGTTGACGCCTTGGCCGGGTCGCTCGCCAAAGGACATCGAAGACCAGGTCACCTATCCGCTGAGCGTTTCGTTGCTCGCTGTTCCCGGTGCGGAATCGGTGCGTGGCAAGAGCATGTTCGGCTACAGCTTCGTGCAGGTCACGTTCAAGGACGAAATTGACTTTTATTGGGCACGCAGTCGAGTTTCTGAGCAACTCGGCAGTGCCGCGTCACAGTTGCCCGATGGCGTCGTGCCACAACTTGGCCCGGACGCGACCGGATTGGGGCAGGTCTACTACTACACGTTACAACCACCCGATGAAGGCATGGGGCTCGCAGAACTTCGCAGCATGCAAGACTTCGTTGTGAAGTACGAGTTGCAGGCGGTCGAAGGGGTCAGCGAGGTCGCGTCGATCGGCGGTTACGTTCGCCAGTATCAAATCGAAGTCGATCCTGACAAGCTTCGCTTTCACAACGTATCGCTCGACAAGTTGGCGATGGCGATCAAGGGATCGAACTTGGACGTCGGTGCTAAGACAGTCGAAACGACCGGCATGGAGTTCATCGTCCGCAGCAAGGGGTTCCTCGGCTCTGGCGGTGACAAAGACAAAGCGGTCGAGGACATCGAGGACACCGTCATCATGCAGCGTGACGGAGTTCCCGTTCGCGTCCGCGACATTGCCAATGTGCAGATTGGCCCTGATTTTCGTCGCGGTGCATTGGATTACAACGGAGCCGAAGCGGTTGGCGGCGTGGTCGTGATGCGATACGGCGAGAATCCTCGAGTCGTCATCGACCGCGTGAAAGCCAAGATTGCCGCGATAACGCCATCGCTGCAAGGAGTGACCATCCACGGCGTCTACGATCGCAGCGGACTGATCGACGAGACGATGGCGACGCTGACGCATGCGTTACGCGACGAGATCATCATCACGGCGATCATCATCCTCTTGTTTCTATTGCACATCCGCAGCAGTTTCGTCGTCGCGATTTGTTTGCCGGCAGCAGTGCTGATGTCGTTCATTGCGATGCGGTTCGTCGGCGTCGGAGCGAACATCATGTCGCTGGCGGGGATCGCGATCGCAATCGGCACGATGGTCGACATGGCGATCATCGTTTCAGAGAATATTTACCAGCATCTTTCGGATTGGGAGGCTGGCAGCGAAGTGGAGAGACTCAAGCAACCTCGCACGGAAGTCGTCTACGAAGCCACGGTCGAAGTCGCACCGGCCGTCGTGACCGCCGTGGCGACAACCATTGTCAGTTTCTTACCGGTCTTCTTTTTGACCGGCCGCGATTACAAACTGTTCTCTCCGCTGGCTTACACCAAAACGTTCGCGATTGCTGCGGCGATGATCACCGCCGTCACGATTGTGCCGGCACTGTGCCGTTTGATGCTGCGAAGCAATGTGCGTCGCAAGAGTGCGGCTTTGCTCGCTGGCGTTTCGCTGGCCGGACTTCTCGGTGTGGCTTCGCATTTCCTTTGGGGGTCACGACTCGCAGAGCGATTCGGCTTGGAAACCTGGATTGTGACCGTGATCGCGGCCACGATTGGGTTCATTGCCGGTTGGCAATTACTGCGAGAGCGAATTCGGCCAATCGAAGAGATTCCTTCCAGCCGCTTCGTTCGTTGGATTTACGCAGCCCGATTGCGATACGCCCTGAACCACAAAGCGGTTGCGCTTTCGTTTCCGTTGATGCTGTTGATCATCGGCGTGGGTGCCTACGTCGGAATGCCAACCGTGCTCCGTCCGGTCGAAAAGTTCGCGAACCTGTTCGGTGCCGATCTGAATGACTTTCCCGGCTACGTCGATGCCAAGCATGTTTTTACGGGGTTGCAGAGCGACGACTGGATCGCGCTCGACGAAGGAAGCTGGTTCTACATGCCGACGCTGTACCCGGCAGCCAGTTTCTCGCAAGCGATGCAAGTGCTGCAGACGCAAGATGTTTTGATCGGCCAGATTCCCGAAGTCAAAGATGTGCTTGGCAAGATCGGTCGCGTCGAATCGGCACTCGACCCCGCGCCGGCCGCGATGGTCGAAACCTATGTGATGCTCAAACCCGAAAGCGAGTGGCGAGAAGGCGTCACGGCTCGCGACGTGTGGGACGAAATCAACCGAGTCGCCACGTTGCCTGGTGTCACGCCCGCGTCGGCGTTACAACCGATCGAGGGCCGAGTCGTGATGTTGCAGTCTGGCATCAAGGCACCGATGGCCATTCGAGTTTACGGCAACGAACTCGACGAGTTGGCTGACGCGGCCATGAATGTCTCCGCTGAGCTGAAGAAGTCGCCGCTGATCAACGCCGGCACCGTCAATCCCGATATCGTGCTTGGCAAACCCTACGTCGAGTTCACCGTCGATCGTGAGGCGGCATCGCGGTACGGGATGAGTTCGTCGATGGTGAACCAAGTCATCGAGACCGCACTCGGCGGGATGAATTTAATCAAGACCGTTGAAGGCCGTGAGCGCTATCCAGTGCGGCTTCGGTACAACCGCGACCTCCGCGAACAAATTGACGGGCTTAAACGCTTGCCGGTCGTCACACATTCGGGGGCGGTCGTACCGCTCGAAGAACTCGCGAGGCTGGAAACGACTTGGGGTCCGGGTGCGATCAACAGTGAGAATGGCCGACTGGTCGCTCACGTTTCTTTCATGACCAATGGCAGCAAGGGCGATTTGGAATCGGTCTCCGCCATCGAAGAACAGCTCCGCGCGGCACAGGCGCTGCCTCCGTCCGACCCGAATCGGTTATCGCTGCCAGCGGGATACTCTCTCGAGGCCGTTGGTAGCTTCCGAAATCAGATCGAAGCCAACCGGCGTCTGATGTGGATCATTCCGATGGTGATCTGCATCAATCTGATGTTGCTTTACATGGAGTTCCGAAACCTCTCGATTTCGCTTGCCGTGTTCTCCGGCATTCCTGTTGCATTCGCTGGTGGCATGATTGCAGTGGCAACGATGGGCGTCGAACTCAATACGGCAGTTTGGGTTGGCTTCATCGCGTTATTCGGACTAGCGGTCGACGATGGCGTGGTGATGGCGACCTACATCCATCAACTGCTGAAGAAACGTAAAGTCGAAACGGTCGAAGATATCCGCAACACAGTCTACGAAGCTGGACTGAAACGCATTCGACCTTGCATGATGACTACAGTGACGACGCTTGCCGCGTTGATTCCAGTGTTAATTGCGACAGGCCGTGGTGCTGACGTCGCCCGAGCGATGGCGATTCCCGTGTTCGGTGGCATGTTAGCTGAACCGTTCACGTCGTTTATTGTGCCGACGCTCTATTGCGGCTACCTGGAATTGAAAATGCGTTTCGGATTTCAAGACGAGCTTTGGGCAGGCACCGAAGCGATGCCGGACGAGGAACTCATGAAAGCGGCATAAAACTTTTCGTTTGACCGTGAAGGAATTCACGACTCAGGCATCCAATCAACCAACCTCACCAAGATCGACGGACCCAACGGATGGAGTCCTGAAACTTTTACAATGGAGTTCTCCCATGAAACGAACACTCATCATCACCGCTTTCTCACTCGCGATGTCCACATCGAGTG
>JARGNK010000004.1:106026-116040 GCA_029213145.1 Rubripirellula sp. | reverse complement strand
GCACAATCCACAGCGACTCAAGGTTCAGCACGCTGGCAGTCGCCTTACGTTCTTGGGCAAACAGGTTGTCTTCACGAATCCCATCGGCGTCGCCGAGACAAAAGAACATTCGACCAACCGGCGATACTAACGCGCCGTTGACCGGATCACTGACGCTGACAACTTTTCCGTCTGGCCCAAAAATGATGACGACATCGTACGCCGGCAATGGCGTTGGCGGTGCTTGTGTAAAGTCGTAAGCAGGTGCGTATTCATTTCCCGCAACGCCGAAGCCCGAGTAGTTCAAATCAATTGCGACACCACGCGGCAAATCAAAAGGGGCTGCCCCCGACAACACAGGACGTCGATGGATCTTGTACTTAATCACACGCGGTGTGGTGACGACATTTGATGCAGGGAATCTTTGGGCACCGCTACTAAGGGGTTCGTTCAAGTAAAAATTGAGTCGGACCAGATAATTCGGGTCCGTTGGATCGTTGATTGACAAATCGCGGTAACTGAACCAAAACGGAACGATGCGTCCACCAGGCAACTCGATGTAGTCACCGTTTCGAATCGGGGCGCGGGGATCGTCATCGGTCGGATCGCTGGGATCTCCCACCATGCTGGCGCTTAACGCGAGCAACTGGTTGTCGGCTGGATCAAAGGTGGCCACCGTTACCAAAGGTGCCGGCAGCGCGACTGGGAATGGTGGTGGGGGTGGCGGAGGCGTAACCACGCCGGTCTTCAGCAGCGTGGCAACCGCGTCCGATGCATCACCTGAATAAGGTGGGACACTGGTCAATTGATTCACACGAATTGAATGCGCTCGTCCACGCGGGTCAGTCCCCAATCGCTCAATGACGACGCCCACCTGGCGACCTTCGGCGATCGCGCGATTCCGCGCGGCGTCAATGAACGTCGTCAAACCCCGCGCAGATTTGGCAATTCGCTGGTCGGCGATCAAATCGCGCAACGTTGGTAACGCGATCGCAGTCAGCAACAGCAGCAGCGACAGCACCACTAACAGTTCGATCAACGTAAATGCTGACCGCCGCGTCACCTGAACGAACCGCGTCATACGGACTGGCCGCGCCACACGGACTGGCCGCGCCACACGGTCTGGCCCTGCTGCGCGGTCTGGCCGGCAATCAATGACTAGGTGTTTCATTTGTAATTCGAGATGTTGTCGGCAATAAACTTGGCGCTAACGGGGGTCACAATCTGCCCCGGCAGGCGACGGGATGCGCCGGTCTGGGTCTCGACGAACCGCCGCAGGTATGGATCTGGAAATGTCGGAACATTATTCGACGCGCGTCCCGGCAGCTCGTTTCCGTAATGAGATACATCCAATGGCCAGTCCCAGTTCGCTCGGTAGCTAAAGTTCGTCTGCTCGACACCTGCATCACTCCAGGGATTGGTAGCAATGCCAAACTCACCATCAGCACCTGCCGAAAAGACCAGCGGTCGCAGCGACCAGGGTCGAACCTGAACCGGTGGCACAGAGTTGACATCGGTTGCTAGCGCAGGTGAGGTGGCATTCGAAACCGCGTACGCATAATCCGATCTATATAGATCAACGTCGTCCGCCACCGCAGTGTCGATTGACTGCTCGAGGTCCAAGTAACCGACAGGCCACCGAATGAAACCGAGCGGGTTACCCCAGCCATCAAGAATCTCTGGCAGGCCGTCATTGTCGGTATCGCCGATGCTCGAATTCGGAATCACGTCGATCGCGGGCGAACCGCCCACAAAAGATGTGGCCATGATCAAATACAAACACTCCGCACCTTGATTCTTCAAAGCCTCGGTATTTGTAAAATCAAAACCTGCTGGGAAGCGACTACGATAGGCCGCAAGTCGGCTGGGGACCCCAAGCGTGTCCATCACATCATTTGAATCAGGGTTGACACCATACCAACTAACGGGAAACACCTTACGAAATTGTTTACCATCAGTTGTCCTTACGATCCTCCCTGCTTGGTTCACAACGACTTTGTTTGCCGCTGCGTAAAGGGGCGTCGGCGCATCCACGATGTCGGACAAACGATCTGGCATCTCCATTCGCTGCATATCTCGGATCATCATCAAGCGAACTCGGGCCGACTCGCTGGCAAGAATCTCAAACCCAACATCTACCATCGAGTTCACCTGTGTTTCGAGGCTCGGTATTTCGACGGAGAAAGGACGGTACTTGTATGATTGGTACTGTTCCATCAGAACGCTGTCGATCGCATCGATGATGCTTCGCGTTCGCGCCTCCCGCGCCGTCTGATTAACGCCCTGGACGGCGGCGATCACCATGCCCGCCAACAGCGACAGCACAACCAACGAGACTAGCAGCTCGACGAGCGTGAAAGCGTTTCGGTGGTAAGTTCGTTGAATCATCGGATTGAATTGCATTGCCAAATCATTCCTCGACATCGTCGACAAATTTCGCGCGTGAGAAGTTTGCGAGATTGTCTTGCTGAAAATGGTCCGGACCGGTGAAGATTGGTGGCAACGGTTCTTGGAACCGCGAGACATCGTTTCGCACCAGCAGCCCCGGAGCGTTGACACCCGTTATCGGCATGATCGCTTTGCCCGTTGGATACTGGTAATAAAGCGGCAGCCCAGACACCGTGGCGGTGCTACCAAAATTGCCATCCACGCCCGGCGCGATAATCTGAAAGGTATCAGGCTCCAAGAATCTCCAAGCCCTCAACGCTTCCAAAGGGGTCGCGTAATCGTTGCCACTTGGATTGGCAACGACTTGATCGGAAAAGTAAGGACGAACGACGCCGTACTCGTTCGAGCCATACCCGTTGAAATCACCGATATTTTGATCGAAATAGGTGTAAGACCTGGAATCAAAGTAAACAAACGGTGCACCTTCGTCGTGGGCCGCGAAACTCAGAAACACGTCGCCGTCAGCGGACAGATAACGATTGGTCCTTGAGATCGGCGCCCCCGGTGAGATTTCTCCTAAGTCGAGACCGCCTTTAAAGTCGTACAGTTTGTTGTCCGTATCAGTGTTGATCTGGAAAACCACTAAGGAAGGATCAGCCACTTGCTCAAGTGGTCCGCCAGATCCAGTAAAAGGCGTCAGCGGGTTGGTGCTGTAACCACCCAACACCCAAGCCAAAACCTCTCCCCGATCGAGCGCAGTGGGATCGTGCAACGCAGCGGTGGCCGAAGCAGGTCCGAAATCATTGGATGGATCGACGTCCGTCAGCAACCGCAAACGATTCAATTCCAGCGGTGAAATCCTCGGAAAGATTTTTCGATAGTGCCGTTCTACTACGGCCCAATCAGAAAAGTCAGGCGGGAAGTCACCATACTTTTGCTCGTATTGATTGACCGCGTCTTGCAAGGTGCCGACTTCTAATCGCATCTTGGTTGACTTTGCGGTTCCGATCGCTGTGAAGATTGCGGGCACGGCCAGACCCATCAGGATGCCGATGATCACGATCACGACCAGAATTTCGACCAGCGTGAATCCACTCGGTTTGCGTTTGGAGGTTCCGTTCATGTTGCCAGCTGTCGGAAAGGGGTTCATTGTGGTTTGTGCGTGCATCGCGTCGGTTTCGGTAATGAGTTGCCATGCGTCATGCCTCGGCTGCCTGAGTGGGCAACCGAGCACGAACGCTCGACAAACATCTCTTCGTTTATGACAGGCCGGAAATCAATTCGACCAAAGGCATGAAAAGGCTGATGACGATAAAACCAACGGCCAATCCCAGGAACACAATCATCAGCGGTTCCATCAAGGCCGTCAGACCATCGGTCATGGTGCGAACTTCTTCGTCGTAAGTATCGGCAACCTTGTACAACATCGTGTCAAGCTCGCCCGTTTCTTCGCCAACGTCGACCATATTGACCACCAGGTCATCGACGACGCGTGATTTGACTTTGGTGACACCCCACAATCCGGCCAGTGCACCACCACCGACAATCGCGTAGGTCGCCATGTTGGTCAACATCTGGACCATGACGCCGTCATCCAGTTTGGTCCCGGTGGCTGTCAGCGCGACCGACATCATTGCGATCCCTGGAGCGGCACCGAACAACGCCCAGAACACAATCGCCATCGGATGAAATCCGAGCTCGCTGTACTCCTTCAGCGGTTTGCTGATCACTTCACCTTCGCGAATCGATTCGTTGACTCGCGTAAACATCCGCTCGAACATGGCGTTGCCGGCCGTCTCGCGGGTGATATTAATCGCTTCCAAAATCGGCACACCACTGCTGACCAGCGTACCAAGTGTTCGTGTGGTTCGAGCCAGGATGTTCTTCTCGATCAAACTGCCAAAGATTGGCACCTTGATAATGAACATGTCGAAACCCATTCGGCCATGCCGAAACTTACGCATCAACTTGACCAAAATCAGCAGACAGATCGGCATCAAGATCAGCAAGAACCAGTAACCCGCGATGTAGTTACTCATCGCGATCAACAGCAATGTTGGCGCGGGCAGCTTCAAACCAAATTCTTCGAACATCGTTTCGAACGTCGGCACGATAAACAACATGATGAATGTCAGGATCAAGGTCGCAACCAAGACCACGACGATCGGGTAGATCAAAGCCCCTTTGACTTTTCGTTTCAGCGACTCGGCTCGCTCCAGGAAGTCGGCCAGACGCTGGAGAATGGTTTCAAGAGCACCACCGGCCTCACCCGCTTTGATCATGTTGACGTACAAGCGACTGAACACCTTGGGCGACTTGCTCATCGCTTCGCTCAGTGTCGCCCCACCTTCGATCTCATCGCACGTATCCATCAATGCGTTTTTCAGCTTGCCCGGCTTCTGGTTGTTTTCCAGAATTTTCAAACTGCGAAGGATCGGCAGACCGGCGTCCTGCAAAATCGACAACTGGCGAGTGAACGCGCAGATGTGCTTCGTCTTTGCTCCACCAATTCCGAAAGAGCGTTTCTTGCCACCCGAGCGGGTCTGGGCCGAAGCAGCCTGCTTCTTTTCTGAGATCTTCGTAACGAAGTATCCCATCTGGCGAATTGTAGTTTGCGCCTCTTCCTCGTTGGACGCATCGATTTCGTCCCGGATCTCTTCTCCGGTCGCGTCCATCGCTTCAAATTGATAGACAGGCATGGGGTGTTACCCTCTCGTCTTTAGTCGGATGTCTGTAGACGTTGTTAATTGATGTTGACTTGGAATATCGGCAGTCGCTCGCCGATCGTTTGTTTTTCGTAGTCGCTTGCCGTTGGCTTGCAGTTCGTTGCCGGTGCTCGTTACCTCACCCCGGCGGATAGTTTTCGTCCGCTTACTCCGCCACCGTTTCTCGAATGACTTCGTCCAGCGTCGTGATTCCGTCGGCGGCGACGGCGATCCCAAAATCTCTCAGTGGCGTCATACCGTGTTTACGGGCTTCATCACGAAGCTCGTCGGTCGATGCATTGGCTAGCACCATTTCTCGCATCGTGTCGTTCATCACCATGAGTTCGAAGAGGGCGATCCGGCCTTTGTAGCCGGTGTTGTTGCAATTATCGCAGCCTGTTCCTTTGAAGAACGTTTGCCCTTCGATGTCATCTGGATTCAATCCGAGATCCTGCATCATCGCGCTGCTGACGGTCGCTTCCTCTCGGCACTTCGTGCAGACGCGTCTCACTAACCGTTGAGCGAGAATCGCTTCGACGGTTGCGCAAATCATGAACGGCTGGATGCCCATGTCTTTCAAGCGAGTGACCGTTGCCGGGGCATCGTTGGTGTGCAAGGTGCTGAACACCAGGTGCCCGGTGAGCGACGCCTGAATGGCGATTTCCGCCGTTTCCAAGTCACGAATCTCACCAACCAAAATCGTGTCAGGATCTTGCCGCAAAATGGCTCGCAAACAACCGGCAAAGGTGACACCGACATCCGTATCGATCGGAATTTGGATGATGCCGTCGATGTCATATTCGACCGGATCCTCGGTCGTGATCAACTTGTCCTTGATGTCATTCAACTCGGTCAGCGACGAGTAAAGCGTGGTCGTTTTACCGCTACCGGTGGGGCCCGTCACCAGCACGATCCCGTTGGGTCGATCGATGGCGGACCGAAAGGCATCCAACATCTCGCCATCCATGCCGACATTTTCGAGGCTCAGGTTGACCACACTTCGGTCAAGCACTCGCATGACGACACTCTCGCCAAAGATGGTCGGCAGCACACTGACTCGCAAGTCGACGGGGTGACCACCCACCATCAATTCAATTCGACCGTCCTGCGGCATCCGACGTTCGGCGATGTCCAAATCCGCCATCACCTTAATCCGCGTCGTAATCGCGAATGCCAAGTGACGAGGAGGTGGAACCATCTCGTACAACACACCTTCCGCTTTAATCCGAATTCGGAACTCATCCTCGAAAGGCTCAAAGTGAATGTCGCTGGCATGGTCTTTAATGGCCAACAACAGCACCATGTTGAGGAGCTTTCGGACCGGTGCCGAATCAGCCAACGCCTCAGCGTCGGTGATATTGAACTTCTCCGTTTCCAACGCCGAAATGGCAGCCTTCAGCTCTTCATCATCCGCGAGTTGCTGAACCAGTTTCTCAACACTCTCGGTTTCGCTGTCGTAGTGCCGCGTGATGGATTGCATCACATCCCGCTCGGTCGCGACCACCATCGATATTTCATAACCCAGGAAGGTTCGCAACTCATCCTGAATGGTTAGGTTTTGCGGATCACACGTCGCGATGGTCAACAGGTTGTGTTCGAACTTCAGCGGCACCACTCGATACAACTGGGCCATGGTCTCACTGATCTTCTCCATGACCTCTTCGTCAAACTCGAACTCCTCGAGTGAGACGGTTTGCATTCCCATCTGCTCGGCGAGCGCCTGAATAAGCTGCTCGTCGGTGATGAGCTGCATGTCCTCGGCAATGCGACCAAGCAGCGCCCCGGGCTGTTGCTCTTGTTCTTCCAGAACGATTTCCAGCTGCTCGTCGGTTAAGAATCCGAGGTCGACGAGGATCTGTCCGATGCGACGTGGTGCCATAGGTATGCCCAGGTAATTACTGGTCGTTGTTTGCTGTGTTCAGAGTTTGCTGTGTTCAGATTTTCTGCGGTTAGCCAGGATTTGCTTCTGCCAGCGAACTCGCTCTGGCAGGCGAGGTCGCGTCACTGTGACTGGCCAGGGTTGACTGGCACAGCCTGCTGTTTGGAATCGAATCGTGCTGGGAAACTAGTTCTCTTCAGGGACGGGAATGGCCTCGTCGCCTTCGCCACGGCGAGATTGCACAATCCGTTTCGCCAAGTCGTCAGGACGATGCGCTTTTGAAAGTGCATCTTCGACGCTAATGGTTTCTGACTTCCAATGACCGTAGAGAGCATCATCCATCAGCTGCATCCCGAACTTGGCACCGGTTTGCATCGCACTGTTGATACGGAACGTTTTGTTTTCGCGAATCAGGTTCGAAACCCCTGGCGTCACAACCAGCACCTCGTAAGCGGCCACTCGGCCACCACCGACTCGTGGAATCAGCGTCTGAGCGACCACGCCGATCAACGTACTCGCCAACTGCGTTCGAATCTGGTCTTGGAGGTTGCCGGGGAAGGCATCAATGATTCGGTTGACGGTCCCTTGAGCACTGTTGGTGTGCAAAGTACCGAAAACAATGTGTCCTGTTTCTGCCGCACTGATCGCCGCTTCGATCGTTTCAAGGTCGCGAAGCTCACCCACAAGAATCACGTCGGGGTCTTGCCGCAGAGCACGACGAATCGCCTCGGAGAAACTCGGGACGTCAACGCCAACTTCCCGCTGATTGATCGTGCTTTCGATGTGGTCGTGGTAAAACTCAATCGGGTCTTCGATCGTGATGATGTGGTGATCGACCGTCTCGTTCAACAGATTGATCAAACTTGCCAGGGTCGTACTCTTCCCTGAACCGGTCGGCCCGGTCACCAGGAACAAACCACGCGGGCGATGAACCAATTTGACCACCGCATCAGGTAGTCCCAGCTGTTCTGGAGTCAGTTTGTCATTCGGGATCTGTCGCAGCACCATCGAGATGAAGCCGCGTTGCTTGAAAATCGAGACTCGGAAACGTGCCGCATCGCCAAATGCGAAGCCAAAGTCAGCACTACCGGATTCCTGCAATTCCCGCTGGCACCGTTCCGGAGTGATGCTCTTCATCAATCCCACGGTGTCTTCGGCGTCCAGTTTCTTCGTTTCCAATTTCCGCATCCGACCGTGGAGTCGAAAGACGGGTGGCTGTCCAACCACAATGTGAATGTCACTGACCCCCTGCTTGATGGCAGCCTGCAGCAGTTTGTCGATCAGAACCGTAGCCAATGGATAAACTCCCTATGAACAGGCTGCGTTAGCCTCGTCGTGCGTATGTTGATGTGAATCGCTGGGCGTTTTACCGAGCGACCAAGACGTACCAACCTAATCGATGGAGGGGTAGAACGATCGCTAGGTCAAAAGCTTTCTAGGACAAGTTTTGAAAAGTGGACTTCCCGATGCAGGCAGCGGGATGCCTCCGTCTGCCGTGGCAACGGGGCTATTATCGCGACCAACGCAAGCAATTCCAGCTTTGGCGGCTGTTTTGCCATTCGCTTGGCACGAAGGGCAGCGACCGCAATTCTCCAGGTCGAGGTAGCAGGATGAAGCGGGCCGGCCCAAAAAGCAGCACCAGCGGGCCAACCAGAAACCACCACATGGGTGGATGACTGCACGCACGGCACGACCGGACCACCAACCGAAACAAGACATGATTCCCGGCAGAACCGGGAATCGTACCACTGCCCAACTGGACGAGACGAAGGCCTAGAGCGAGTCGAGATCGGAGACGATATGTTGCAGCGCCAGAGTCTCCTGCTCGGTCTTTTTCGCGACCCGATAGACCTCCTCAAAGGTGGTTATCCCGCGAATGACCTTGAGCATGCCATCGGCGTAAAGCGTTGACATACCGTTATTTATCGCCTCTTGCCGAATCTCGTTGGTGGGAGAGCCCTTGAACATGTGTTCACGCAACCGATTGTTGATCAACATCAACTCGTAGATCCCGATCCGCCCGCGGTATCCAGTCCGGCCACAGTAGGGGCAACCCTTGCCTCGCGTGAACTCAGCTTGCTTCACCATCTCAGGTGGCAGCCCCGCATCTTCGATCACGCTTTCGGGTGGTGTGTACCTCACCTTGCAGCGAGGGCAGATCGTTCGCACCAAACGCTGTGCAAGCACAGCAATCACACTGCTGGCGACCATATAACCAGGTACACCGATGTCCACCATTCTGCTGATAGCACTGGGCGCATCGTTCGTGTGCAGCGTACTGAATACCAGGTGTCCAGTTAATGAGGCCTGGATTCCCATCGAAGCAGTCTCATGGTCACGCATCTCACCCACCAGGATGATGTTGGGGGCCTGCCTCAGCATAGCGCGAATAATGAGGGCGAAGTCGAGCCCGATATTGTGGCGAACCTCAACCTGATTGATGCCTGGCAGGTAGTACTCGACTGGATCTTCGGCCGTGATGATCTTTCGGTCAGGCCGATTCAACGCGTTCAAGGCGGCATACAGGGTGGTCGTCTTGCCAGAACCGGTTGGGCCGGTCACGAGGACGATTCCGTTGGGACGCCGGATTAGATTGTTAAAGGCTCGGAAGTCACGCTCGCTGAGACCGAGCTGACGAACCCCGACCTTGATGTTGTCCTTATCGAGCAGCCGCATCACGCTCGACTGGCCGTGGTTGGTCGGAATGATGCTGACACGGAGATCGAGCTGCTTGTCCCCCACCGTGATCTTGATCCGCCCGTCCGTCGGCCGCCGCTTTTCGGAGATGTCGAGTTTGGAGAGGATCTTGATACGGGCGATGATCGCCGAGAGCATCCGGCGGGGTGCATTTTCGCGTTCGACACAGACCCCGTCGATTCGGTAGCGAATTCGCACTCGATCCTCAAATGGCTCGATGTGAATGTCGCTGGCTCGCAACTGCACCGCCTCCTGAATCATCAGATTGACCAGTCGGATGACCGGTGCGCTGCTGTCATCGACCTCCGCCTCATCGTGCGACTCAGAATCGGCGTCGGTTTCAGTGAAGTCGATCGCCGTATCGGT
>JARGNK010000004.1:100251-105959 GCA_029213145.1 Rubripirellula sp. | reverse complement strand
ACTTATTGATCGCCCCGGTGATGGCTCCCTTGGGCGCCAGTGCGGTCTCAATCTTTCGGTTGAGGATAAAACGCAGCTTTTCGATGGTTTCGAGGTCAAATGGATCAGAAACCAGGATCCTCAACGCTCCATCCTGCTCGTCGTAGGGCAGCACATTGTTTTCCCGGGCGACTGATTCGGGGACCAATTCGATCACATCGTCTCGAATCTGGGCCGACCTCAAATCGACGTAGGGAATCTTGTTGTGCTTGGCCATCGCCTCGGCTACTTCCTCCGGCGTGGCATACTCCATTTGGATCAAGACGTCGCCAACATCAGCGCTGGTCGTCTTGGCGACCTCCTCGGCTTCAGTCAACTGGTCGAGGCTGATCACCCCTTGTTTGAGTAGCAAGTCGGTAAAAGACTGCATGACTCGGCTCATCGCGTCGTCCCTAAGAGGTCAAAGAAAAGAAAAATCGGCCCAACTCCCCCAGGATAACAGACGATTCCCCTCAAACATCAACGCGAATCGGATTTTTGGCCGAGGAGTCCGCCAGAACCAGGGTGTGGCTCAGAAATAAAGCAAAACCACCAGCGAGGTCAACAACTGCCAACCCTTGCGAACCAGGCATCTTTCGACGCAACAGGCAGACCAAGATCCGCCAAGCTTTGCGCAGCGTCGCCGCACCATGCCCACCTCCAGACCCCCCATTGCTATCTGGACACGTGTGCACGTTCTGGTAGAATCAGAGGCTTCGCGTTTGCCGCGTAGCGTCCCAGGCTTGCCCCGCTTCCTCGGATCGCCCCAACTTCGCCCCCCGCAGGAATTCGCCGATGTCGAGCCAGATGACCGATCGCCAACAGAACGTCTACGAGATGATTCGGGCATTGATTGTCAAACGGGGATACGGACCGACCGTTCGGGAGATTGGCGAACATTTTGGCATCAAGAGCCCCAACGGGGTGATGTGCCATCTGCGCGCCCTGGAACGCAAAGGACTGATCCGTCGCAGCCCGAACAAGAGCCGGGCGATTGAACTGGTCGAAGGCTTCGACCGACTCGGGCAATCCTTACCGTTGGCCGGAATTGTCGCTGCGGGCCCCACGACGCTTGCTTTCGAGCAAAGTGATCGAGTCGATTTCAGCGAGATGTTCTTCAAGGACGACCGATTCATCCTTCGAGTCTCCGGAGACTCGATGATCGACGCCCATATCGCCGACGGTGACTACGTCGTCATCCAAAAACAAGACACTGCCGAAGCGGGTCAAATGGTCGTCGCGCAAACGAGCGAAGGCGAAGCCACACTGAAATATTGGTATCCCGAATCGGATCGTATACGACTGCAACCCGCGAACGCAGAAATGGCTCCGATCTACGTCAAGGATGCTCGCGTCATCGGCATCGCAGTCGGAGTTGTGCGAGCCGGCGTCTAGGACCAAACGCCAGAAAATCGCTGCCTGGAAAACAGTTCACGGGAATCTACCAAGAACGACGTCAGACGATGGGTCATGGCGGCGGAAAGGGCGGTGGGATCTGCTGCATAAACGGCGGCTAGCGCCGGGCCGCTCAGTTGGCTTGCAGCTAACCGATACGAATGCAACAGCCAGCGGGTCGTGGCGGCGGAGACGGCAGTGGGCTCTGCAGCAGAAACGGCGGCTAGCGCCGGGCCGCTCAGTTGGCTTGCAGCGAACCGATACCAATGTAACAGCCAGCGGGTCGTGGCGGCGGAGACGGCGATGGGCTCTGCTGCAGAAACGGCGGCTAGCGCCGGGCCGCTCAGTTGGTTTGAAGCTAACCGATGGGACTGCAATAGACGGCGGATGAAAGCCTGGGCCGCACTTCGCTTTGCTACTTGAACCAAATGATCGCTGCGATCCCAACAGGGATGCACCACCAAGCGAACCAATGCAACCGATCGCGACGAGACCAGCGGATCAACCAACCGAGTGCCAGAATCCCCACGGTGAATGCGACACCAGCACCGACCGCGAGTTGCAATAACGAAAACTCCATTGGGACACCGTCGGAATAGTTACTCCAAACGTCTTTCATTTCCAAGACAGTCGCGCCGAGGATCGCAGGGATCGCCAACAGGAAAGAGAAAGTGACCGAGTCCTCATTTTTCAGCCCCATCAATCGGCCACCAAGAATCGTTGACCCGCTGCGACTGACACCGGGCAGGATCGCGAATGCCTGAAAGCAGCCGATGACAAAGGCGTTTGCATGAGACATCAGCTCGTACTCGCCTTGGCGTGGCTTGAGCCTTCCCAAAACAAGCAACATCGATGCAGTCACCAACAGCATGGCACCAGCGAGCACCGGGTTTCGGAGCAGGTATGCGAATTGGTACTTGATCGTCAGACCGATCACGACGGCAGGAAGAGTCCCCACGATCAACCGTGAAATCACCCTGCGGTCCTTGGTCAGCAAACGGAGGATGCGTCGCCAGTAAACGACCAGAATCGACCCCAGCGTGCCAGCATGCAAAATGATCTCCAGCGTTGGGGACGCACTCAATTCACCCAGCAGCGCACCGAGGATGATCAAATGCCCCGACGAGCTGATTGGCAGGAATTCAGCAATTCCCTGCACCACCGCCAAGATCAAAATATCGATCAACTCTTTCCTCCCTCGCGACGGGCGACCTAGATTCCTGTATTACAGTCAGCTTACGCTTTACATCAAACTTGTCGAACGACTCTGGTGATCAACCATCCAAAGTTGGTCCGGATGAAACAGAGGAAGCAAAAAGTCCGGTTGCACCGACTGCGCACCCGCTGACGTGGCGCGGCGATCTGATCAATGTCGGACGCGGGTTCTGCATGGGGGCTGCTGACACCGTGCCGGGTGTTAGTGGAGGAACGGTCGCCTTGATCCTCGGTCATTACCGAAGGTTAGTGACCGCGATCAGCTATTTTGATTCAACACTGCTTTCACTCGTCGCTCAAAGGGATTTGAAAGCAGCAGCCAAACGAATTGACTTACGTTTTCTGGTCGCATTGGGTATCGGCATTCTCTGCGGCGCAGCATCGTTGCTAAACACGATGCACTGGCTGCTCGATGACTATCCGAGCGAAACACGGGCTGTGTTTTTAGGACTGATGGTGGCCAGCGTCTGGATAGTCAAAGAGTATGTGGAACACTGGACACCACCCCGCTTCGTTCTAGCACTTTTGGGAGTGGCGGCCGCGGTCGGAATCACCTTGCTGCCAGTATCGACGGCTAGTCCCACCTTGCCGTTTCTTTTTATCTCGGCATCACTCGCGATTTGCGCGATGATCCTGCCAGGCATCAGCGGTGCATTCGTGCTTCTGCTACTTGGCGTTTATCAGCCAGTGAGCGGTATGATCAAAGAAGCATTTAGAGGAAACATCACGGTCGAATCAATGACCCAGATCATCGTGTTTGGGAGCGGGTGTGCATTCGGCTTGCTCGCCTTTTCACGCGGACTGCGATGGCTGTTGGAACATCGCCAGGAAAGCACCATGGCGGTTCTCGTGGGACTGATGATCGGCAGCTTGGGAAAACTGTGGCCGCTGCAGATGCCGACAGCCGAAACCGCGCAATTAGAAGCCAAGATGCGGGTCATGCAATACGTTTCACCAGCCGATTACCCAGGCAGCCTGACATGGCTGTTTGGGTTGGCATGCGTTGCCCTGGTCGCCACATTGGTGATGGAAGGGATCGCCAAGAAAGCCGCAACCCACTAACCGCATGCCCAAAGTTATCGGGCACACGATCAGTTACTGGGCACACGATCACGCACGCCGCAGTCCACGTAGGAACCGCTCCGACGAGGATTTAATCCAGCCCGAATTGGCGGATAAAAACTTCCGCCCTCCGCCGGCTACTTGTTTGCCAACCGATCCGCCGACTGAACAAAGGGATTGATTCGCACGGCCCCCAAGACGGGCTCTGTCGCCGACTCGGGCTCTGTCGCCGACTCGGGCTCGGGCGTCTCGATTTCCTCGACCAGAGGAGCATCAACACCATCACAATGTGGGTTGCAAAGGGGTGCCGGAGTAGGCACTCGAGGCTGAGAAAACTGCTGCCTCAAACGGCTTCGATAATCATCTCGTGCAACCACCATCGGCGGCGACGCAAAGGGACTCAACCCGTATGGACGGGAATGACGTGCGCCGTAATAAACCGGTGGATTCGTCGCAAAGTAGGGCGGTTTGCGAATACTCGATCCATATTGAGCACCATACGGCTGGTAGAATCCGTAGGGTAAAAACCCATAAGGGCCGGGCTGTTGAGCCGAAGCGGTGTTGGAAGTCAGGACCGCAGCCAACAGCATGGCGGCGGCGAGTACGAATTTCTTCATCGGAAACCTCAGCAGGACACGGCAGAACGAACCATGTCGCGGCATGAAGAGATTCACCACGGAACGGTTCTCAGAGTACAGCTCATCAGACAGCGGCACCCCCGTGCGACGAACCTACACTAGTCACGCCCCAAGCCCGATTCAAGTTTCCCCCCCAGAAATCACCTCCAGCATGGCCAATTCCCTGTGAAAATTGCATGTGTGATCCATTCGCTCGATGGCGGGGGTGCGGAGCGAGTGCTGGCATCACTCGCCTCGCGATTGGCGTCGCGGGGGCACGCCGTGACCCTGGTGATGCTCGACGACGGCACGAAAGCGAACCATGAACTGGATGCCAGCGTGCGGGTCAGGCACCTCAACCTGATGGCCGAAAGCCACCATATCATCCAAAAGATTCGGAACACGCAAATGCGGGTGTCACGAATGCGTGCCACCCTGCAGGAACTAGCCCCTGACGTTGTTTTGTCATTTTGTGATCGCACCAACATTTTGACTTTGATGGCCGCTCGCACCTTGGCAATTCCGGTTGTCGTCAGCGAGCGAAGTGACCCCTCCCAGCAACGACTTGGATTGCTGTGGGAACATCTGCGCAATCGAACCTACCGGCACGCCAAAGCGATCGTTGCGTTGACCGAGACATCCGCAAACCATTTGAGGCAGCGACTGAGAGTCGACGTGAACGTGATTCCATCCGCTGTCGATCGCCCACCGTTTCCATCGGATCGAGTGAGGGCCTGTAACCATCGCCGCATTCTGGGTGTCGGAAGATTAGAATCTGAAAAAGGGTTTGATCGATTGATTCATGCGTTCCATTCGATCGCCAGCTCTCACCCTGATTGGACACTTCGCATTCTGGGCGAAGGATCACAACGAGAGGCGTTACAGCAACAAATCAACACCTTGGGCTTGACCGAACGAGTCACGCTTCCAGGATGGGTAAAGCCGGTTTGGGAAGAACTGGGTGCGGCATCCCTGTTCGCACTGCCGAGCCGGTACGAAGGCTTTCCGTCGGCACTGCTAGAAGCGATGGCGATGGGAGTCCCTGCTGTCGCTGTCGATTGCGAAAGCGGACCGCGGGCAGTGATCCAAAACGAGAATCAAGGATTACTTGTCCCCAACGAGACCGCAGCGCTCGCGGCTGGGATGCTCCGATTGATCGATGATGAATCAGAAAGAGAACGGCTCGGCCAAGCCGCCATCGATGTGGTCGAACGATTCTCATGGGAATCGATGGTTGACCAGTACGAAACCTTGCTGCGCAGCGTGATATCCAACGCGTGATATCCCACCGATTGGCGAATCGATCGCGCAGACAGATTCAACGTACCAGTGATTGATGCGGAACGCTTCAAGCGAAACGTGACGAATCTCGACAGCGCGGCATAGGAACGCTGCCAGAGC
>JARGNK010000004.1:89526-100151 GCA_029213145.1 Rubripirellula sp. | reverse complement strand
TCGAATGGAACACTGCCAGAGCTCGAATGGAACACTGCCAGAGCTCGAATGGAACACTGCCAGAGCTCGAATGGAACGCTGCCAGAGCCAAGCCGCAATGACGCGAGAGCCTCTAACAAGTACGTCCACGAGCATCAGCGCGCTCCAGCGGAGCTGCCTAGCCGTAGAGACAGAGGGCAGCATCCGAGCGTTGAATCACGATATTGAACCGCCCGCAAGCGTTTCTAAAACTCGCTTGAGGCGAGCTTACAGAATTCCGCCGTGGGTTCGAATCGGAGTCATATGGCTGGGGTGATCCAGGAACCAGAACCGTTCCCATTCATCGACCACTGACCGCAGATCCTCGGACGTATACAGCAATTGCTGGACGCGGCGTTCCGGGCGTGCGGAGTAGATCGGGACGAAGCAACCGACGGTGGTGGTGAGGCATGCTGCCAACAAAGTGAGTCGAATGAGACGTCTCATCGAGCGTTCCTCCGTGAACGATTCGCGTGGTGAGTTCAATCGGTATTCCAACGTCCGCTTGTGTCCCAACGCCCACTAGGGGCTTCAGTCTTCGGCAGATGGTCGTTGGGTTTTCCGCTTGGTTGTTTGGATTCGGGTTTCGATTTTGCATCGGCAATCCGATGCTCTTCCGCCTCGTCCAAATCTCGGACTTTGGCTTCCATGTATTTCCCCGGCTTGAAGGTCACCACGTGTTTGCGTGGAACATCAACCTGCTCGCCGGTTCGCGGGTTTCGAGCCTTTCGGGCAGCCCGAGGTTTCACCTCGAACACACCAAAATTCCGGAGTTCAATCCGTCCTTCTCGTACCAAGGAATCGATAATCGCGTCAAACGTCTTTTGGACGATTTCCTTCGTATGCTGCTGTGTCAGCCCAACCTCTTCCGAGATCGTTCTCACGATGTCTTTTTTGGTCACTCTGACTCCCCGCGGCACCGAGATGCGTGCTTTTCGATCGTTGTAAACCCTTTGCCACTTTCAACTTACCACTCGGGAGAGTCTAGGTGGCCCGCTTCGGGTCGTCAAGATCCTGACACATCAAAGTCACGGGGCTACAACAGCAGCCTTTCGGTCACATCGTCGTTATCGTCTGCCCTAATCGTCAACCTTGAACCAATCGGCACAATCCGGAAAAAGTTATTGCCGAATCACAAGCTTTTTTCCAATAGAAACGACCCACAGCTGTCAAAGAACCAAGCCGCTGGCAGGATTATTTTGGCCGCCCGCCCCCAGCCGACGCCCTGAACAAGCTTCAGGCCCCGGATTTAGCGGGAATTTCCAGCGTTAGCGGGCATTCCCAGCGTTATCGGGCATTTCCAGCGTTATCGGGCATTTCCAGCGTTATCGGGCATTTCCAGTGGTCTCGGGCATTTCCAGTGGTCTCGGGCGTTTTCAGCCTGAGCCGCGGACCAAGAATCCGATCACCGCTCCGACCAACAAACTAATCGGAATTGCGACAGCCAAGGCAATCGCAACTGGCATAACCTGACGGCTTCCTACAGCCCCCGACTCCCAACCCTCGGGGGTCTGCGGCACGGATAACGGCTCGCCACTCAGCCCGCTTGAAAAAGCCTCGGCAACTGGCAGATCGGCGAACTCGAATTCCCGGATTTTGGAGGGATCACTCGGCGGTGGTGGTGGGGTCCAGGCTTGACGTCCCTGCGGCACCTCGATGACTTCAGTTGCCGCTGCCGCCCAAGGTTCGAGCCGCTCTGCGACTTCCGCCGCCGTCTGAACCCGTCGAGCGGGGTCCTTCTCCATCATGTCGGCAATCAGATCGACAAACTCCTCGGACAGTTCAGGAACGAACCGACCAGGATGATACGGCGTTTGCTCACGATGTCGCTTGCACTTTGACAACGAATCGCCCCCCGGAAAGGGAACTTTGCCAGTGACCGTGTAATAGAGCGTGCACCCAAGGGAGTAGATGTCAGAAAGTGGCCCAACCTGCGTTGAATCACGGATTTGCTCGGGCGAGAGGTAGTCCGCTGTGCCGACCAGCTTTCCCGCCCGGGGATCGGGATCGAACCCCATCGTCCACGAAGCCAACCCAATATCAGAAACTTTGGCTTGCCCATCGGGTGTCACCAGGATGTTTCCCGGTTTGACATCTCGGTGAACGAGCCCGAGTTCATGGGCGTACTGCAGCCCCATCGCGGCCTGCGAAATAATCAACGCCGCATCATTCATCGACAAGGGCCCACTATTCTTGATCAAGCGACGCAGGTCGTACCCCGGTACATACTCGGTCACTAGGTAGTGGACCTTTCCATCCACTCCCGCATCAAAAGCTCTCACCAAATAGGGGCTATCCAATTCGGCCTGCATCCGGATTTCGCGTTGGAAACTCTGTCGCGATTCAGTTGTCGACTTTTCAAGTGGCAAGACCTTCACAGCACACTGTCGCCCCATCACATCGTGCACACCTTTGAAGACACGCCCCATCCCACCCTGTCCGATGTAGTCGGTGATCAGGTAGGGGCCGAGCCTCAATTTGCTGCGTCCGGCCTGCAATTGCTGGATCTGGTACTCAGTTAGAAAGCCATGATCGACCAAGGCCTTCGCCACGCTCGACTCTTCATCCGTACCGATTTCCCGGACAACCGCATCGTATTGAGCGGCTTGAATCAGATTGCTGCGCAGCAGCGCCTTGCGGAGAGGCAGTTTCGGATTGGCTTTACTCGATGACATGCAACCACACTAGCACAAAACGTCAACGGATCGAGATCACTTACAGGACAAGATCACTCGCTCGATGGAGCCACGAACCGAGGGCGACGAGAACACAGCGACCAAAGGGGGAAGCCCAGATCCGTGAATCGGCCCCACGCCTAGCGATCCAATCGCCCCGAAAACAACAAGCCAAATCCGCACGCGAAAGGACCCAAGAATTCACGCAACCGGGATACCAGTCTTGCACAAACCGGACACCAGTCTTGCGCAACCGGCAATTGTGAGGGGAGTGACTTGGGAGACCAAGCGGGGAGAACCGCATGGAAAAGCGGCGAGGGTGAGAGCGAATAGAGTACCAGCTCAATTCATTCCAATCTCAAAGACCCACCACGAAAACAAGCCTCATGTCGTCGCAAACACCACCAACAAATCGGCCACGGCGTGACCGGCCAGCGGAACGGTTACGGCGTTACCTTTGCACGCGAGGGATTCACCCTCTTCGTCGCCACGGGAAACCGGCTCTTCGATCGCCGATTCGTCGTTCCCTTGGACCGCCATTGCAAATTCGACATCCCGAAAAAAGCGGAGTGTCGGCTTAACGGTTTGCGGCTTGGTCTGAATGACCCGAACGATGGCCGCCAGCTTTCCGTCACGACGTCGCGCCACGTGTAAAGTGGTCAGCACAAGGTCCTTTGAACTGGCGTGAACGATCCAGCCGATCTCAGCAGCCGCTTGTTTCTTTTCCACCACCACGTCGAGTGGTGGGACGATCAAAGCACGAGCCGCCGCGACTGGGTTCGGCACATCGAATCCAAGATTTAACGCGAAGTGCTGACAGGATTCGTTTTCCACCTGCAGCAACGAATCAACAAAGCGTTCCCCGACTCGCCGAAAAAATGCGAGTCCCGAGCCGCTTACCAGGGTTTGCCGTTCAGCTTCATCAATCACCACCCCCAGTGGGGCAACAATTCGTCGCCCACGGGCGCGGTGCACTTTGTCTCGCACCAAAGACCGACAGATCGCCGACTCGCTTGCTACGGCAATGCGTGCCGCTAAATACTCGTTCCAAGGTGGCCCAGTAATGGGAGCGGCAGGAACCACTTCGCCGGCAATCTGCAACATCCGACTCCCTCGCCGCAACGTATAGGTCAGCCGAAACGTCGCCAAGACCGAACCACTCTTGGCATCCTCGATCGACCCTGCTGTTTCAATTTGACCAGCCGCTGAGCCCGAGTTGGAAGCCGAAAAACTCTCGCATTTCATCACCGTTTCATCAGCCGTTTCCAACCCCTTGCGGGAGCGAATCAAACGCAGCGACATCCGATTGCCACGCCCGCCACCGCTATAGACGCCGGCGAGTGCACCCGATTGCTCACTGATCGCAACTTCCATGAATTCGTTTTTTAATCCATCGCCCTCGGCAATGACCTTCGGGCCACCGAGCAGTTTCTTGTGGATCAACCCAGCCAGCGAACCTTGCGATCCCTTGGCTCCACCCTGCACGGCCACAAACCCGCACCCGGGTATATCGACAGTCGCCGTACACTGCCCGTCTTTTTGAGAAGCAGCAAACAGATGCTTCGATTCGGCCGGCGAACTACCGCAAAACGAAACTTCATGGCGAACACCGCCAACATGCGGATTGATCACCAGCACGGCATCTGCGGCCGCTCGATCACCCGCAACCGGCTTGGCGCCGATTGCCGTGGCAAAGGCTGACCTTGCTGCTGCGTCCGCCCCATCAACCGCATGATCCGAGTCGCCGTCGGACGATGGGTCGCCGTCGGACGATGGGTCGCCGTCGAACGATGGGTCGCCGTCAAACGATGGACCGCCCGTTACTAAATGGGTCATGCCGGAGAGCACTTGTTGCTGCTCCTCAATCACACTGGATCGAAACTCGTCGGCAAGGGTCGAGATCGGGTTGGGCAATCGCTGTTCAACGCACCGCTCCAGCAACTCGTGCGACGCGGTAGAACCTGATTGTGTAGCAGCGTGATGGTAGGGATGCTCACCAGCGGTGAAGTAATCGTCGAGTTTCCAAAACTTCCCTAGTACGAGACTCCAGGAGGCCGCACATCGTAAGTCGTCAAAGGCTGCACAGGTTTTGCCGGGCCAATGTGCCAGCAGAGCGGTCGCGATTTCACCACTATCAATTGCCTCGCCCAACTTGGTCCCCAATGTCAAAAAAGTCGCATCACTGGACGCATCGAGCGGCTTGGCGGTCAAAGCTTCCATTTCGACCCCGGCCGATTGCATGATGACCTTCGCCTCATCGCCGTACCCAGTACCACTGGCGAAATCTAAAGGAACCACGCCACGGTACCCAAGCGTTGCTAAGGTGCGAGTCAGATCGGTGGGCGTCGTGCCGCGGAAACGTCCATAAACCGAAGGGGGTGCCCCCACAGCATCGGCAGTGCAGTGCCAGGCATCGACAAACACCCGCTCCGCTTCTGCGAGGGTCATCGCATCTAAACAGACATCGCCGGTCGGCCCGCCGCCCGCCCAACCGATATGACCATCGACCAGCGCGCGACAAAAAGACTCGCGCTGCGGGTGGGAACTACCTGCCAACTCCACTGCGGTTTCGGCGTCAATCAGCACGTTCAACGGGGTCGCCAGCTTGAATGGGCTCGCCAGCCCATCACCGGAGGATTGCGGAGGAGTGGCTTCGCCGACAGCCGAATCTTTTGCGACCACTTCCTCGCTCGCGACATCCGCCACCCGAGCGGCAACCGAATCGAGCAAAGCATCGACAGTCGATCCCACACACAAGTTGAGGTCAATCAGGTGCGGATCGGATGAAAAATAATGATCGCGTTCCTCAGCCAAGCTATCGAATACATCGTGCAGAGCTTCAATCGCCGCTTGCCCGTTGCCTTCCACAAAAGCCTTCGCGGCCGCTACCAGGCGGGTCTGCAAGTGAATCTCGTCCAGATTGCTGGTGTACCGCAATCGCCGGGTCATCACTTGCACCTGCAAAGCGACGTAGCCAGCAGCGTAAAAATCTTCCACGCCGATCGACCGCTCCTCTCCCTGCAACCGCGCCGTCGACTGGCTAAAGGCCGGATCAAGGCTGAGCAGAGGATGCTGATTCGGTTCATCAGCAGACTTTTCTGATTCACCCTCATCAGCCGATTGGCGAGCCTGAGCGGACTGCTCCACTAGATTCGCCAACATCGATTCTCGGTCATCGCCGGTGACCCAGCATCCCTCCGACTGGTCCGATGATCGCTGCTCGAACCCATCGGGAAGGAGCGACTGACTGGGGCTTGGCACGGTGACCAAGCGTGATCCGATCGGGTCGGGAGGAGCATCGGCGCGATACCAAGCTGGAATCTGTTCAGCAGCCGCCAACAAGGCGGGATGCCAGAGCACGGTCCACCCAGCGAGCAAACTGCGAGCCTCGGAATCCGAAAGATCGGACGGAAAATCCTCGAGGGTTGAGGCGGGAATCAGGACGCAACACTCGTCGAAAAAGGGCATATCGCTAAAAAAACTTGACTAATGGGTGGGGAGATCGATAGACTTCGGTAAACATCAGAGGGTGGACGAGTAACCTCACCAACCACTCCAAATCCTTCGGAAGGGCGAGGCGATCGGATTCGATCTAGTTGCCCTGATCCGGCTGTTGCGGAACTTATCTTATTCCTTTTATTGGGTTGGTGATTACCGTTGGGCCATGGCCGCTTTGTCAACAATCGTCCCGCTGAAACCGCCGACTTCCGCGTTTGAGGGCCGATCGTAGCGACAATTCCGACCCTCAACACGAAAGAATCCGGGCTTTCCTGCCTTCATTGATTATCCCTTTTCCAACTGACGCTGTAGAATGGGCCCTGTGTCGGGATTGTAACTGGCAGGGCTAAATTGGTCCCGGGGGCACTGACTTCACCGAAATATTTCGTCATCTTTGCTGAAGAAGACAACGCAAGGCTGACGGGTTTCTAGGAAGAAGCCACCACTTTTCACACTCCTTTCGATCTAAAAGCGAAGATTTCAGATGGCAGGTAGTCAAGGCGTTTGGGGAATCGAGGTTGGACAAACAGCTCTCAAGGCATTGCGTTGTTCGATCCAAGACGGCGAGGTTGTTGCCGATGCTTTCGATTACATCGAGTACCCCAAGATTCTCAGCCAGCCGGAAGCGGCAGCCGAAGAATTGGTGGCCGATGCGCTTCAGACCCTGCTCGAACGCAATGACTCGATCAACGAAAAGGTGTGCATCAGCGTTCCCGGACAGAGCGGATTGGCAAAATTCTTCAAGCCGCCGCCGGTAGAAGTCAAAAAGGTGAGCGACATCGTTCGCTATGAGGCTCGCCAGCAAATCCCATTCGATCTTGCCGACGTCATCTGGGATTTCCAAATGATGCCTGGCAGTATGGTCGAAGAGGGCTATGCCCTGGAAAGCGAAGTCGGACTGTTCGCAATGAAGCGTGAACAGGCCTACCGACAATTAGAACCGTTCAGCGAAGCCAACATCGAAGTTGATGTTGTGCAACTGGCACCTTTGTCGATTTACAATATGGTCGCCTACGACCGGATGCACGAACGACTCGAAGCCGACATATTCGACCCCGACTCTCCACCGCCGGCCAGCGTGGTGCTCTCCATCGGGACTGACTCGAGCGACTTGATCGTCACCAATGGATTTCGAATCTGGCAACGAAGTATGCCGATCGGTGGTAACCACTTCACGCGGCAATTAACGAAAGACCTAAAACTGACGTTTGGCAAGGCCGAGCATCTCAAGCGGAACGCTCGCGAAGCGGTCGATCCGAAACTGGTGTTCCAGACAATGCGTCCGGTGTTCAATGATTTGGTCACCGAAGTCCAACGTTCAATTGGTTTCTTTCGCAGCATCGACAAGAAAGCCGAGATCGGCGAATTGCTGATCACTGGCAACACGGTCAAGATGCCGGGTCTCGCCGCTTACTTGGGCAAGAACCTCGGCTTCGACGTGCATGTGATGGACCGCTTCAATCGTCTCCAAGGCGATGATGTCCTGGCGATTCCCACTTTCCGTGACAACCTGCCGACTTACGCCGTCTGCTACGGACTGTGCCTGCAAGGCCTAGGACTCGCCCAGGTTCACGCCTCACTAGTCCCCCGCGAGATTTTGACCGAACGAATGATTCGGGCCAAAAAACCATGGACGCTCGCCGGCTTGGCGGCACTGCTGCTGGGCATGTCAACCAACTACGCGTTCACCGAAAAGAGTTGGGAGAAAGCCCAAGACGACCTGAAAGTCGAAAACGTGACCTGGGGGCAAGCACTGCAAGCGGTTAGTTCGATGCAATCCCACAGCAGTGACCACACCAGCAAAGATGACGAACTCAAGGCAAAACTTGACTACCTGAACGTGATGGGGCGCGAGGTGTCAGGCAATAGCGAGCGTCGCTTGAAGTGGCTGGAAATCGCCAAAGTCATCAACTCAGCGATCCCGGACTTTACCGATGAATATCCCGACGGGAAGCCACCGAGCCCAAAAGAACTGCCAATTGATGAGCGGAAAGATTTCCACATCACACAAATGGAAACCAAACACTACGAAGATCTCAAAGAGTGGTTCACTGAGAAACAGGCGAAACGATATAAGGAAGAGATGCGTAACTGGGTGAAAATCACAGGACGACAGCCAGTTGAGGACGACGCAGCAACCACGACCACGACCACGACGACTGAAGAAGGCTGGGTGCCCGAAGATTTCGAAACCGACACCGGCCCAGAGGGCGCCGGGTGGGTGATCGAACTCCGAGGCTACCACTACTACACCAGCCCGAAGAATATCGGCCGCGAAGGAAGCAACCATATTCGGAAATACTTAACGACCAGCTTCATCGATACCACCGTCGAACTGCCAATCGGAAAAGATGAAAATGGAACTCCGATCATGGAGACATTCAACATGAGCGAGATGGGTGTGACCTATCCAATGCTGTTGGATGACACCCGCCCGGCACCGACCACTGTGCCCAACCCCGATTACGACCCCGCTGCTGCCCAGGAAGCAAGGATGAATTCCGAACCGGGATCCAACCCGCTAGACGATCCTGATTTCGAACCGCCACAACTAGAGGTAAAAAAGCAAGAGTTTACCTTCCAAGTTGTTTGGCAGGAAAAGGTCTTGAGCGAGCGAGTCGCCGCGAAGGAAGCGGCCCGCAAGAAAGCAGAAGAAGAAGCACAGCAGCAGGCTGCAAACGGGTCAGTCGCGACCGTCCAGTAAACTAAACCTTCACCATTTCATGTTCCGTTCGTTTCTCGTCGAAGTGCCATTATGGATCAAGTAAAAGCTCAGCTCGCCGTTGTGATGAAGTACGGCTTTTGGATATCGAGCGTGATCGTCCTAATTGGATCGGTCGTGATCTGGTACCTCACCACATCCAAACTTTCGGATGAATACGACTCACAGTCCGGCAAGATCAAAAACGCTGTGCAACAAGTCGTTTCGACCCAAGGCGAATTGCCATCCCAGCCTAACGATCACTCGCACGAGATCATGGAAGAGATGATCGATGCGCGCCGTGATGAAGTTCTTGAAAGCTGGGAAACACTCTTCGAACGCCAACAAGAAATCCTGAAATGGCCGACGGACGTATTCACCTCCGAATTGATCGATGAATACAAAGACAACATCCCGATCGAAACGTTCGTCAACCACCCCACCGAAGATAAAGATGAACTAGAAACATCGCTGAGAAATCAATACGCCACTTACATCAAAGAAGTCTTACCTGATCTCGCTGCAATCGCAGGGACGGAATGGACGGCGAGCTTTGAGGCAACGGGCATGTCGATGGAAATGGGCATGGGAATGGGCGGAAACCCCGGTGGCGGAATGTCAATGCTCGGAGGCAACCAGGCAGACGTCGACATCACCGGCAGCGCCAAAGGTCCACTTGTCATTTGGGAAGGTGGCAGCCAGTCGGCTGTACTGAAAGACATGTTCCCTTGGCGGGGCTCCACTCCGACGACCCTAGAAATCTACTACTCACAGGAAAACCTCTGGATCCTCAGGCAACTGATGCAAATTGTTGCGGAAGTAAATGGAGACGTCTCTCAGTCCTACCAGGCAAAGATTCGGGAGATCAAACAGATCGGAATCGGCGAGAGCGTCAAATTCGATGCGGGTAACATCAGCACTCCAGGTTCCGGCGCCTCCGGCATGATGGGCGGGATGATGGGTGGTATGGGTGAGATGATGGATATGGGAATGGGAATGGAAATGGGCGATATGGATCCGGGCGGCACAACCGGCCCCGCACCCGATCCAGCCGACAACCGCTACCTCAACGCGCTGCGTGAACCTATCACCGGACAAACGCTTCGCTCCGCGTTAACCAGCAATAGCCCCAACGATGCAGCACTCGCAGTCGCCAAGCGGGTTCCAGTCAAAATGACCTTTGTCATGGATCAACGTGCTGTGCCCGAGCTCATCGCTGTCTGCGGGAGTGCTCCACTGATGGTGGAAGTTAGCCAGGTCCGAGTCCTTCCCAAAGACGCTGCCAGCGGCACAGGCGGCATGATGGGCGGTGACCTGGAAATGGAAGGCGGCTTGGGTGAGATGGATGAAGGCCCGATGGGCGGCGGCATGATGGGCGGCATGATGGGCGGCATGGGCGGCCCTGGGGGCCCGATGGGCGGTGGCGGCTTAGCCGATACACCCGTCGAGGAGTTCCCTCTCGATCTATACGTCGAAGTCTACGGAATCATTTACATCTACAATCCGCCTGACGGCGAGAAGCTTGGCGTCGAGCAAGTAACCGAGGATACCGTGGTCGAAGGATTGCCAGAGGCAACAGTGACTCCGCCGGTTACAACCGACGCTGACACAACCACACCTGCTGGCGATACAACCACACCTGCTGGCGACACAACCACACCTGCTGGCGACACAACCACACCTGCGGGCGACACAACCACACCTGCGGGCGACACAACCACACCTGCGGGCGA
>JARGNK010000004.1:86394-89426 GCA_029213145.1 Rubripirellula sp. | reverse complement strand
CACCTGCGGGCGACACAACCACACCTGCGGGCGACACAACCACACCTGCGGGCGATACAACCACACCTGCTGGCGACACAACTGCGCCGGTCACCGGCACAAGCACTGCCCCGCCGACATCGACGGCAGCAACGCAACCCTAATCAAGCCTAGTTCGTTTCCGAGATTCCATTCTCCACCCTTCACTTTCACTACCTGATCCGTACAAGGGACGATCCCATGGATACCGATAAGATCAAAAACTTTTTCATCAACCACATCGAAAAGATGATTTTGGTGGTCGTGATCGGTGTCTCTGTGTTCTTGATGTATCAAGGGCTTCAGAAGCCCAACTTCCTCGATCAGCATCTGCCTGCTCGACTCCAACAGGACGCGACTCAGGTCCGAGGTGATATCGATATCAACCACAATGATGAAGTCCTGAAGGATCGGAACCCGACATTCGACATCGTCCGCGAAACCGAAAAGTTGTACACCGCAGTGGAACCTTCGGAGTACAAACTGGAGCGAACCTGGGAGGGCAAAACGCTGGAGTCGATTGTTCGCCGGCAAGATCCGGTCATGGTCGCAGCGACTTCCATCGAGCTCACGCCGGTGACAACTGCAATTGCCTTTCGAGCTCAAACCAATAGCGCCGAGCCCCAGTACGCCCTATATAACCTCGAAGACGCTGACGAACTGGAGAAGGTTGAAAAGAAAACCCGCCGCCGTCGAAATCGCAATCGAGGTGGTGCGGAGATGGGATTAGGATTCGGCGGGATGGAAGGGGAAATGGGCGACATGGAAGGCGGAATGGACATGGAGATGGAGATGGACGGCGACATGTTCGGTGGCGACATGCTGGGCATGGAAGGTGATTCAGGCCCCAAGCGAACATTCAATGCCGAACATGACTTTGGTTTTCGTCCAAGCAAAACCGAAGACGAACGATTGCCCGAACCCAGACTCGGTCAATTCATCGTGGGAACCGCCCTGGTCCCTCACAAAGAACTTTATGCGAATTTCGAACTCGCGCTGGCCGACGCTTCCGAATACACGCCAGCACGTGACACGCCGTACTACTACGGCTTCGAAGTCCAGCGTGCGGATGTCACGGACAAACCGGTTGACCAACTCGGCGACGAAGACTGGGTGGATATCTGGACCCGCCTGAGATACACCACACTTGCCGGAAAATTCTGGTCTGGATTCGCACCCGAAACCGTCCACCCGGAATACCGCGATGACGCCTTCACGATGTGGCTTCCACCGGTTCTGCTCGATGACTACCGAACCTGGGCCAAGCACACCAAAATCCCAGCCTTATCCAAGCAAGAATTGCAGCAATTGGCCAATCAGACCGACGAGGTCGAAGATTTTGGAGAATTTGATGTCGATGCCGCTTTGAATGACCTCGAACTCACCGGGCCGGGCGAGCGAAGCGCAGCAGGCGGCATGGATGAAATGATGGGTGGCGGCATGGGAATGGACATGGGAATGGAAATGGATGAAATGGGCGACATGGATGGAATGATGATGGGAATGATGATGGGAATGAGCGGCCGCGGCGCGGAAGTTGACCCAGTCGAACATAAAATGATCCGGTTCTATGACTTTGCCGGAATCAAAAATGGACCAGTTCTTGGCCGCAAGTATGTCTACCGAATTCGTTTCTCCGTCGTTGACCCAAACTTCCCTTTCTCTGAAAAGCAGCAACCCCAGGTCAAGAACCTTGCTCCCGAAGTAGCCACGCGGATTCAAGAGCAGATGAAAAAAGCCGCCGATGCAGATTCCCGCGAAGAACTGTTCGAACGCTGGAGCGACTGGAGTGAACCCTCCGCAATTACATCCCTGCCAACTTTGGAACACTACTACGTCGGTCCTGTCGAACGCGGCCCCATCGCAACGGCAACCGTTGGCGGCAAACAGGTCGAATACTCGCGGGGCGAGCCCAAGGCAAAACTGCTGGCCTCTCAATACGACCCGAAAACCGGCG
This sequence comes from Rubripirellula sp., assembly GCA_029213145.1. Classification (GTDB taxonomy): domain Bacteria; phylum Planctomycetota; class Planctomycetia; order Pirellulales; family Pirellulaceae; genus Rubripirellula. The sequence continues at coordinate 87,451 of JARGNK010000004.1, read as the reverse complement.
CTCGTATCCCCGTCGAATTGGACGTCACCGCAGGAACCGTGCTGAGCAAAGACATGGAATCAGCCGACGTGGTTGATCCCATTTCTCTGCTGGTAAAGAAAATGCCCAACGCTTCGCTGGTCAGTGGCACCACCGTTGTCGCAATCGATGGCGCCAAGCCACTCAAAATCACCGAAGATGTCCAAAGTCCCGGCGTGATGTTGCTGTTCGACCAGTCAGGTCAGTTGACCGTTCATGACGAACTAGAGGACCAGGAGATGTTCAGGGTTTACACCTACGCCGAAGAACGCGGCATCGAATAAACGTCGTGATTAACGACGCCGGGCTGAATGAATTCTTCAGCTCGGTGGCTCGGACGGTAACGTTGGCAAACACACAGTCGTGACGAGAAGTCGTGACCGAAAACGCGTTCACTGCCAGAACGCCGTACTTCGCGACTCGGGTGAATAGCGTGGTTGTGGCTCTTTACGACAGGTACGATTCGGCCAATCCAAACCGGCCGTCCCGCCGAACAGCCTGCTATCGAACCATCGACCGCGCAGCTTCGAGTGCGTGAGATCGATTGCACATCTCTTTTCGAACCCATCATCGCACTCAGCAAAGCGGTACTCATACTCGATTCGGCGCGGATGTGAGCAAATCGTCTGCAGTCTACGCTCATCTCTACGGCGTTTCACGTTCCTTGCTGTCGCGTGGACTCGAGTAGGAATACGAGTACCGAGCTACGCCTGCGTACGAGCACGATTGGGATCAAAGAACCGAATGCCCGAATAATCGTCTCGAGCCGCCATAGAGCTCGGGGATCCAACTGAAGCTCAGCTCGAGATGCTGCGGTACCCAAGCGGTGCGGTGACAGGATTCGGCGGGGAAGAAATCAGCTTTCCTCCGCGTTCCACTCCAATCGTTCTATCTCGGTGCAAATTGGTTCCCCCATGCCGATTCGCTGTCCGTCGACCGGAATATCGTGAAGCGACGATCCTAGCCGCAAAGCCGCAGTCCAGCGTTTACGACGAAAGACTTGAGGTCGGCTGGCAAAGTGGATTCGCTTGAAATAGAT
>JARGNK010000004.1:76090-86294 GCA_029213145.1 Rubripirellula sp. | reverse complement strand
AAGAGCCGATCCGAGTCACGACCGACCGACAAACACCGACCAAGGTCGTTTGATCGCCATCGTGAATCAAAGTCGCACCAAACGGACGCCCGCGGACCCACCGCTGTAATCGCGTTTCACTACCCTGGTCTCCCAGTTGAATTTGGTCTCCCAGTTGAATTTGGTCTCCCAGTTGAATTTGGTCTGCTGCTTGATCCTTGTCTCCCGCTGGCTTTTGGCGAAACAAGCTGCCCCCATCCTCCTTGGCTGCCCAGCAGATCCCCAGGCCACCACAACTGTCGGTTCGCTTCCGAAGCCACTTGCCACGACCCGGTGGCGTGATCGCATCGATCGTTTCTGGAAAACCAATGGCCGGATCCCCAACAAAATCCCGCAGGTCATCGAAATCGCGAAAAGATCCCGGCGGCCGAAAGGTACCCCTGCCGGATGAGCGATCGCCCGACACCCCATTCTCCGACCCCCAGTTTTCGGTGGGATCGCTGCCCAAGAACCCGTCGGCTGGCAAATCGGCCGGCCAGCGTCGCAGTCCACCGACCGGCAAGATCGGCAAGCCTCGGATTGCTGCCAGGACACGATCACCCAATTCTGGACGGGTCATTTGCTGGATTTCGGGACTCAGCAAGTAAAATTCGTCGCACAATTCGCGGGTATCGGTATCACCAAACAGGTCAATCCCGATCACTCGGTAGCCGCCGCGACGGGCTGATTGGGCGGCCGCCCGCACGGATGCCCCGATCAGTACAAGCGGCGGCCGATTGATCTGGTTTGATTTCGACAGCGTCTCGGGTGTTTGCATCGCCGGTGCGGTCTGTTAGGGTTTTCAGCCAAACGATTAATTCACATGGCTTCAAAGGTTGTACCGGACGAGCCTTTCTCGCACTCTCCCCTTCATAGGCGAAAACGTCATGCAATTCTACGTTGGTGAAGCACTGGTCGGCGAAGGTAACGAAATCGCTCACATCGATTTGATGATCGGTAGCAAGGACGGACCTGTCGGCGTCGCATTTGCAAATGCACTGTCAACTCAGAGTGAAGGCCACACCAACCTGCTGGCCGTCCTCGAGCCGAACGTTGCGGTCAAACCTTCGACCGTGATGATCACAAAAGTAACCATTAAGGGAATGAAGCAGGCTGTACAGATGTTTGGTCCCGCCCAAGCTGCGGTTGCCAAAGCGGTCGCTGACGCCGTTGGCGAAGGGATCATTCCGAAGGATCAAACCGAAGAACTCGTTTGTGTCTGCGGCGTCTTCATTCATCCTGCCGCCGAAGATGACAAGAAGATTTACGATTACAACTACGAAGCGGTAAAGCAGTCACTCGCAGCGGCAATGGGAAGCAAACCGTCGGCCGACGAGATGCTCGCCAAGAAAGATTCCGCAGCACACCCTTTCAAGGGCTTCTAAGCAAAGGTCACTCGCTGACCGGCTGTCGACAAGGGACTCCCGAACAAGGTTCGGAGAAACTTGGGACGGCTCTGTTTCAATTTGCAACATCGCGTGGGATCGGCGATCTGTGCCGATCCACGTGTCTCCCGTGACCCGCCTGTGGTCTCTCCATCGGATAGCGAATGACGAGTCGAATCCTGATCCAACTGGATAGTGATCTTCAACCAAGCTCGTTCGACTCGATCGTCGCAATTGATGCGGGAGTCGATCACATGCTTCGCTACGGCGGCGTCCAAGTCACGAGTGTCGAGCCATTGGTGCATGGCGCGATGTTTACTCGAGGCGGCGAGAACCTACGGCATACCGCGATCTTCATTGGCGGATCTGATGTGATGGTCGCCGAGCGTTTGTTGGCCGCGTGCAAAGACGCATTTTTCGGCCCCGTTCGAGTCTCGCTGATGCTAGATGCCAACGGATGCAACACCACGGCCTCTGCGGCAGTGGTCGCTGCCAGCCGTCACATCGACCTCAACGGCGCGAAGGCTGTCGTACTCGGTGGAACCGGCCCAGTTGGTCGCCGCGTCGCCCAACTGATGGCGAGTGACGGGGCGGATGTCACACTGACCAGTCGTTCGAAGCAGCGAGCCGAAGTCGCGTGCAAAGAAATTGCCAATAAGGCCAAAAACGGAAAGTTAACGGCGGCAGCCATTGGAAATGGAATCGGCACCAACGTTCTCGATGGTGCCCAGATCGTTATCGGCTGTGCGGCGGCTGGTTTCGAACTTGTTAAGGAGCGAACCATCGCAGGCATCGAATCCTTGAAGGTGGCGATCGACTTGAATGCCGTTCCTCCAGCGGGGATCGGCGGCGTTTCGGTCGCTGACAAGGCAGCTCCGTTGGGCAATGGCGTCGCCTACGGTGCCATCGGTGTCGGTGGACTGAAAATGAAAACGCACCGCGCGGCGATCAAACAACTCTTCGAATCCAACGATCAAGTCTTGGACGCGAACGAGATCTACCAGATCGCAAAAGACTGCGCTCGATCCTGAGCGAAGCTCCACTTGGCAAGCCCATCCAGAGGTCAATCACGCCGGTTGGATTTTCAATTCCCGAGGGCGATCAACCTGGCCTGAATTAGGCTTGATCAGCATCCCCAATGTTCAATGCCTGATTGGTCATCTGCAAGAACGCCACGGCAAACATCAAGTGAGTGAAGGGTTGCTGCAAAGATTTCATGAACCGCTATTCTGGCTTTCGCCTCCAATCTTGGTTTTCGGGACCATCTTCCGCCGAGCGGCACCCACACAAAGTCGCCAGATCACAGCCGACACCAGAAAACAGGAGTATGCGAAACCAAAAGACTGGTCCAATACGAAGTCAGGACATATACGAAGTCAGGACATATACGAGGACAAGACAGGTAGCCTGAGGCCAAATTCACAATCGGCATCACAAATGGGATGCTGTCTAGCCTGGCACATCGGTCAGGCCCCCAGCCTGAGGCTGCGTCCGTCCGACTCCGAACCGCCGGCAGATCGAGAAGTCGACTTCAGAACCGATGCGACCGCCTTGGATTGGGAGACTTCCGGAGTCGATTTCCGAAACGCTGATTCACAAGGGGGATTTTTCGTTTGCCACACGACCCGCTACGTTATCGGACTGTGAAACGCAGAACCATCAGGAGCCTTTGTGAACGAAGTGCTATCAGTCGATTCGATCCTTGGCCCAGAAGGAAGAATTGCGCGACGCCTGGACAACTACGAACCCCGTCAACAGCAGCTAGAGATGGCACGCGGGGTCGACCAAGCGTTGTGGGACGACCAGCACTTGATTGCCGAAGCAGGAACCGGAACCGGCAAGAGTTTTGCGTACCTGGTTCCCGCCATCTTGTACGCGACCGCCGACCAGGCTTCTAGTAAAGAGAGCAACGATGAAAAACCGGAGCGGTCGCGACGGGTCGTGATTTCAACCCACACAATCAGCCTGCAAGAACAACTGATTTCCAAGGACATTCCGCTGTTGAACAGCGTGATACCGCTGGAATTTTCAGCAGTGCTCGTCAAAGGACGCGGGAACTATCTTTCGCTCCGGCGAATGAATCGAGCGATCGGCAAGGCAACGACGCTGATGAGCACCGACGAGCAGTTGTCACAGCTTCGTCAAATCAAGAATTGGTCGACCGAAACCGCGGACGGATCCCTATCATCATTACCGATGCGTCCCGAAGCGACGGTTTGGGATGAAGTGGTCAGTGACACCGGCAATTGCTTGCGTCGTTCCTGCAAACACTATAAAGATTGCTTTTACTTTCGTGCCCGACGGCGAGCGATGGGTGCCCAAATCCTTGTGGTCAACCATGCCCTCTTTTTCACCGACCTGGCATTAAGGCGACAAGGTGTTTCGCTGATCCCCGATTACGATGCCGCGATTCTTGATGAGTGCCATACTCTCGAATCGGTCGCGGGTGACCACCTGGGAATCCGTTTGACCAATGGTCAATTCGATTATCTGTTCAATCGTTTGTACAACGACCGAACACAGAAAGGCCTGTTAGTCGACAAACAACTGCGAGGACTGCAACAGCAGGTCGATCAGTGTCGATTCGCAGCGACCAACCTGTTCGCAGATCTGCTCGACTGGATGACGGACCGTGGCCCCCGCAACGGTCGTGTCCTTGAAAGTAATGTGGTGGCGAATGAATTGAGTAAGCCGATGGAAAAATTGGCGATGGCACTCAAGCAGCAAGCTGCTGCGCAAGACACCGAAGCTGACCGCTTAGATTTCGATTCCGCTCATGATCGCATGCTTGCCTTAGCGGGTGGGCTACGACAATGGTTGACACACGATCTGGACGATGCGGTTTACTGGTTGGAACGAAGTGGGTCGCGACGCGGCCTTGACCGGATCGCACTGGCTGCTTCGCCGATTGATGTCGGCCAAACCCTGCGACAGGAACTTTTCCAAAGCAAGACGATTCGATCAGTCGTGATGACCAGTGCCACATTGGCCACAGGAACGGACGACAAGTTCTCTTTCTATCGCTCCCGAATCGGCTTATCAGGTGGGATGTCACTGCGGGTTGGCAGCCCCTTTGACTACCAACAACAAGCCAAGTTGGTTCTGGAAACAAAGTTGCCGGATCCATCGAGCCAGCGTGACGCGTTTGAAAAAGCGTTACCCGACCAGATCAAGAAATATATCACCCAGTCCGACGGACACGCCTTTGTGCTGTTCACCAGTTACGACCTTTTGAAACGTTGTGCTGCCGCCCTCGCTCCCTGGCTGGCCACGCAGAATATGCAACTCTACAGCCAAGCAGCCAGCCAAAACCGCACTCAACTGCTTGACGCTTTCCGCCGTGATTCACGAGGTGTCTTGTTCGGCACTGATAGCTTTTGGCAAGGCGTTGACGTCCCAGGCAAATCGTTAAGCAACGTGATCATCACGAAACTACCTTTTTCTGTACCCGACCATCCTCAAATCGAAGCCCGACTCGATGCCATCAAATCGCTGGGCGGAAATCCATTTGCGGACTATCAATTACCCGAAGCTGTTTTGAAGTTCCGCCAAGGCTTTGGGCGACTCATTCGGACTCGCCGTGACACAGGCATGGTGGTCGTTCTGGACCCACGAATCCGCACCAAAGCGTATGGTCGCTTGTTCTTGGATTCACTGCCAAAAATGCCCGTGGAGGGATAGCTGGACGGTTTTACCGAATGCCACTACTCAAAAGCCCACCAATCAGACGACGCGCATCGCAAATCAGTTATCCCTGTTCACAGCCTTGAACACGCTGACCGTTCCAGCTTGCCTTTGCTTGATATCCAAAGATGCGTTCGGCAACCTAAACGCCCGGCACAAAACTGGTGCTGCCGCCAAGCGTGTTTAAACTAAATGGCTTGTCGTTTCCGCATCAAGGCTTCGCAATGAACACTCTGAGCACGTCTGTCCGCACAATCATTTCCCTCGCCCTCTTGGTTGGTGGCGCGGTCGGCTTCTTCCTGCTGGGCAAGCCTGTCGTCCCCACTCGCCCACCAGACCGTGGGACATTGCCTGTTGTTCGCGTCGTCACGGCTGAAGCTCACCAAGGCGGCATCCCATTTGAAGTCGATGGCGTCGTCGTACCGTTTCGTGAAATTGAACTGGCCGCACAAGTGAGCGGACGCATTGAATACAAGTCCGACAACTGCCGGACAGGACGAGCGGTAAAAAAAGGGGACCTACTGCTGCGGATCGAACAACGCGATTACGAATTGGAAGTTGCACGACTGCAGGAAGAGTTGAAACAAGCCGATGCCATGATCGAAGAATTGAACGTGGAACTTGCCACCACCGAAAATCAGATCGAACTGGCGGGCCAACAACTTGAAATTGATGTCCGCCAACTGCAACGCAATGTGGATTTGCGTGCCACTCAAGCAGCTTCTGAAAGTGAACTCGATGTATCACGGCGGGCTGAATTGACTGCCCGCAACAGTCTGCAGACGCTGTTGGATCAGAAAAAACTGCTGACGCAGCGAGCCGTGCGGATGCAAAGCGCCAAAGTATTGGTCAACGCCAATCTTGATAAAGCGCTATTGTCTCAACAACGCACCGAAATCTTTGCACCACTTGACGGTGTTGTCATCATGGACAACGTCGAACAAGACAGTTACGTGCAACTGGGAAGTCCTCTGCTGACGCTGCAAGACACTTCTCAATTGGACGTGACCTGCAAGCTGCACATGCGACAAATGAATTGGCTGTGGCAAGCGAAACTGAACACCCGCAGCGATACAGCGCACGACTCCACCACCACTGACCTGACTGAAGCGTACGATTTTCCTGAAACGCCTGCCGTGGTGACGTTTCAACTCGGCGATGTTTCCTACCATTGGCAAGGTTTGGTCAACCGATACGACGGTAGCGGCATCGACAATCAAACACGGATGATTCCTTGCCGAGTACACGTTGACAAGCCACTGGAGGTCACGGTCGGGGAATCGACGACAGATTCAGCAGTCGCTTTCAATCCGCCCACTTTGATGACCGGGATGTTTGTCAAGATTCTCATCAAAGCTCAACCACCGATCGCATTGCTAAAAATCCCTCAAACTGCGATCCAGCCCGGAAATATTGTCTGGACCGTCACCGACGGCAAGCTCAAACGGAACATCGCCAAAATTGCGCACTCCAATGAACGCTGGGTGATCGCTCATCAACACGCCGATGGTTTGCAAACTGGCGACGCAGTGGTCGTCTCACCACTCGCCACACCAATCAGCGGCTTAGCAGTGAACGCCTTGAAACCAAACGCCCCCATACCGGACCCGACTGCGATGGTTGCCCCACCAATTGGCCGCATTCCAGTTGATACGGCAAGCGATCAACCGAACGGCAGCCAGACGAAGACTGCCCAGGGAGATCAGCCATGAGGTCGATTGTTCGCGCATCGATTGCTAACAAGTCGGCATTGAACCTCTGCATGATCGGCGTTTTCGTCGTCGGCTGGTATTCAATGGGGGCAATGCGACGAGAGTCATTTCCTGAATTTGAACTGGACCGAATTCTGGTCACGGTTCCCTACCCCGGTGCAGCTCCCCAGGAAGTCGAAGAGGGAATTGGCCAAAAGATTGAAGAAGCAGTACGTGGAATCGAAGGGATCAAAAAGATCACCACCGTCGCTCAGGAAAGCAATTGCAACGTTGTGCTTGAGTTATTTCCGGACGCCCGATCGCCCGATCGCGTCTTGGACGAAGTCCGCGGCGAGGTGGATCGCATCCCCAGCTTTCCATTGGAAGCGGAAGACCCTCAAATCACTCTGGTAACCAATCGCCGCCCGTCCATTCGCGTCGGCGTACTGGGACCGGAATCGACCGACGGCGAATCAATTAGCGGCGAATCAGTTAGCGGGGAAGCACTCCGCAGGCAATCTTTGAACGCCGGCTCCGAGCTGACTCTGCGCGAAGTCGCCGAAAAAATCCGTGAAGACCTGTTAGCCATTCCCGAGGTTACCCAGGTCGGATATTTGGCCGCTCGTGATTACCAAATCGACATCGAATTCCCGGAGGAAACGCTCCGGTCCCATGGCCTGACCCTGCAGCAAGCCGCCGACATCATCCGTCGCGAAAATCAAGAACTGCCGGCAGGATCGATTCGCAGCCGTTCTCAGGAAGTTTTACTGCGGGGAAACAACCGCCGCACCAACGGCGATGACCTGGCAGAATTGCCACTGGTGACCGAGTCAAGTGGCGCTGTCTTAACGGTCGGTGACCTAGGTCGCGTACGAGACGAGTTTGCCGATGCAACCGCGATCAACGTCATCAATGGCAAACCAGCACTGGCATTGACGGTCCAGCGGAGCACTTCGCAAGACTTGCTTGCGATGATCGATGCGGTCAAAGCATACACCGCCACTGCAGAACTCCCGCCCGGGTTTGAGCTGATGACGTGGAGTGACGAATCGGTCGAGGTGCGTGGGCGGCTGAACCTGCTAGTGCGAAACGGTTCCCAGGGGCTGCTGATCGTCTTCGTGTTGCTGCTGCTGTTCCTTGATCCAAAACTTGCCTTTTGGGTCGCCTTGGGAATCCCGTTTTCTCTGCTAGCAGCCGGGACGTACTTGTACTTGACCGGGCAGACTTTGAATCAAATCTCGATGTTTGCCTTTGTCATGGCACTCGGAATTGTTGTGGATGATGCGATCGTAGTTGGCGAAAATGTGTTCGCTCATCGGCAGATGGGAAAGTCCTACATGCAAGCAGCGATTGACGGCACTGTCGAGGTCATTCCCTCGGTGACAACCGCTGTGTTAACGACCATCGTCGCCTTTTCGCCCCTGCTATTCGTCGGTGGAACGATGGGCAAATTCACTTCGGTGATGCCGGCAGCAATCATCGCGATGTTAGTGGCATCACTTATCGAATGTGTCACCATTTTGCCCTGCCACTTGGCACATCGCGAGAGCTTGATCTTCAAGATCATCAACGTGCTATTTTTTGCCGTGCGGTGGCTAATGGCGCCTGCATGGTGGGCAAATCGCTTAGCGACAAAATCACTCGATTGGTACATCCATCACATCTATCGTCCCAGTTTGTTGTGGATGCTGAATAACCGCCTCATCATCGTGTCGGCTTGCTTGACCTCGCTGCTGTTGACCTACGGCTTGTATCGCAGCGGGACGATCAAATTCAGTTTCTTTCCTCGTGTAGACGGCAACACGCTAACGGCGCGGGTGATGTTTCCCGATGGAACGCCCGAATCAGTGACCGATGCGGCGACCAAGCAGTGTGAGGATGCGTTCTGGCGGGTGGCGGAAAATTACGAGTCGCAAGGAAAAGCCATTGCGATTAATTCATTCCGTGTTGTTGGTGCACAAGTTCAAGGCGGGGGTCCCGGTGGTTCACCGATGCCATCTGGTGGTGGCGGACACCTTGGCAGCGTCGAAGTCGAATTGCTGCGAGCCGAAGAACGTGGCGTTCACAGTCGCGAAATCGTCGCGGCTTGGCGTCAGGAGGTCGGTGTGATTCCAGGGACGGAGGAACTGAGTTTAGGAGCAAGATCCTTTGGCCCCGGCGGGACCCCGATCGAGTTCAAATTGCTCGGCCCGAGTACTGCCATCAAAGAACTCGAGCAAGCGGTCGAACGCTGCAAGGAAAAACTGGCCGAATATCCCGGCGTCTTCGATATCAAAGATGACTCCGTCCCAGGCAAATGGGAGTACCGCTTTCGGATCAAACCAGAAGCCTTTGCGATGGGAGTTCGCACCGCGGATCTCGCTGAAACGGTTCGCGCCGCGTACTACGGCGAAGAAGTCATGCGGGTGCAACGTGGTCGCCATGAAGTCAAGATCATGGTCACCTACCCGCGCGAAGACCGCCGTCTGTTGTCCAACTTCGACGAGATTCGAGTTCGTTTGCAGGATGGTGTCGAACGCCCCATCACCGCACTGGCTGAAATCGATGTCGTCCGTAGTTACTCCGAAATCAATCGCATCGACCAGGCACGTTCAATCACCGTCGCCAGTGATCTGGACGAAACCGTGGGAAATGCGGCTGAGATCGTCGAAGATCTCCAGGCGAACTTCATGCCAGGACTACGCGCAGAGTTCCCCATGGTTCGCGTGCGATGGGGAGGCCAACAAGAGCAGCGTGCGGAGTCGATGGTCAGTTTGTTCGGTGGATTCTTTGTCGCCTTGCTGGTGATGTTCGTCTTGCTGGCGATCGAATTCAAATCAGCAATGCAGCCAATCTTGGTGATGCTGATCATTCCCTTCGGGGTCTTGGGCGCCGTCGTGGGACACCTGATCATGGGACTACCACTGACGCTGTTTAGCTTTTACGGAATCGTCGCCTTAACCGGAATCGTCGTCAACGATTCAATTGTGTTGATCGACTTTATCAACTCTCGAGTGCGGGCAGGAATGCCGATCAACGATGCGATCCGAGAATCGGGAACGCGACGCTTTCGACCAGTCTTGTTGACCACCATCACGACCATCGGCGGATTAACGCCCATTCTATTGGAATCATCAATTCAGGCGCAAATCCTGATCCCAATGGCGACCAGCATCGCGTTTGGTGAGATGTTTGCGACGGTCGTCGTACTGTATTTGGTGCCGATTAGCTATTCGTTGTACTGGAGTGCGGGTGGACAATTGGTCACCGAAGAAACCACCCAATACGACCCACTGCCCAATCAGGAACCGTTAACCAAGTCGGGCGAGCGAACCAATTCACCAGCCCCAATCGATACCGCATTGACTTAAGGCGTTCGATCCCGCGTTCTTCGCCGCCCCTTTTTGCCTGGCGCCGCCCCTTTTTGCCTGGCGCCGCCCGTTTTTG
>JARGNK010000004.1:72174-75990 GCA_029213145.1 Rubripirellula sp. | reverse complement strand
CGCCGCCCCTTTTTGCCTGGCGCCGCCCCTTTTTGCCTGGCGCCGCCCGTTTTTGCCTGGGAACGAGTTGCCTAGGCGTGCCGGCGCGACAGCAAGCATCCACGTTGCGATCGCTCAAAAACAAGACCTGCGGGCCGTGACACCAGGCATCGCAGGAATCACGCGACCCGACCACCCGCCCTACCATCTCTTGGTCCGGCTGGTATGTTGACGCTTTGAACCGAAGATTGCGTGTTGAGGAGCGAGTGGTGAACGGGCCCGACTTTGAAAAAACACCTCTGATTCCAGTGGTTGCCCAGGACGATCAAACCGGTGATGTCCTGATGTTGGCCTACATGAATCAAGAAGCCTTCCAGGAAACGCTCGCAACGGGGCGAGTTTGCTACTACAGCCGCAGCCGAAAACGACTCTGGCGCAAGGGTGAAGAGAGCGGCAACGTCCAAGAACTGCAGTCAATCTATTTTGACTGTGATGCCGATACGCTGCTGGTGAAAGTCCACCAGATCGGAGGTGCCGCCTGCCATGAAGGTTACCGCACTTGTTTTTTCCGAAAAATAGTCCCCGGTCAAGCGGAACCCGAAGTCGTCGGCGAGCGAGTTTTTGATCCGCATCAGGTTTACAAGAAAAGCTGAGTGATGAGCGACCGTAACATTTTAAAATTGGGTATCCCCGCGGGCAGTCTGCAAAAATCGACTGCTGAGCTATTCGAACGGGCTGGATACAACATCAAGTTCTCGTCACGTTCCTACTATCCGACCATCGATGACCAAGAGATCGAGTGTCTACTGATCCGCGCGCAAGAAATGGCTCGCTACGTGGAACAGGGGGTACTCGATGCCGGCATCACCGGACACGACTGGGTCGTCGAATCAGAAGCTGATGTCGTCGAAGTTTGTGAGTTGGTATTTTCCCGTGTCAGTCGCGGACCGGTTCGCTGGGTGCTCTGCGTCCCCGAAGATTCGCCCGTCAAAACAGTCCAAGACCTGCAAGGAATGCGGATCGCGACCGAAGCCGTTGGCCTAACCAAGCGATACCTCGCCAAACACGGTGTCGAAGCACGCGTCGAGTTCTCTTGGGGAGCGACCGAGGTCAAACCGCCACGGCTCGCTGATGCCATTGTCGAAGTCACCGAAACAGGAAGCTCACTCCGCGCGAATGACCTGCGGATCGTCGACGAGGTGTTGCAGAGCACCACCCGATTGATCGCGAATAAAGATTCGCACCAGGATGCTTGGAAAAAAACGAAGCTCGATAACATCGCCTTGATGCTGATGTCTTGCCTACACGCCGAGGGCAAAGTGGGATTGATGATGAACGTTCTGAGATCCGATTTGAAGAATGTCCTGGCATTACTGCCTGCCCTACAAGAACCAACCATCAGCGAACTTTCAGACCCCGAATGGGTCGACGTCACCACGATTGTGGAAGAATCGGTGGTGAGAAACATCATTCCTGAACTCAAGTCGATCGGAGCAACCGGGATCGTCGAGTACCCGATCAATAAACTGATTGACTGACACTTTCGCTGCAGAAACCTCTCAGGCGGATAAGCCGGAAGTCCAACAGAGACGCCGCCCCCTATCGAAGAGACGTAGCCAGCCTGCCAAGCGGTAACTCGACTTCGCAAACTCACCGCATCAATGTGGCCGCCAACAAAACTCCTAGAACCTATCCGAAAGCCCATTCGATCATGGATGAGCGCGTAGTTTCGTAGCGGAATTCGTCAAGAATTTCGGCGGTTTCCGGTGAGGGCCGAAAGCCTCCACGGCTTCCGCTACTAGTTTTCGCATAGGCTCTTAAGCTGCGGAAGCGTCTTAGCGAAGCATCAGGCGTCTGCATCCCGATCCCATTCGTCAAATCGCGTCTCCCTGAAAGTGATCTGCGTCGCTGTAGAGCGTGGCAACAACGTCGGTCAACTCGCCACTGTAGATTGCTGCAACTCGGCGGGGATCACTGCAACTCGGCGGGGATCACTGCGACTCGGGGATCACTGTGACTCGGGAGTCACTGCGTGTCGATTTCGCCAGCCACTGATTAGTGCTCGCACCGGTGATGCGAACGCGTAGTAACAGAACGCGATCGGCAGCACCAACCAGTGCAAGATCAGCGCACCACCAACAACGAACAGAGCTTGGCCGATCTCGTGCGGTCGTCGACGTCCGCGAACCAACTGCTGAAACACGTGCGGGTACTCGAAGCGAGAAACCATCAGATAAGCGAGTGACAACGTCAAACCGGCAATCAAATATTGCGAGGCCGATTCGACCTGCAATGCCAGCCATTGAATTCGCTCGGAATAATCTTCTGACGCATAACCAGCCAATTCAGGCATCGCGATCGCGAATGCTGCGATCGTGCCGGCGGCCGCGGGACTGGGCAAGCCATCAAATCCATCGTGCGCATCGTCCTCGCCAGTTTCGACGTTGAACCGCGCCAGACGGATCAGGACGCAGAGCGCAAACAGCACACCGATCGCCCAACTAATTTTCTGGGGCAAAGCGATGCCGTCACTGTATCGCCACACGATGACGGCGGGCGCGGTCCCAAAAGTAATCGCATCGCACAAACTATCCAGCTCAGCACCAAAGCGACTCGCCTGCCCTGTCATTCGGGCCGCCGAGCCGTCCAAGGCATCGAATAGCATTCCGCCAAAAATCAAACCGCCTGCAACCAACAACTTGGTCGAGTCATCCCAATCAAGATTGACGCTCATCGCCACGGCGATTGCGGCCAAACCACAGACACCATTGCCAAGCGTTAGCAAGGTTGGCAAAACCGCCAGAGTCAAACGCCGCCGACGACGGGCTGGCCTTGGGCGATCAGGCCTCGACTGGCCGTTCTCGGGTGATTCCAATTCATCATCGCCGTTGGGCTGATCGACTTGGAATTCATGCTTTAATTCACTCATGCGAATCTTTAGCTTTGTCCGCCGCTAAGGTCTCAGTCGTCGAGGTCTCAGTCGTCGAGGGGGCATCGGTTAGGGGATGTCGATAACGAGCCAGCATGGTGCTGCCCGCACAAACCTTTTGATTTAGCTCTGCCACTAAATCTAATTGCGGACTGTCAGGAATCAGCAACTCAGTTCGCGAACCCAGCTTGATCATGCCAAATATTTCACCCCGCCCGAGAACATCACCCGGACGGACCCAGCAAACGATCCGTCGTGCGAATTGACCTGTGATTTGCCGGATCCGAAACGTCCGGGGCTCACTACCGACCTTCGCGGCTTCGTTATCGACTAAAAACACGTCGAAATTCTCATTTTCCTGGGCTGATTCGGGACGCAGCGCATTCAAGAATTTTCCAGGTCGATAACGGACAGCGACGACGCGACCAGGCAAAGAGGCTCGATTCACGTGGACGTTAAAAATCGAAAGAAAAATCCCGAACTGCACGCAAGGGCCAAGCTCAGGGTCATTCACTTTTTCGATTTGCACCAGCTTGCCGTCGGCCGGCGAGACGACTGATCCGTGATCGGTTGGTATTTCGCGGTGCGGGTTTCGAAAAAACCAGATGATAAGAACCGCGATTACCGCCAACGGGATTCCCAGCGGCCACCACCAGAGACTCAGCGCGATTCCGAGCACGATCGAGCCGCCGCCCAACAAAATCAACTCGGCCAGTCCGGCACGAACGAACGGGAGAGAATCCCGCCAAGCGTATGCATCATCTTCTTCAGCCCACCAATAGGTTGGCTGGTTACGGTAGTACTTCACATCTCGCGGATCGATCGCCTCAAAAGGCAACGGCCCCCGCTCACCTTGCCGAGTTTGCGCCATCCGCATCGAACATTTCCGGCGGCAGGTTATCGACCGT
>JARGNK010000004.1:68017-72164 GCA_029213145.1 Rubripirellula sp. | reverse complement strand
AGTTTGCGCCATCCGCCGGACGAACCCAGGCCGCAAAGTCCGCAACAATCCGCGGCGAACACGCCCCCAAAACAGCTCGATCGACATCACAACGCCGCCGCCCGGCTGGATTGTCTGAACGGTGGGATCCATCGCGGGGCCGGCGATCACAATCGGCGGCTCCGATGGCCCCGTTTCGGAGGTGGAATCAGGCGTACTCATAGTCCAACAGAGTATCCGGTATAAAGAGGGTCCGGTAGGTGCTGCCCGACACGAGTCTCAAACGAAGCAGCTATGTTCGCCCCGCGCATTGGCACGCAATACGTGCCCAGCAGATGATCACACCTCGCTATCTCGTTCCGTTTGATTCTCGTCGATCACTCCACCGATTCGCCGACATCCTGATTATTGGTGGCGGATTGGCTGGCCTACGGGCTGCCAATGCCGTCGAATCCAATCAATCGGTGCTGGTGGTCACCAAGGATCAATTGCGGGAATCCAACAGCAACTACGCCCAAGGTGGTATCGCCGGCGTTTTGGATCCTGAGGACTGTTTCGAATCCCACGTGACCGACACCTTGACCGCCGGTGGGAATCTGTGCGATCGCGAAATCGTCAACATGGTGGTTCGTGAAGGCCCCCGCCGAATCGAAGAACTCGCCCGCTGGGGAACCCAATTCGATCAAGAGCAGGGCGAACTTTCCCTCGGTCGTGAGGGTGGACACAGCCGAGAGCGAATTGTCCACGCACGGGGGGACGCAACCGGTGCCGAAGTCATGAGGGCGGTGATCGAAAGAACCAGAGAATTACCCAATGTCGATATCTGGGAAGACGCGTTCACAATCGACCTTTTGACGTACGAGGGACGCTGCCGGGGTGCGATTATCTCTCAAAGTCAACAGCCTCCAGTCATCGTTTGGGCCAAGGAAACCATCTTGTGCACTGGTGGAGCCGGCCAGGTCTACCGCGAATCAACGAACCCACCCGTCGCCACCGGCGATGGCTCAGCACTCGCTTACCGAGCCGGGGTGCAATTAGCCGACATGGAATTCATCCAATTTCATCCAACGGTGCTCTACATCGCCGGCTCGTCGAGGTCGCTAATCACCGAAGCGGTTCGGGGTGAAGGAGCACACCTGGTCGACTCCAATGGGCATCGATTCATGCCCGACTATGACGAGCGAGCAGAACTGGCACCCCGCGATGTCGTCAGCCAATCAATTATTCGACAGATGGCAGTGACGAAACATGCAAGCGTCTACCTCGATCTCGCGCACCTTGATCCACAACATGTTCGCAGCCGTTTCCCTGGCATCGACAAAGCATGTGCTAATTTCGGATTGGACATAACCACCGACCGCATCCCCGTGCGTCCGGGCGCCCACTACATGATTGGCGGCGTTACCGTCGATCGACAGGGCCGCACGAGCCTACCCGGGCTTTGGGCCGCCGGTGAAGTCACCAGCAGTGGGTTGCATGGTGCCAATCGCCTGGCAAGCAACAGCCTGCTCGAAGGCCTGGTCTACGGCGCCCATGCGGGTGAAGCTGCCTCCCGAGCCGCCGCCGAGGCGCCTAGCAAAATGGAGGCCTTGCCGATTCAACATCCGGTCCACCATCACAACGAATCATTCGATGTCGCCGACGTGCGGGTGTCGCTCAAAAGCTTGATGGGACGAATGGCGGGTGTCGAACGTAATGGCGAAGAGCTGCGTGAAGCAGTCGATTCGATTCGCTCCTTCGCCTCCTATGTCATGCCCCGCCAATTTGATCACGAAGCAGGCTGGGAACTACAAAACCTGCTGCTCACCGCATCCTGCATCGTCGATGCCGCGATGGCTCGCACCGAATCGCGGGGAGTTCATTTTCGCAATGATTTCCCCGAACCTGACGACCAGGTTTGGCGAAGACAACTCACGATGCAAATCGATGTCGACGGAGGGCATCCCAAACCAGGACCCATGTTGGACTAAAAGCTGCTGCGGACACCGCGAAAAACAAATCTCAATTGGCTGGAAGCCAAGCTGGTTGCCGCAGGATGGATCAAACGGCACGATGACGAACCACGAAAAAGGAGTCAAATGTGAACCCCCCAGTGAGTGCGCCAACACGAGTTGTGCAGGATCCCGGCGAACACGCGATTGTCCTGCGGTCGCGACTAGAGACGCCCATCGCGGAACTAAGTTTTTTACAGCGAGCCTTGTTGTTCGCAGAACTCGCCATGGTTGCCTACAACGACTTGGACGAAGCTCAACGAGCTGCCGTCATGATCGGCTTGCCTGACGTGACCTTTTACGACCGAGATGGCTCCCAAGCCTTCCGATTCCGCAACGATCACGACTGTGTGATCGCTTGTCGCGGCACCGAGCCGAATGAATGGAATGACATCAAGGCGGACGCCAATGCCGCCAGCGTTTTGTCAGAAACAACCGGCAAGGTCCATCGCGGCTTTAAACGAGAAGTCGATGATCTGTGGCCGATGATCGAAACCGCGCTGATGGACAACGTCCAACCACTTTGGTTCTGCGGGCATTCGCTCGGGGGTGCCATGGCAACCATCTGTGCAGGACGCTGCTTCCTGTCACACATCGACAGCAATCCTAGCCAGCTCTATACCTACGGCAGTCCCCGCGTGGGGAACAAACGATACATTAACTACGTTGAAATGGATCACTTTCGATTCGTCAACAACAACGACGTGGTGACACGTGTGCCACCAAGCTTTTTGGGCTATCGCCATGCTGGCACCGAAATCTACCTCGACAGCAACGGCAAACTCCGACATCTCGGTGCGGTCGCGAAACGCAGAGATCGCTGGCGTGGCTTTCTCCGATCCCTAAAACGATGGAAAATCGATCACTTCGCCGATCATTCCATTCACGGCTACATCGACGCGATTGCCGAAGCGAATGATGCCTGATTCGCCAATAAGTGAGTCAAGGAAAGCTTCAAAACCGGTGACAAACAGACGGTTGAAACGGCGAACAACGGAATTTTGAAGTTCGAAGTCCAAAAAAGCAAAAAAAAACGAAATCCGAAAACGGGTGTTTACCGCCCGGTGTCGGAACACAGAGTAAGCCCGCAACATTCAACCACCTGTTTCCCCTTTCGATTTTGCCATGCCATCATCTCCCGAGTCTCAGCCGCAGTCGGACAAGCACGACGACGGATTTGTCGAAATCGACGGCGTCATGCTCAAGCTGTCTCAACCCTACAAGGCACCGGGGCAATGGATCGGTCAACAAGAAATCCTGATGCAACTGTTGGCCTGCTGGATCAAGATCGACGCTGCCGATCTGCCGCTAACACCACGCTTGGTAGGGGCCCCCGGCGTCGGCAAGACTCAACTAGCGATTGCCGCGGCGAATCACCAAAATCTTCCCCTCTACATCTATCAGTGCACTGCCGACACGCGTCCGGAAGATCTTCTGATCACCCCAGTGCTCAGCCAAGGTGGTGAGATTTCTTACCACGCTTCGCCGCTAGTTTCGGCGATGATCCGAGGAGGAATCTGCCTGCTGGACGAAGGCAATCGGATGAATGAAAAATCATGGGCGTCGCTGGCCCCCCTGTTCGATAACCGCCGCTTGGTGGAATCGATCGTGGCCGGCATTACCATCCCGGCCGCGTCGGAATTCCGCGCAGCGGTCACTATGAATCAAGATGAATCGACATTCGAAATCCCCGATTACATCCTCAGTCGACTGCAACCAACCTTGGAAGTCGGGTTTCCAAACAAGCAGGATGAAATGGCCATTCTGCAGTACCACCTACCTTTCGCCGAACCCGATATTCTGGCGATGACGGTCGAATTCCTGCAGCAATCCCATGAATTGAAACTCGATTTCTCCCCGCGAGATGGGATCAATTTACTGCGATTCGCGATCAAACGACTGTTGCAGCAAGGGGATCACCCGCTCAGCCGAGACGAGGCGTGGCAGGAAGCATTGCAAAAATGCCTTGGCGAGGATGCGGTCGATCTCGAACAACTGGCCCAACGCCGACGTCGCACTTTGGGGGGTGACGCAGTGCCACTTGGCTTGGCCGATCTGTTTTTCGACCCCAGCGACCCCTTACACCCCGATCGTGACGACGATGACGAGGAGGACGACTGAATCTTTCGGTTTTCAGCTCCAGGCTTCCCGATTCGCTGGGCTTCCGTTCCTGATTC
>JARGNK010000004.1:31890-67917 GCA_029213145.1 Rubripirellula sp. | reverse complement strand
TCTTTCGGTTTTCAGCTCCAGGCTTCCCGATTCGCTGGGCTTCCGTTCCTGATTCGCTGGGCTACTGTTCCTGATTCACTGGGCTACTGTTCCTGATTCACTGGCCTCTGGATTGATGTTCCCTGCGGCCGCAAAATCTCCGCGAATGACCGCGGCCGGCGACGACTTTATGCCGCTGGACCGCGTTTCGGGACGATTCCAGAAAAATCGGCATAGACCCTATTTCTTCACCGACAAGGTTGGAACTTTCTGGGCTTACGGTCGTCCAAGTGTCCACGCGAAAATAGGCAAACAACCGGCTCCGAAATCCCCCGAATGAGGTACAGGCAGGCGTAAAGTCCAATTTCCCACCTGCATGATCGTTATGTTCGGACTCGTTTTTCCCCCTGATTTCGCTACTCCTGAGGAACCTCGCCGGCAATTGTTTGCGGGTTTTTTGGCCCTAACTATACTCGGCGACTGTGTTTCGGCTTTCTCGCTTTCCGCGAGGATTTCGGTTCATTACTCGTCAGCAATGGCACTGGCCTTATTCCCGTCGAACGTTCCTCGGTTCGTCTCGACTGATATGCAACTACAACCATCTCACGGTCGCCCAAGCTCTACGGATAGCTGGCAAACGGTGACATCGCCTGGAAGGTTCGGTCTATGACCTCGCGCAAGCGAAAACACTCGTCGACGTTCATCTCTGATGATTCACGCAGTCCCAAAACTGTTCGCTCCTCCAATAAGAGAACGACGCAAAAAAAGCGTCGTCAAAATATTCTGGAGCGACTCGAAGCGCGGCAATTGCTGGCCGGTCCGCAACTACTTGGCATTCAGCCCAACCAGGGGGATCTGATTGTCAATGGTTCGGTTCTGGACACTGCTCCCCGCGTTTTGACGCTGCGTTTTGACCAAGACCAGCAACTCAACGAGAATACGTTCGACGGCATCCGTCTGACCCGTGCGGGGGAAGACGGAATTCTCAATACGGACGACGACGTTCAGATCACGCCTGGCCTAATTACTTCGGGCCAGCCAAACGAGAACGAAGTTCTGATTCGTTTTTCTGAGACGTTGACAGATGACCGCTACAAGCTGGAGGTCTTTGGGTTTGACGATCCCGGCCTCGGCATCGTTGGACTACGGAATCAGCGCGGAGAGTTGTTCCAACCGTTCGACCCCGACCAGCGATCACAGACGACCGAATTTGACCTACGTCTCGGAACGCTGATTGAATCGATCGTGCCGCAACCGGTTGTTCGCACCGCCGACGGTTCGTTGAAGCAGAATCGCAACGAAATTGTCGTTTATTTCAACGAAGATCCGTTGTTCGTTGAAGATGACGCGGCAACGGGCTCGATCGCCATCGCCGGCAACGAGATTGCAATCACCGGCAAGCTGACAAGTCGTTCGTTTGATGACACAAGCATCACGTTTGATGTCGACAACTTGGCAACGGCAACGACCGCTGTTCACGACGCGACCGCCCGAACCATCGTTGTTTCGCATCCTCAGACAGCGACGTTCCAAGATATCAGCGACGCCATCGATGCGCTCGAATTGTTCGATGCAAACGTTGCCGCTGGGAATCCAGCTGATACGTTTAATTCGCAAGGAATGCAATTCGACGTCAAAGGCAATCCGACCGAGCGCAGCGCCGAGAACCCACGCTTCTATTCGCTGTTGCTGACCCAGGACACAGTCCGCACAACCGATGACGCGTTGTTCCAACCTGAAGAGGTTGCGTACGATCCAGTCTCGCATACAGCGAGATTGTTTTTTGCCACCGACATCAATGAACTGGTTCCCACGACTGCCCTCAACCCGGTCGACGCCAGCAATCCGGACGACACCAAAACCCGTCAACAGGTTCCCCTCGGTGGCGGCACATTCCGTCTTCGCATCGGAACGGCGATCGATCGACGCATCGACGTCATCTTGCCACCAGTTGATCAACCTGTCGCGCCAGCCGCCACAAGCGACTTTGGCATCGAGGACCTGCAAGTCACCTTCACCTCGACGGCGGTCGGCGAATCGGCTTCAGGCGGCCAAGTTCGCTTCATCCGAAGCAACAATCCTACTGTTTCAGCCCAATTGGACACCGATCCAAACAATGTCGTATTTGATCTCGGCACCGGTAATCCCACCTTCGCTGAACTGAAAACGGCTGCCCAAAATGGGCCTGTCAATGGCGTGATCACTGTCACGATCAAAGGCGACCCCAACGAAACCGTACCTGAGCGGGTTGTCGGCGCACCTCCGCTCGTGCTAACTGCCGTCGGCGATACTCTCGGCGAAGCATTGCACGTGGGCACGTTCGGCCAAGACAGCGAACTGGTCAGCTTGGTGTTCCAAGAAGCAATCGACCCCAAGACATTTGTGATTGAACTGCCGGGCAGCAATGATGATCCGGGGCACATCGAAATCCCAGAGATCGCGGGAGCCCTGCTGCAACACATCGGTGAAACCTTTGGCCCTGATTCGACCAATGGCGTGACCGAAGTTGCCTACAACTTCAAGGGGATTTTCGACACCGACGCCGATGGGCGTGATTTTCTCAACCAGATCAAGGACCGGCAAAAAACCCGAATCCGAGAAGCGTTGGGACTCTGGTCCAGCAAGATCGGCGTGCAATTCCGCGAAACAGCCAGTGAAGGCATCACCTTTGCGCTGGGCGACGTCAACGATCTGCAGGACGGTGCGATCACCGGCGTCGAACCGGTATCGCAAACCGAACTGGATGCCCGTCTGCGAATCGACCCAACCTTCCAAGACTCGGCGATCGTCTTCAGCAATCAGGTCAACTACGGCCTCGATTACGGTGAGGACTTCACCCGCAAAGCGATGGCCGGAATCGGTCTGATCCTGGGACTGGAAACAGCCCCAGATTTGCCGATCCAAACCTTGATGCGTTTGGATCCCCTGTTCCTGAACGACACGATCAACCATACCGATCCGTTGCCACCGGAACTCGATTTCTTAAACATCCTGCCAGCCCAAGCCAGTCTCCGCGATCTGGAACCATCGTTCCCGGGCAACTTTGACATCCTGCATGGAAATTACCTACACCGATCCGATTCGGTCGATGTTGACTTATACAGGTTCGACGTCGATCTGAATGATCCGAATCGGGTTGGTACGTTGACTGCGGAAACGTTTGCCGAACGACTGCCCAATTCAAGCCTACTCGACACAACGCTAACGCTGTTCCAAGAGCAGCGAGCCTCCGAAGTGACCGACTTTGGTGTCGGAACAACGCTATCGGTGCGCATCGACTCAATGCTCGAAGGCCGACTGGGGAACAATTCGCGAATCGATTTCATTGAAACCGACCGTTCCGGTGGCGACCGAACCGTACGTGTTGACCAACCGCGCGACCTCGCGGGCAATTTGATTGCCAATGGACTGTTGATCGATCTTCCACGGACCGGCGTTGTCGAAGTCGGGGACGTGATCGACGCGATTAACGACGACCCATTCGCTAGTTCAATCTTCCATGCCACCTTGCTCAAAGGCTCGGTCAATGAAGACATTGGGATTGCCAATCTAAGTTTCAGTCCGTTGCTTTTAAGTGGCGGCGGCATTGTGCAACTGTCACGTAATGATGATTACTTCAGCGAAGACTCCAGAATCATCACCCAACTCGGTGCTGGTACCTATTACATCGGCGTGGCTGCCAGTGGCAACGATCGCTACGACCCCACGATCGCGGATAGCGGTTACGGTGGACGAACCCAAGGTGATTACGAACTTCATTTGAAGTTTGAACCACAAGTCGACAAGGGCGACGTGATTCGTGACGTCGACAATCCACGCGAAGATGTCCCTGGGACACCGTTGGATGGTGATGGTGATGGCGTCCCCGGTGGCGTGAAGAACTTTTGGTTCCAAACACGATCGCTCAATCGACGGCTTGATTTCACCGACGATGGAGCAGCCATTACTCCCGGACAAACGGTCTCGGTAACCGGTGGCGGCGGAATGGTGCGAAGATATGAATTCGTACCGCTAGCCGCGTTGGGACAAACACAAGGAAATGCAAGGCCCGGTAATACAGCCGTCTTTTACAACGCCGGACTCCCCGGCCAAAACCCCGATTCCGCTGCCGATTTAGCCGGAAAACTACGGGATGCGATCAATGGCGAGAATGCCGGTGTCGATGCCCAAGCAGTCGGTTCCAGCGTGATTTTCGGTAAGACAAACAGCGGACTGGATGGTCAACTGGAACGTTCTGTTTCGGTGTCATCGTCATTCCGTGGTGGTGAAATTTTAGGTCGTAATATCTTCGTCGATAAAACTGCAGGCCCACAGGCAGACGGCAGTATGGGGCGACCATTCAACAACATTGCCAATCCGGCCGTCGCCAACGCGTTTGGGGTTGCTCGCGAGGGTGACATCGTTCGAATCGTCGGGAATGGTGGTGCGGATGGTGATTTGACCACCACCGCGGATAACTTTGCCTATCAAATCGGTGTCGCAGACACCGGTGGCCAGTCATTGGTCGATGGCCGAACCATGGAAGTTCCCATGGGCGTGACGACCATGATCGATGCCGGAGCTGCATTCAAGTTACGAAACTCGCGCATCGGGGTTGGTAGCAGCAGCGTCCAATTGGATCGCAGCAATGGTGCTTTACAGGTTCTTGGAACGCCACGACTGGTCGAACTCTCACTCAATGGACAACCCGTCCGCACCACGGTCGTCGGTGACGAAAATTCGACAGCCAATACGGGCTTTAGTGAAGGCAGCGTGATCTTCACCAGCAGTCGGGATCGAGACGTCGACACCGCGGCAGCGGGGATTAACCCACCGGCATCTCCCGGCAACTGGGGTGGATTGGTATTCCGTCGCGATGTTGACCAAGCTGAAGGCCGACGTGACTTGGAAGATGAAGGCATCTTCATGCAGCACGTTAATCATGCCGAAATCCGTTACGGCGGTACCGGTAACTTGCTGATTGATTCGGTCCAGCAAACGGTCAACCCAATCCAAATCATCAATCTGCGTCCGAACATTACGTTCAATAGTATCGCCTTCAGCGCTGACGCAGCGATTAGTGCTGCTCCGAACAGTTTTGAAGAAACAAGCTTCCAATCGCCGATCTATCAGGTCAACGGTTCGTTCACGGCCGACTATTCGCGGATTGGACCAGACATTCATCGAAATGTGCTGGTTGACAATAGTATCAATGCTTTGTTTATCCGGTCATCGACGACTCCGGTCAGCCCGGCGAGCCCAGTCACGACAACGGTTCGTTTTGACGATACCAGCATCGTTCACGCGATCGCCGAGAATGTTTCGGTTGCTGGTAACCCCGGAGGTTCGATTAATGACGGGTTCTCGCCCACACTCGGTGCGGTTACCGGTCGATCTCTACCCGGCGGTGGTTTAGCTGCAGGCACCTATCAATACCGCATGACCTTCGTGGATAGCGATGGTTTTGAATCGCTCAGCACGACCGCTGCTGACGCCTTCGATATCACCGTTGCGACAAACAATCGCTCGGTCCAGTTGATCGGACTGCCCGCAGTCAATCAATCAGATTACGTCGCGCGACGTTTATATCGCGCCGATACCACGGCCCCCGGACCACTCGAATTCAAGTTGGTCCGTGAACTGGACGCCTCAACTCTTAGCGTGATCGACGACGGGACCGAACTCGGTGGCAGATTGGATCTCAACGCGACCGGCACACGTGGACGCCTGAACGGATCGCTTGTGTTCGATCCAAACATCGTGGTCAAATTGCAAGGGTCGAGGATCGAGCTCGGTCATGGAGCGCAGTTGCTGGCCGAAGGTACCCAACGCAACCCGGTGGTGTTGACTAGTTCATTGGACGATCGCTACGGAGCGGGCGGCACCTTTGACACTAACAATGACAACAATCTAGTTACGTCACCGGCAGTCCCAACGCAAGGTGATTGGTCGGGAATCTACGGAGCCCCCGGTTCGAATATCAGCATCGACAATGCGATCTTTGCCTTCTCGGGTGGAATCAGCCTAATCGGTGCGGAATCAAAGGGATTCGCACCAATTGAATTGCATCAGGCCAACGCGCGGATCACAAACACCAGTTTCGAATCGAACGACGATGGTCAGGACGGTTCAGCCGATACCGGTCGTGAAGGACGCCTGGGAATCACGCCATCCACGATCTTCGTGCGAGGCGCACAACCGGTGATCGCTGGCAACAGCTTCATCGACAACCGGGGCGCAATCATCTCCATCGATCACGATTCGTTGATTGCCGACTACGTGCAAGACACCGGCCGCCAAACCGGTGCAAGCGATCGTTTGAGCGAGTTAGATGACAACCAAGGTCCACTGATTCGCGAAAACCGCTACCAAAACGTAGCCTCGTTTGACCCACGCGAGCAACAACTCAGCGGTTTGGACGTTCGCGGCGGCGTGATCACCACCGAAACGGTCATGGATGATACCGACATTGTGCATGTCATCACCGACACACTGGAAGTCGGTAACTTCCATAGTTCCGGTGGATTGCTGCTGAAGAGTCGCCCGGAAGAAAGCTTGGTCGTCAAATTCTTCGGTGGCCGACTGCAAGAGCAGGTACACGTTGGCACCGCCGGCGGAAACGCGAATAGTCCTTCCTATGGAACCGGGCTCACTGCAACTGGATCACCCGGCACCATCGCTGATCGAATTGGCGGCACCATCCATATCCTTGGTTTGCCCGGTGCCCGCGTGGTGATGACCAGCCTGAAAGACGACACGGTCGGCGCGGGCCTGTCCCCCACTGGCACTCAGTTCACCGATACCAACGGCGATGCCAATGGCTCGCGTCCGGAAGCAAATGATTGGCGAAGCATCCTGCTGGATCAATGGAGTAACGATCGCAACGTCGACATGACGTTGGAGCAAGAACTCTCTACCGCAGTGGCTCCTGGATTCAACAGCACGACTGAGAATGCACAAGTGCTTGGCGAATTGGCGAAGTCACTCGATGAGGGAGACGACACACGTCGACTCGGGTTCGAGGTTGCCGGTTACCTGAGTGGCCCCACAGACGTGGATGTCTTCAGTTTCGTCGGTTCGCCCGGAACTGAAGTCTGGGTCGACATCGACAAGACTTCCTTCCAACTCGATACCGTCATCGAACTATTGGACGTCAGCGGCAATCTGCTCGGACGTAGCGACAATAGCTTTGCCGAAATCGCGGGGACCGAAGACCTGCTGAACCTGGATCCTCAGGCGAGCAACGTCGGCACGCTACAGAGCAAAGCGGACGAGTTCACTGAATTTGACGCCAATGGAAATTACAAAGATTTCAACTCGACCAACCCACGAGATGCCGGCCTGCGTTTCACCCTGCCAGGTTCGCAGAGTAACGTCGACAGCCGTAGCGTCTACTTTTTCCGGGTCCGTAGTGCCTCGGTGAATCCAGATGACGTCGCCGGTGGTTTGACCGGTGGTGCCTATCGCTTCCAACTTCGCTTGACGGAGGATCAAGAATTCCCAGGTAGTGTCGTTCGGTTCACCGACATTCGCTACGCCAATAACGGGATTCACGTTCGTGGCTTGCCGGGTGAGTCGCCCCTGCTCGGTGACGCACAGGAAAACGAAGGTGTTGCCGATCCGCCAACGCTCAATGGAGCTTCTCCTCTGGCCGGAGTTCCGCTCAACGACCGTGTCGTGACTTCGACACGGACGTTCTCCGTTCTGTCACCGACGGGTCGCTTCCTGCGTGACGAACTCGCACCAGGACAACGCCCACAAAACCTTGGAAATCTTGTTGACAACAAGAACAACGTCATCAGCGTTGGTGGCCGCCTAGAACTTCCTCAGGACATCGACTTCTATCAGGTTGACCTCGAGTTTGGCGAAGATGCCGAACTGTATCAGTCGACCACGTTTGACATCGACTACGCCGATGGCAGTCGACCCGACACCAACCTGAGTATCTTCTACGATCCAGACGGGCCGTTCGGATTGGAATCACCGCGACTTGTTTTGTTCGGTCAAAATTCGAACATCGCGGAAGACCGCACCAGCCCCTTTGGTGCTGACTCGGCACTGGAACTGCTTAGCAATGGTTCGGTTGGCGAAGGCGATGCGTTCGTTGGTCCCGTTTCCTTACCAGAGGGATCCTACTATGTCGGTGTTAGCGAAGCTGGCAGCATTCCGTTCGAACTGATCGCCAATTCACTCGTGCGACGAGAACCCATCAATTCGGTTCAGCGGTTGTTTGAAGAACGGATTGATGCCGCGGCTCCGAGCACCGCCAGCGGTCCGCGCAATGCCACTTTATTCTCCAGCTTTGGCGATTTTGTGCTGGACGATTCCGAAGCCGATGTGCCAGGGCATGGCTTGCCCGCTGCCTTTGACTACTCAACAGAGACGCCACAGCGGCAAAAGACTATTTACAACGAAACCGAAGTACTCGAAGCTCTCGCAGATATTGGTTTCGTGGTTCCAGGAGGGGACATCGGAAATGTCGCAAGCCAGGATCTTGCTGTATCCACCGCGGCATTTTTGTCAGATCTAAACTCTTATCCGCTGCCGCCATTCCCACTGCCGCCAATCCCTCCAGTGGTCGATTGGTCCCTCGCTGACAACACTGAGATTGGTGGTGCCTTCGCGTTTGACCCACTGATTGGCGAGGCGATTGCAGAAAATACGTCCACGTTGATTCCTCACATCAGCATCGACGGCAACATGGGTGACGTGGGTGACATGTACACCTTGCAGGTCCCAGACGACGGTCTCGGAACGCCGCAGCGGATCATCATCGACATCGATCGAGGAACTCACCCGTTTTTCTTCCCGGACGATCCAACGAACGTGGATTTGGAACTTGAAATCTACTCGGTGGATTCGGTTCCCGGTACAACGCCGGTTCTAATCGACGGAAGCTCAACCTCAGACGCCAGAGATGGCCGTGTTGGTAGTGCTCCCGCAATCATCCCGCCGACTTCGGATGATCCTTTCATCGATACGTTTTTAGCTCCTGGATTTTATGCCATCGCCGTGATGCCCGAGGGTAACACAGTAGAGCTAGATGCAGGCGATCTGGCCACATTGACGCGGCCGTCGGTAACCATTAACGGTGCCTCAGGTCTCGCGACCAGCCAGTACCGACTACACATCTCAGCGGCTGGTCAAGAGGTAACGCCGGACCCCGAACCCCAAGATTTGGCACCAGAACCGAAACCGGATCCACCACTGCCACCTCGGCCAACGAATGAAACACTGTTCTTGGCAAGGAACACTGTTGGCTTTTTTAATCCGGGTGAACTGACCACCGATAAGTTTGATCTCGCCGGCTACTCGGCAGATGATCAGCCCAGGTTCTATTTCAATTACAAGCTCGACACGCTCGACCTCGTCACTGTTAAAGTCACCAGCCTGCAAGATCCCGTCGGTGTAGAGTTAACCGACCTCATCCCCGATGGTCAGTGGCGACAGAGTATCATCGACCTGAATCAGTTCGCTGGTCATGAGGACATCGAGATCGAATTCGAATACGCTCGGACTCTGGCCCCAGGCGGGACGGGCCTCCACTTGGATGACTTCATCATCGGCTTTGCTGAACGCGGTGAAACTGTCTTTTACGCACGTGGCGATCACGATCAGTTCTTGCGGACCGACGAAGGCAATGCAGGCGAGTATCAATTGGAAATTCGCACCTCAACCGACTTTGCAACGCCGATTGGCGGAGGTGATTTGCCCTCTCAGCAACAGCTGGACCTCGACTTTGACACCAACGACCGACAGGCTCAGCAGGTAACGATCGTCGCGCCTGCCGGTAACCAAATCACCGACGGTGATACGTTCACGATTAGTGATGGGGCCACCACTCAGAGGTTCGAGTTCGACAACGACAACCAAAGCAACTTCGAAAACATCCCTGTTTCGTTCGACCCCAACGATTCATCGATCGAGATCGCTGAAAAACTGCGAGCGATTATCAACATCGCACCGCAACTCGATATCGAGGCCGCCTCGGCATCGGGTGTCGACACCGGCAGCATGACCGACAACCGCTTGAACCTGTTTGGTGCGGTAAACGGTAGTTTCAATTCGGTGACTTCGCCTGCAACCGCACCAATTGGACCACTGAACGCAAACCTCAGTCCTGAGGGAGATGTCCTACTGCCAGCGATTATGCATAACGGCAGTGGTGATTCGAACTACCGACGAATCCAGTCGCAAGTGATCATCGAAAACAATGTGATCAGCGACGTCAATGCGATTGGTATCTGGAGCGATCCGGGTGATCGCGATGTTGACTCGGAGGACTTACGTGAAGATCCTCGCAACTGGCCAAACTTAGTTCCGTGGGAACAGGGTCCTGTTGATGTTCCCCACCCGCTGCTGCAACAACCACCCGTTGGCAACGTTTACCCCGGTGCGGTGCGAAACTTGCCCACCTTGAACGAAGAGGTGATTGGTGGATTAGCCCCCGGTGTGGTGATTCGCAACAACACAGTCGACCAAGCGGGATTGGCCGGCATCAAGGTTTCAGGCGAAACCCGAGCTTTCGTTCTGGATGATTTTGATGGCACGGTTGTGCCCGATCCACTGGTCCACCCGCCGCTCAGCGATGGCTTGGCCATGGCAATCGACGCCGGTGGCACCCGTGTCGTCTTCGAATTCGAGGATATCGGTGGTGCAGCAACTACGATTGGCGGTAGCGGTATCGTAGGTGGTGACGGATTCACCGACGGCCACGTACCGATTTACTATGGCCACCGCAGTACTCTGTTTGCATACACCAGTGTTCAATTAGCGGAAGCAATTCGGACGTCGATTGAGGGCAGTATCCTTGTCAATAACGACATGGCCGAACTGGTGACTCCATACATCGGTCCCTCTTTGAACTCTCGAGATGAATTCTCGGAACGCTTCGCGCCTCCATTCAACTTCCCGAGCACCTTCGCGACTGCTGCTGTCTACCTCGAAGGCGTTAGCAACATCTATTACACCGATGCCTATGCCAAGGTACCAGGATTCTTCCGTCCGCGAGTTTCCCTCGCACCGGTCGGGGAAGCAGTTCAACCCGTCGCTCGAATCACCAACAACACGATTTATGGTGCAGATGGGATCGAGTCAGCATTCCCGGGTGACCCAACGGACGAAACAAATGACCTGATTCAAGATGCTGTGGTCACTCATGTTGGCCGGGCTCACACCGGACCATTCCGAGCGACCGCAGCCATTGGCGACATCGGTACCGATGGATTCATCACGCCTGAAAACGACGTTGACTTTTACCAAGTTGAGTTGATGGTTGGTGATCGTTTGATCGTCGACATTGACACCGCAGCGAATGGCCCCGACACCTCCGTCCGTGTGTTTGACGCATCCGGTGTGGCCCAAATCGTAACTTCGATCAATGGGAACACCTCAAAGGTCAACACGAGCGGCACCGCGCCAAGTTACTTGGACCCAGCTTCGACGGTGAACAACCCCGTCAACGACGCCAACAATGCGCGAGACCCATTTGTCGATTTCACTGCCCCTGGCACGGGGACCTATTTCATCGCAGTTAGCGGCGATGGAAATGAATTTGATCCCAACGATCTATCTGGACGAGTCGGCGGAACTGGTGGCGTCGGCACCTATGACATCGGAATCGAAACCTATCACGCCCGCCAAGTTGTAATGAGCATCAATGGCGGTCGTGACACCTCGGGAACGACCGGAGCCGACCTGCTTGGCACGACGTTCACCGTGACCCAAATCCCCGATGTGGTCTATCACCCGAACTCGCCTTTTAACGGTGCACAAACCAATGGGAATCAGATCACCTTCCAGTTTGGCGGAGGAGGTGGCAACATCCCCGTGGCGATTGGAGCAGCATCCCAAGTTCCCGACATCATGCGAGCGATCGCGGATGCGGTGAATGGCATCCAGAATGTTGCTGAGGCAATCGACTTCCCCGCCATTCCAAACTACGAACTCGGCACCGATGGCGTCGAGGATAATGGGCTTGACGGCGTCACCGGACCAATTCACCGCGGCCGAGCACTTGCTTTAGGTGGTGATGATGGAAACAACACGACGCTCAACCAACAGGCGTTGAATAATTCCCAGACCTTAATCAACGATGTCACCGGACTCTACGACACCGAACTTTATGTGTTGTTCCAGAACATCGCCTCGATCGAACTAAGCCCCGCGGCTCGCGCTGCCGGATTGACGCTGAGTCCTGACGCGGCCAAACCGCAGTTTGCACAAAACTCAGACCAGTTGATCGCCGAAGCCGGCATCTGGGTCACCAGCGGTGCTAGCCCAACCGTGTTGAACAATGCGATCTCCAACGTGCATCAGAGCATGCTGGTTGAAGAATCCAATTTTCTTGGGTTCGGCAAGCGGGTCTCCGTCTTCGGAGACGAATTTATCAAGCAACAAGAGGTCTTCCTGACAGGCACCGCGTTCCAACACGACGAAGAACGAAACAGTGAAATCCGTAGCGATGCTCACTGGCAAATCGAAACCAGCTTGTCGACCGACGAAGTCATTGGAGCCACCAATGTTGCTGATGATAGCGATGACTTTAACTTTACGCTCCGCAACACCGATCCGCTGTTTGTGAACGCGGCTGGCAACAACTTCTTGCCCAACAAATCGGTCCTGATCGACAGTGCGATCAACTCGGTTGACGAGCGAGATTCGATGCAGGTTGTGAAGAATGCTGTGGGACTGCCGATGAGTAACGTCTTGGCCTCAGATCGAGATGTCCGCGGCGTGCTGAGACAGGACAATCCGAACTTCGTGACCCCTGGTGCACTTGGATTCTCGGTATTTAAAGATCGTGGATCCAATGAACTGGCTGACTTTGTTGGTCCTTTCGCAACGACCGAAGTTCCTCGCGACAACGATGCCGAGGGAATTGATGTCGACCCAGCAACTGGATTTATCAACCTCAGCCGTGGAACGTACGAAGAATTCCGAATTCAGCTGCGTGACACCGGTGACGAGTCTGATCCGTTTGCCGGTTTTGGGGTCGATGACCGCACCGTTGTGGTGCCAAAGATCGAAGGGCTTCGCCACACCGGTGCGAATTTGACGATCTTTGAAGATGGCCGGTTGCTCACTGAAGGAATCGACTACACCTTCAATTATGACAGCACCAAAAACATCATTACGCTGACTCCGCTGGCGGGGATTTGGAAAGACGATCGTTCTTATCGAATCGCCTTGAACAATCGCGACCGCACGGTCATGGTCGCACCCGACCCAAGCCTGGTCACTGACGGTGACCAAATCGAGATTACTGACAATGCCGGCAGCACCTTGGTGTTCGAGTTCGAAATCGGCTACTCGATACTGACCCCCGAACCAATCTCGATGGTGATTCCACGTGTTGGCACCAACGCTGGTGGCCTGCGTGATGGAAACATCTTCAAGATCGATGATGGCCAGAACCCTGTTGTTCTGTTTGAGTTTGACAACGATGGAATCAAGCTGAACAACACCGTCAAAGTCGACTTGCCAGCCGAGCAAACCCCAACGGTTGAAGCGGATCTACGCATCTTCTTGGATCAGATCGCTCAAAACTTGGGTGACGCAATTCAATCTCAAATTGACATCGGGAATCTTGATGCCAATATCCGCGTGTTGAAGACTCAATCAACCGCGGGTGGACGAATCGCACCAGAGGTCGTTGTCGGTGCAGAAGCAGGCACGATCCTTGATTCCAACCTCAGCGGTTTGATCCAAAAGACACGCACGCTGGCGTTCCAGATCCCGGCCGAAGGCACCGGCCCCGGCGGTATCCGAGATGGAGATTCATTCGTCATTGATAACGGTGTGGCTGCTGCAACGTTCGAATTTGACACGGGCAACGGCCTAAACAACAACACCAGCATTGCCGTGCCAATTCCGGGTGTACTCACCGGGCCTGACGTGGCTCAAGTGATCGTCGATACGGTTCGCGATGCTGGCCTTGGATTGAACCCGATTGTCGAATCAGGTGGACAGGCGGTCTACCTGAACCTGCCACTTGATGGCGAAGCACGTGTCAACGGTGGGCAATTGACCTTGGTTGGTTTGAGCCGACCGGCGACCGATGGCGATCTCGTTGTCGTCACACCAAACGATGGCTCCGCGGCAATCACGCTAGAAATCAATCGGACCGATGAACCAAGTCCTAATGGACCGATTGATGATGGTGTCACAGCACCGAATACAGCGATTAACATCAACCGTTCAACGACTGCAGATGAACTGGCGGGACGGATTGGCAATGCCATCCAAGCTGCCGGTAACATCGCCGGCCTAGACCCCAACGATTTGCAAGTTATCGACGGCGGTATTTTGTCCATCGGTGGCGAAGAAGGCTTGGGCTTGAATGTCACGGCCGGATCACTCGAGGTCACTGGTTCGCCATCGGTCACGGCAGCCTCCACGATCGAGATCTTTGGACCACTGTTGCTGACACTGTCGCCCGTTGGTGGCGGCACCATCGACGATGGCAGCGTGATTGCGATCACCGATGACAACGGTGATCAAGTCGTCTTTGAGTTCAATGAAAATGGGACCCTGTCGTCAGGAAATGGTTTCAACATTGTTCCTTACGACACTTTCAGCACAGCGGACGTGATTGCTGCGAATTTGGTGACGGCGATCAATGCCGCCAATACTGGCATCACGGCTCAGTTGACCGGAAGCCTTGGAGAGATTTCGCTCGGCCAAGTTTCGGAAAACCGCATTGACTTGAATGGAATTCGAAATCCGAATAACCCATTCATCTTCTTGCCAGGCCTGCCATCAGCGAGCTTGCAGCGGGGAATCGTCGGTGACGGTGAAATCATGACGATTCGCCAAGGCACAATCACTGTCAGCTATGAGTTTGAAGCTGCGATCGGTGGTGGCGGTGTTCAGCCAAATAACATCGCGGTGCCGTTCGAAGCCAACAGCTCGATTGGTGATGTTGCGGTCGCCCTGGCAGCAACCATCAACAACAACCTCGGAGGTCTGCAACTCACGGCGGTCGCCGAAACGGATGCCAATGGTGATCCCACCGGCATCGTCTCTTTGAACGACCAACCAGGCACCGAGATCAATGTTGTCCTCGCGCCGACGTTGAGCGTGACAGGCGTCCCTGGAGGTGCGACACCGATTCGCATCTCCGCCGACTTCGGTCCAGAGGAAGTCAAGCAAGCTCTGATTCAATCGATCAATTCGGTAAACCAGCCCGGCCAAGCTCCGGCAACCACACTGTTTGCCGAAGATCGTGGCGGCGAAACCTTCTTTGTCACCAATGGAGTGAACTTCAGCGGTTTGGTTGAGAACTTTGCCCTGCCAGCGATCACCGACTTGGCCGGCAATGTTCTGGAAGCGAACCGACCAGATCTGAGCACGCAATTCACCATCCTGATGCCAACCGTTGGCTTGGACTTCGGTGATGCCCCAGACCCACGTGATGAAGTGAGTGGTCGCTACCCAACGACCAACCGCAACAACGGCCCACGACACGTCGTTAGCGAGGGCCTGGCACTTGGATTCTTTATCGACGCTGATGCCGATGGCATTCCGGGCGACGAAGCCAATGGTGACGATCGAGTCATCGAGATTTCCAGCACCGGCACGCTCTTCACAACCAGCTTGGTCGAAGACGTGGAGATTGAGATCGTTCGAGATGACGAGACCTTTGTGACGGTCGCCGATCTGGCTGCTCAGATTGAAGTTGGCACGGTAACCGATCCGTTGCTCAATGACGGTGATCTAATCGTGATCCAGACGGGTACCTCCCAAGCAACGCTCGAATTCGATTCCAATTTCCGCTTTGACGAAAATCACTTCGCCATTCGACCAACTGACCCCACCTCACCAGATTCCATCGCCGAGGCAATCGGACGGGCGATCGCAGAGAGCCCACTCACACCGGCCAGCGTGTCGGTCGACGGAAACAAAGTGTTGATCAATGCCGATGACGAGGATGGAGTGACCTTCATCAGCGATTCCAATCCAACTGGTGTCCTCAACCACGGGGTATCCACCCCGATCGAGGTCAGCGTCAGCGGATCTGGCATCCTGGAAGCATGGATCGACTTCAACGCCGACGGCGACTGGGATGATCCGGGTGAACAAATCATCCCGATGCCCGACAACGACACCTTCGACGATTTGCGCAGCGAAATCTGCCCCACTGATCTGACCGGCATCGCATCGAACATCTTCGCTGCGACCGGCGGTGCCAGCTCACGGGAGTTCTGTATCGTCATCCCACCGACGACGCCAGTCCCACTGGAACCGGTTCAAACTTACGCTCGTTTCAGAATCTCACGCGAAGGTGGATTGGGGCCAACCGGCCTCGCACTCAGCGGTGAAGTCGAAGATTACGCGTTGACGCTGCGTCCCGGTTTGCCACCACAAATCGAGCAACCAAACCTGACCTACACGGTGAAGGAAGACTTTGCCCTAACTGCGACTGACTTTGACGGGAATTTAACTCCCGGCAACAATCAAGACGATGGGCTGCTCGCCACCGTCACCGATCCTGATGGTGACACCGTCCACATCTTCCCCGAGGACGTCGGGACCAAGACTTTGATGTCAGGTGATGCGGTCGCTGGTGAGCTTCGGGTCTTTGCGAATGGCACCTTCACTTTTGATCCAGAGACCGACTTCAATGGGCTCACTGATTTCTCCGTCCGCGTGACGGATGGTAACTTAGTGAATTCACGACCAATTTCGGTGACCATTAATGTCACTCCAGTGAACGATCGACCAAAAGCAGTCGATCCGCCCGTCATCATCGAACGAACAGGTGGCGAAGATGTCGATCAGACCTTTGACATTGATGAATTGATCGGTGACAAATTCATTCCGGGACCGATTGACGAATTGGACCAACCGATGTTCATCCAGGCGGCTGGGTTTGGCAACCAAGCCTTCCAGACCCAACTTGGTGGCTCACTGACGATCAGCGAAAATGGTGAATCGGTCACTTACACACCACCGTTGAATGAAAACGGCGTTGTCGACACCTTCACCTATGTCGTCGCAGATCTCACCTCGGATAATCCGGACAGTCAAACCGTTGACCTGAACGATCCCAACCAACTGGGGACCGTGGTGATCACATTGAATGCGGTCAATGATGCTCCAATCACCGGAGACGACTCCTACACCGCAAGCGAAGACACGCCACTTCAGATCCTCGTCAACGGTGATCCCAACGATCCAAATAGTGTTGGAATCCTGGACAATGACCTGCCTGGCCCGCCAGACGAGGTCGCTGCTGACCAGACCATCGAACTTTCCCCACAACAATTCCCGAAGGCGACGCTACAGGGCGGGAATGTGACTCGTGACGGAAACGTTCTAACCTACACTCCACCAGCTCTCTTCAGCGGTGACGACTCCTTCGTTTACTTAGTTAGAGATAATGAAGGTGCTGAGTCCGAAGGAACGGTTAGGATCACGGTCCTGGGAGTCAACAATGCTCCACAATTCATTGGCATCGACGGTGATAGCAACGAAAAGTCAATTGACCGTGACGAGGCAAAACCAAATGCCGAGACCGAGACGTACAACCTGAACACTTGGTTTGTCGATCCGGAAGACGATGCGATGACATTCACCGTTACCACCGGTGACTCCGATGTCGTGGCCGTGACAAGGGACGCAGAGATGCTGACCTTGACTTACCCACCATTCGGATTCGGTGAAACGGTTCTGACCGTGGTCGCAACAGATAGCAATGGCGATGCATCTCCAACGATTGAGATCCCAGTTCGAGTAAGCAACACGCCAGATACACCAACTGTGATCGGAACACTCAACCCGCTCAACGGAACAGAGGATGAACTTGTCACTGCCGACTTGACCGGCATTTTCTTTGATCCAGATGGCGAGGCACTGGAATACTCCGTAACGCGCTTGGATGACCTCATCAATCCAACCGCGGCAGAGATTGCAGCTCACCCACTGATCGAAAGAGTGGAGTTCATCAACGACCAGATGCAGATCATCCTGAAGCCGAATCAGTTCGGGACAGTCATCATGGAAGTTGCTGCGACCGATGGATTGTTCCCGCCGGTCACCAACGCCTTCACGTTGACGATCGCGGCTGTTCCAGACGCACCAGTCGCCAGAGACGACGAGTACGACGTCCCGATCGGGTCATCACTGCAAGTCCTGAACCCACTCGATGGTTTGTTGAATAACGACAGCGATGCGGACGGCGACACATTCACAGTCAATGTGCTCACAGAGCCTACGCTGGGTACGCTGATCGCGAATCCGAACGGCACGTTTACCTACACCAACACCGGCGGCAGCGTTGGTGACGTCGATTCCTTCACCTATGAGTTGATCGATTCGACAGGTCTTACCAGTGAGGAATCCGCCACGGTCACGCTGAACATCATTCGCTCGCGTTACCAAAACCCAGCCTTTGGATTGGAAGCCGATGTTACGGGTGATGGTCTCGTCACACCGATCGATGCATTGCGAGTCCTGAACTTCATTGATCGGAGAGGTGGAGAAGTCTCCGTAAGCAACATCGGTGCACCACCACCAGATTTCCTTGACCCCAATGGGGATGGCACCGTTTCGGCAGCTGACGCCCTGTTCGTGATCAATCGGCTTCGCAGCAGCTCACCAGCTGGTGAAGGCGAAATGATGGGGCCAGCGGCATCAGCCGTCACCACGGGGTTCGTTTCCAGTGGCAGCATAAATCTGCCCTCGCGAAATCTCGAAATCACGCCCGAACCGATCAACGGTGATGAGTCACGCGACTTGGTTCTGGCCACCGGGATGGAAATCTCCGCGGCAAGTAATCAGGCAAGCGTCGACTGGGTGGTTTCCGGTGATCAGGCCGGCACAACCAATGATGATGACGTGGACGCCGCGTTGTCGCAGATCTTAGGTGACGAGGATTTTGACGGGATGCTTTCCTAGCGTCTAACGAACTTGACACAATCCGTTCATTTGAAATCGGATCGGGCGTTTGGTGAACGAGCAAGTTCACCTCGGGTCCGATCCGTTTTTTTTCGCGCGAGTTTTTTCAAATCACAGCGTAATGCTCGCGATCGCAAACAACCGTTCGCGTGCGGTGTTCAAAACCGACTCGATTCAAGCACTCTCAAATATGGACTGAGGCATCCCCCCACACGAACTAGAGACCGCAAAAAAACCTTGAAGAAAAGCGAATCATTGCGGGAACCGATACCCCACTTTGACCTTCGTTCTTGCTAAAGTTGTTCTCGGTGTTTTCGCGCAAAATGCCGCGCTACACCATCAGCCAATCCCAGACGTTGCTGACAACGGCTTGCGGTGCCTTGAGGTACGACAAGAGTGTGAAGAACGTTGCACGTCAGTCGTTTTTTGCTGACGGTGCGCAGAAATTTCGCGCCGGAACCTATTCGTCTTTATCTATTGAATATCGTTGATTCGAAACAGCGGTCGAAAGCCTTGTCTTCGAATTTCGCTTGTTTGTTGTGAGTGCACTACTAATGTTTTCATTCTCCCAGACGATCCATTCTCTTCGTGACCGCTCCACTCGCCGCCGGTCGGAAACACGTCGAACAATCTTGTCTCGGCGTGTCCGTAGACAACTTCGCGCCGAGCTTTGCGAACCAAGATTGTTGCTTGCCGCAGCAACCGATGCGTCTTATGTACCGGGCGAAGTGCTTATCCAATTCGAGGCAACTGCGAATGAGGAATCAAGATCGAAGGTGCGGGGACTGACGGGCGCTGCGCTAACAGAACAGATTCACACACCGACGATGAGAGCGGACGGGCTAGGTTCGATCGAGCGAGTGACGATTCCAGAAAGCTGGACCGTTCAAGACGCGATCAAGATATTTGAATCAAATCCCAACGTCGTCTTTGCAGGCCCCAATTATCTTTACGAAACAACAGCGACCAGCAATGACCCCCAATACGTCAATGGCAATTTGTGGGGAATGGAATCGGATGACTCACCCGTCAGTGTAGGCCCCGCTGGAACGACAAACCGTTTTGGTTCCCAAGCGGAAGATGCATGGGCGAAAGGACAGACTGGGTCATCGACAGTTTACGTGGGAATCATTGATTCTGGATTTCAACACGATCACCCCGACCTAATTGACAATGCTTGGACCAATGACGCTGAGCTCAATGGAACACCCGGTGTTGATGATGATAACAATGGCTATGTCGACGACATTTATGGCTATGACTTTAGCAACAACGACAACACCCCTTACGACAACTTCGAACAGGACTTTCATGGCACTCACGTCGCTGGCACGATAGGTGCCACCGGCGGAAACGGCATCGGTGTCGCGGGTGTCAATTGGGATGTCAAAATGATCCCAACCAAGTTTTTAGGTGGTGCATCAAATAGTACCGCTGGAGCGATTAAAGCGCTTGATTACTTGACCGATTTAAAAACTCGACACGGCATCAATCTCGTTGCCACAAACAATTCATGGGGCCCGGCGAATGGGAGAGGTTTCCCCGATACAGCTTTAGAGGCAGCGATTATCCGTGCGGCCAATGAAGAGATTTTGTTCATCGTGGCAGCAGGCAACGATGCGATAGATAACGATTTTGGCGCTTGGCCAAACAACTTCGACACCAGCGATCCGGTGCATCCGCGGCTCCAACCAGCTTCCTACGATGCGGTCATCTCCGTCGCTTCGACCACCAACAGTGGACGACTATCAGGTTTCTCGCAATTCGGGGCCACCACTGTCGATCTCGGAGCCCCCGGCCAGGCGATCACTTCGACATGGCCGCAAGATGACCCGGGCAGTGGCGACTACAACACGATTTCCGGAACCTCGATGGCGACGCCCCACGTAACGGGTGCCGCAGCTTTGATCGCGTCGCAGTATCCCGCCGGCGGTCAACCCTCGGCGGAATTGATCAAGAATGCCTTGCTTGACACCGTAACACCAACTTCATCCCTGGTAGGGAAAACACTGACCGAAGGTCGTTTGCACATCAGCAAGGACTTATTAGCAACCAACAAGACACTGCGAACAACAGAAGACATTGCTGGTGGATTTTCAATTCTGGCCTCCGATATCATCCACGGAACCTATGTCGACGGCCTTCCAATCGGAGGTCCGATCCCGATTAGCGGACCTGAAACGGACGTGTTTCTTGAATCGGTGGCTTCGTCCTCTGGACAGCGATTGGATCAAAGCAGCCCCAACCCCATCCGAACGACCCACGGGGGCACACTTTCAGCCACATTCGATGGGAACGGTTACATCACGGAACTGCTGTACGAGCCAGCGCAAAATTTCAATAGTGAGAATCTGCCTGCCAGTGTCGGCGAGTTCTTGGACGAAGAATTCGTTTATACGGTGATCGACGAAGACCCAGCGCTTGCGGCAACGCCAACAAGATCAACGGCCACCGCCTTCATCCGAGTCACGCCACAAAATGACACGCCGATTGCGCGCACCGATCTCGTGTCGATTTCCAATCAAGATTACGTTGATTTCTATAACGGGGTCATCCCACCTCAAGCGGTCCCGACAGAAGACAGAGCCATCGAGATCCCTTGGCAATTTCTGCTGCAAAACGACTCCCAGGGTCCCGACACCGCAGCTGACGAAAATACACAATTCAAAAACAACGATGGGGCATTAAGAATCGTCGGCAATCCATTTCCGCTGAACGGGAACGTTGTCAAAACGATCGAGAACGACGGCCAGAACATTAAAGTTGTTCCCGCCGATGATTTTTTCGGTGAAATTGAGTTCGTTTACACCATCGAAGATCGGGGGATCAATCAAGACTCGGCCCTCAACGAATTTGGCCAACCCGCTGCCAAGCAATTCGCGTTCCTGAGCACCACTGCGATCGCCTCGATCGTTTTTGAACCAGAAAACGATGCTCCGCAAGCCATTGACCGGGAATACACCACCGTGGAAGCGGTTGAAGGGATCACCGCTCCCGCGTCAATCTCCTTCACTGCTGATGAACTTTTAAATGGTGGTCCGACTGACCAATTGAATCCGGGAACGCAAGCGTCCGCTAGCGATGTGAATCTGCCGGCTCCATTCAATGAAGACAATCAAGCCCTGCAGATCAATACGATCTCAGCCAATGGCACCACACTGACGAACTCTGGGAAGCTCACCTTGCGCAGTGGTGGAACGTTGGATGTGAACTTCACAAACGGAGCATTCAGCGACGCCCTGTACACACCGCCAATCGACTTCAATGATCAAGCATTCATCTGGGGGCCCAGCGATGAGTTGACGTACACGATCATCGATGACGGTACGCACGTTCGACCGGCTCCCGATACAAAACCTGAGATGTCCGCGAAAGCAACGGTGACATTAACGGTGACCGCGGCGAACGACCTACCGATCTTTGAAGCTCCTGACACGATCGACATCCTGGAAAGAGATGACAATCAACCGACCCGGATCAACGACTTCTTTTTCGATATCAGCGGCGGCTCACCTACCGCGATCGATGAACGTTTCCCTTTTCAGACCACCCGATTTGAAATCACAACGGTCACCGCACCAGCTGGCTTGATGACGCAACCTCCGGTTGCCGGTGCTGCTACCTTCTTCGCTCCGATTGATTTCTTTCCCGCCCCAGACCAATTCGGAACCGCGGTCTACGCCGCTACCATGATCGATGACGGAACGCCTGGCCGTTCGTTCACTAAACAATTCACGGTCAACGTACGCCCGGTCAACGACCCGCCAGTACTCGATCCATCGAAATTGGGTTCAGGGGCGAATGATGGAGAAGATCAAGAGTATTCGATTGCGACCGATGGAGTCATCACCTACACACTGCGTGAGGACAACACTCAAGCGGGTGGTGGCACCGAACCTTACTTCATTCCCCTGCATACACCGACAACTGGCGGCTATGACCCGATTGGGCTGCTCGACCTGTTCTTGGCAGGGCCAGCAAATGAGGCCGCTGCGTTGGAGGGTGGTCCTCAAATCATAGAACTCGTCCAAGCTGGTAATTTTATCGTGGGCGGCCAGGTTCAAATTACCACGACCGATCGTGGTGGCACCTTGACACCTGTGTCGGATCCAAACACGCAACAACTTATCGGCTTGAATTACACTCCACCTGCAGATTTCAACTCCACACTCGGTGTTGACTTCTTTGAATACCGAGTGGCTGACAACAACGTGGCAGGCGGGGAAACGTACGACCTTGCCAACCAGGGTTTGATTGAGGACCCCCAATTCTTTGACAATCGAGTCGAACTGAGCCTCAACCCAGTTAACGACCGACCAGAATTCAATCTGATCACGAATCGTGTCACGGTCCCGGAAGATTCTTCGCTCTACCGCCTTGAACGCTACGCATCAAACATCAACGCCGGACCGCAAAATTCCGCCTTTGATGAAAACGATCCAAGCACCGGTCAGCTACTTGAGTTTTCCATTGAACCGCTTGATTTTGCAGCAGAAGATTTGAACGAATACTTCGCTGTCCCCCCTCAGATCAATCTGCAAAATGGCCAACTGCAATTTCAACCAGCTCCTAATGTGTTTGGTGATTATGAGTTTGAAGTCACGCTGACGGACCGAAACCGAGACGGATCGATCGACGATGATGCGGTTCGCGGTGACCTGAACGAATCAATCCCGCAAACGTTTACGATCAGCGTGCGGCCGATCAATGACGCACCCAAATTGAATCCCGATCTGGATCCACTCTCGTTCACGTTAATGGAGGACGGAACGGTCGAAATCCTGATCACGGGTGACCAGGCGAACCCCGGATTATTGGATGTATTCCTGCCGGGACCAGCAGACGCCCCGACTACCGAATCAGATGACCTCGCTCCCCAACCAGGCGGCAACCAAACCGTCTCGATGGCCGAACCGCTGCCCCGAAACACTTCACAGGGCGGGACCATTACGTACGAACCAGACGCGGCAACGCCTCGATTTG
Source organism: Rubripirellula sp. (assembly GCA_029213145.1). Classification (GTDB taxonomy): domain Bacteria; phylum Planctomycetota; class Planctomycetia; order Pirellulales; family Pirellulaceae; genus Rubripirellula. The sequence goes on along the minus strand of JARGNK010000004.1, from coordinate 44,076 downwards.
TTTATCGCCCCCAAGCCAACTTTGCAGGGACCGATTCATTCATCTACATCGTGAAAGATGACGGTACCAGCGTCGATTCGACGGGCCAAACGATTAACGATGTTCAAATTGCCAGCAACTTGGTCACCTTTGAAGTCTTGCCTGTCAACGACCGACCGATCTTCAGCGGCGCGGCCAACGTGCAAACCCTGGAAGATGACGGCGAAGTAACCATTGCGAATTGGGCTTCCAATGTGCAGGCTGGTCCCAGCAATGCATTTGACGAAACCAGCGGCATACCCGGCCAACCTCCGCAGAACATTCAATTCAAATTCACGCAACTGTCCGACAACAAAGATTTGTTCGTGACACCCCCCAGCGCCGTCATCGACCCGTCCACCAGAACGGCGACACTCACTTTCGAGTCTGCACCAACGGCCAGTGGCATCGCCACTTTTGAAGTGATTCTCGAAGACGACGGCCCCCAAGATGACAACAACAGCGATCTGAATCGCAGTTTCCCACGCACGTTCCAAATACACGTCCAAGCAGTCAACGACCCCCCCGAATTTGACCTCGCTAACGAAACAATTTCTCGTTTAGAAGACAGCGGTCCCTTCAGCATTCAGCAGGCGATCAACATCAGCCCAGGCCCAGCTGATGAAGCATCACAATTGGTAACGTTCGATGTTTTGCCACTGGCACCACAGCATGCGGAGCTGTTCAGCAGCGGACCAACGATTACATCCGGTGGCGTGCTGCGATTCACTCCCGCACCAAACCAAAATACAGACAACGCCAATGGGCCTGCTGTGATCCAAGTGGTCGGCCGGGATTCAGCGGGCGCAGTGTCCGATCCGAAAGAATTCTTCATCTCAATCAGCGAAGTCAATGATTCCCCCAAAGCAGTCAGCGATTTCATTGATACCGATGAAGACACTGTAATGCAGTTCAACGAATCAGTCTTGATCGAGAATGACGTTGATCCCGATTTGCAGACCAATCCAAATGAATTGGTGCGCGTCGTCATGCCCGCCGACTCTTTTTCGCTAAGTGGTGCAAGGGTTTTGTTCGACGAATCCACCGGCACCATCACTTACGATCCTACCGATGCATTGACCCTGCAGACCTTGGCACCAAATCAATCAACGACTGATACTTTCTCGTATTCATTGATTGACGCAGACGGAGCCACCAGCAACACCGTGACCGTCGCGGTTAATGTCGCAGGTCGCAATGATGCTCCGAGAGTAAAAGATGATTTCAAACAGTTGGCACTGGAAGGACCGACCTCCGTTGCGGTTCTCGACAATGATGTGGATCTGGATGGCACGATTATCGCCAACACAGTGCGAGTCATTCTGCAACCCGCCTTTGGAGCGCTGACCGTAGGAAACATGGGTGAATTGGTCTATCGACCATTCACCAGTTTCCGCGGTATCGATACGTTTTCCTACACGGTCGAAGACAATCTCGGTGCTGAAAGCAATCCTGCTGAGGTTTCAGTGCTCGCGAATGAATCGCCAGTGGCCAACCATGACGTGGTCATCACGTACTTGAACGAACCAATCCTGGTATCGGTTGCCGAAAATGACTTCGATCCCGATGGAGAAATCGATCTAGAAAGCATCGAAATCATCACACAGCCATCACGCGGTGAAGTGATTCCACAAGACAACGGCTTGGTGCTATACGTACCAAGGACCGATGCCATCGGAATCGATCAGTTCAGCTACCGAATCTCTGACGCACTTGGCCGCCCAAGTAACGTAGCGGTAGTCGATATCGAGGTTGCGTCTAGCCGTTTGCAAAATCCAACTTTACGAAATGATGTCAATGACGATAGCGCTGTTTCACCTATCGATGCATTGCTAGTCATCAACTATTTATCACGGGAAGGCGTAGGATCGATCCCAGTGCTGCCGACCGATCGCGGTCCAGACTTCTTCGACACCAATGGTGACAAGACTGTCACGGTCTCCGATGCCTTGCAAGTGATCAATGCATTGGGTCGCGGCGGCAGTGTTTCCGCCGAGGGTGAACAAGTCCTGCCGCCGACTTCCACCTCGGGTGCCGAAGGAGAATTCGCCTTCGCGGAACTTCCTAGCGACCTGAATGGCTCGAAAAAGATCGTGGACGATTCATCCTGGGATCATCCATTCAATGTCGCCATCAATGCGATCGCCGAAGTCCAATTGGGGGATGAGGACGAAGACGAAGTGACCGCAGCAATTGATGCCGCGTTGCTGGATCTGATCTAGCCTGCCCACCACAAGTGATGACCGCTCAGTGATGACCGCTCAGTGATGACTACTCAGCGGGGTTTACGGTGCTCCTAGGCCGGACCAAGCCTAGCCTGCGGAAGATCATGCCGCCGACTTAGGGTTCTTATACGGGGAGGCCCACGCTGGACCTTCCCTTGCGGTTCGCATGTTCCGCAATGCTCCCGTCGCACTAAAAAAGCGGTGTGAGCATTGCCGCAAAACACCCATTGGGCGAAAAACGCCCTGGTGGATAGGCTGCGATCGTGCGGATTTTGTGGACTGTGCCGGTTAGGGTGTCGATGCTGAATCAAAGTGGGTCTGTGGAGACCAACTGAGTTTCACGGCGAGTGAGGTCACGGCAATGAGTCTGTTCGGCACGATTCAACAATCGGCTGGTGCACTGCAGCTTGCGCAGGTCGGACTGCAGGTCGTTGGCAACAACATCGCCAACGCCAATACGCCAGGCTACGTTCGCCAGCAATTGCAGCAAGCCTCTGCGGTCGCCATTCGCGATGGCAACTTGATTCGTGGCATGGGGGTTCGCCCCATCGGAATCACCCAAGCGGTCGACAAGGCACTGACCGAACGAATGTACGCCGCCAAGACCGACCTCGTCGGCGCGGAAACACTCGATAAAGCATTTTCGCAACTCGAAGAACTGACGACCGATCTAGACAATACAGGCTTGAGCCAGCAACTCACCTTGTTCAACAATACGTTGCATGAACTTGCTTCCCAGCCAGGAGATGCGTCTCTCCGGGAGTATGTCATTCTGCAAGGCGAAACGCTGGCGTCGAACATACGGCGACAACGTAACGACACATCAGCCCGTCGCGACCTTTGGAATGTCGATGTAAATGGAATTTCAGATCAAATCAATCGACTGACAACGAGAATCGCGCGTGCTAATCTCGATATCGCTACGATTGAGGGTGGCGGACTGGTCAGGAGTGATGCAACCGGCCTGCGGGACCAACGTTCTCGCGATTTGGAAGAATTGGCTGGATTAATCAATATCAATATCCAGGAACAGGAGAGCGGTGCGGTCGCTGTTTTCGTCGGTGGTGATTATATCATCAGTAACGGCACCAGCCGGGATGTTTACGCCGCTCAAAATGAATCGCTCGAAGGAACCGAAGTCCGGATTGTTGAAACCGATTCACCACTACAGGTGACCAGCGGAAAATTAGCATCGAGCATACTCGCCCGTGACGAGGTATTCGGCAACTATGTCGATAATCTTGACAAAGTGGCATCCGCGTTGATTCATGCTGTCAACGAAGTTCATTCACAAGGGCAAGGCCGAAAAGGATTCACTGAACTGACATCAAGCAATGCCGGTGTAACCGGTGTCCCGCTTCCCAACGCCGAACTGCCATTTATTCCGCGAAATGGATCGTTCGATATGAGTGTGGTCGACGATCAGGGCCGTGTGATCAGCAACCACCGAATCAGCGTTGATTTACTCGGTCAAGTCACCGATTCGACCATCCAATCGATTGTTGCAGAAATAAATGCCATCGACGGACTCAACGCTACGACAACCAGTAATGGACGCGTCGCAATCACAACAGATTCCCCCAACATTTCGTTTACCTTCGGAGAAGACACCAGTGGTTTTCTCGCGGCGATGGGAATCAACAACTTCTTTCACGGCAACAACGCCACCGATATCGAAGTCAGCCCCGACCTAATTGAGAATTCAGATCACCTTGCAATTAGCAGCGGCGGGATCAACCAGGACACCGACGTCCTGATGGAACTGGTCGATATTGTCGACAAACCGCTGGCTGAACTGAATGATCGATCAGCTCGGCAAATGTATGATGATTCAATTTCGATGCTAGGGCAAAAGATCGCGTCGCAGCAAAGCGCGACCGAGGGGCTGAGGAGTTTCCATGCCACGCTGGAGGGTAAACACCTTGCCATTACCGGAGTCAACATTGACGAAGAAGCAATCGACATGATCACCTACCAGCGGGCATTCCAGGCCAGTAGCCGGGTGATCGCCGCCGCGAGTGAGATGCTCGAACTACTCGTCAACCTGTAAATCGCCCTGGCCCCAAATCGATTGCCTGCAGAGGCGGTAACTCAAACGCTCAAGCGGTGAGCTAAGCCGGCAAAAAGATCTCTGCCAGATGGCAGGCAAAGAGATCACTCCCCAGACAGCTTCCACCAAACGGCCAAACGAGAGTGCGGCGGGTCAACTGCGCGACAATCGATCTCGATTCAAAATGGCTTCCGCGACGGGATCCGCACTTGCCGCGAAGCTGTTCAACAATGACCAGACCCCGTGTGAATTGATTTTCGGACATAGGTACGATGAGGGCTGACGATCACGCAAACCTCTCAGCTTGGCGACGGGCTGGCGTTGAACAAAATATTTGCCCCAAATTCATTGCCAACAAGATCGCCCCAATGAAAGCGGCTCAACAACGCGTATAGCGATCACGCGTCCTGGTTCCCCGGTTCGGCGTCGCCGGAATGACCAAGTGGCGAATTACCCTCGACAGTGCCACCGCTTTGATTTGCTTTGCGAGCCCCATTCCATGCATTGGAAAATTGGCTGAACTTCTTCAAGAGTGAACCGAAGCGCCGACGACGTTGGAAACCGTGTGAGTTGACCTGAATCAACTCCCCCGTTTCCACTTGGTACGCCGTCAAGAAGCCACCTCCAAAGCAATACGTATCGATACAAACTAGGTGGTCGCGTTCTAAGACTTTTCCAGCCGGCTGAGGTGTATGCCCCAAGAAAACCCGCTTCCCACTCTTATGCGGCAGCGGCAGCGGGAAAGGCAGGTGCTTCCAATACAACGTCGCTTCATCAAGTTCGCTCATCTCCAACAGATGGAAATATCCCGCATGAACAAAGATCGCATCATCGGTTTCGTAAAACGACTTAAGCGTGCGGTAGAACTTCATATGTTCGGGTGGGATTCGGCTGATCGTTCCCCCATAGCTGGCAACCGTCGCCTGTCCACCGTTTTCTAACCAGACGGTTTCATCCATTCCCTTGAGGGCAACCGCAACCAACATGATCTCATGATTGCCCCGCAAAGTAACCACACGACAACGTTTCTTGAGAGCGATAATCTGGTCGACGACGTCACGACTGTCCGAGCCGCGATCGATGTAATCACCCAAAAAGATCAGCTCGTCCTCGGGCTGAGGATCGATCACTTCCAGCAGCGTCCGCAATGCTTTGGAGCAACCATGAATGTCACCGATCGCGAACCTTCGCATGGAGGTACTCAGCAAGCCGTGCGGGAAAAGGAGTCGTGGGTCATTGCATCATCAGTCGACAAGCGGCGAATCTTAACAATTCAATTCAGGTTTGGGTCACCAAACCTTACGCCAGGTGCCATTTGTTGCAAGACATCTCGGCCACATTGCTTGACCGCTTTTTCCCAAGCCTCATCAGGATCACCGAACAGAACATCGGGATCTGCTTCACCAGCCAGCCAGCCACCAGCCCGTAATTCTTCATCGAGTTGCCCCGGCCCCCAGCCGCTGTAATGGGCCACGTAACGCACTCGGGCATCGGGACGCCGCAGCAAGATGCGAAGATGGTCATCGTCTCCGGTGATCCACGCGGGAGGATTGCCGAGTTCAATCGACATTGACCCCCACGGTTCGGAGGGATGGTCGTGTACCGTGCATTTCACACCTTGTGACATCGATTGCCCGGGCGTCATAAGCTCGCCGGTCGGGTCGAAGGGGCCACAGGGCTCGCCCACCCCCGCCAAATCGTGCAGTGCTAGTAGAGGCCCTTCCACCGGACCACCACTGAAAATCAAATCGTCCCCACGCATTTTTTGGTCGCTGCCAACCGATTCAACGAGATCCCGAAACCGGCGATCGGTGGGGCGATTGATCGCAAGTCCAAACGCCCCTTCCACGTCGTGTCGGATCATGAAGATCACCGACCGCATAAAGTTACCATCAGAAAGGTAAGGGGATGCGATCAGCAGTCGACCAGAAAGATTCGCGGTCATCATTCAATCTCCAAGCCTGGCCCCGGAAAAACCGACGCCAGTCGACCCGAAACCAGTAAACCCGAAACCAGTGCACCGCTGCGGTGCGATGCATCTCACGTGCTGGCTTACCGTGCTATTGAAAAGTGTCGCGCCACAAACATCCTGCCCAGGACAGACCGACTCCAAAGCCTACCAGCATGTTAACCGATTCGGGTCCTAACTGACCACGTTTTCTCAATCCATCGATCAGTATCGGCAGGGTGCAAGAGACAGTATTGCCGACCTCAGCCAAGTTGATGGGAAGCCGCTCGGGTTCGACTCCCATCCGACTGCGAAGCTGATCGAGCATTTTCCACGTCGCCTGATGCATCAGAAACCGATGAATTTGTGAATCGGTCAGATTGTTCGCCTCGAGAATTTCCTCGATCAGCCGCGGAATGGCTTCCACCGTAAAGCCGATCAGACTCGGCCCATCCATGTACAGCCTGCTTTTCCAACGCTTGCGATGACGCGGCGGAATCGCATTTTCCACCGGGCGATGCCCTCCATCGGCTACCAACAGCATGTCTCCGCCGCTGCCGTCACTGCCGAACTGAAACCCCTTCAGCGATTGTTCCTCTGCCGCGGTCACAAGCGTTGCAGCGGCAGCATCCCCAAAAATTGTCCGTAAAGATCGGTCGTCGCGATCGATGTACTTGCTGTATGTCTCAGCCGTCAACAATAGGATTCGCTTAGCAACGCCAGACTGGATTAATCCGTCCGCCAATCCCATCCCGTACACGTAGCCACTGCAGCCAAGATTAAAATCAAGTGCTCCGCATCGTGTCGACAATCCAAGCCGGTCTTGAATCAGACAACTGGTGGTCGGCAGCGGATAGTCGGGAGTCTGCGTACACAACAGCACGAAATCGATTGAGCCACGATCAACACCTTGCTCGGCAAACAATTTCTCGGCGGCAGCGACGGCCAAGTCACTACTGGTTTCTCCTTCCGCCGCGATGTGCCGCTGGTGAATCCCTGTTTTTTCCGCAATCAGCTTGATATCCCAGCGGGGATACTGCTCCTGCAACATGTCGTTCGTTTCAACATGCTCGGGAAGATGAACAGCGATCGGACCAAGTTGGGCGTACGGCACGGTCGATCCAATGACGAGTCGATGGCTCCGCGGCGTCTGCGGTAGAGGGTTCCGCCGGGGATTGCCGGAAAGCGGGGAAGGCCTGGTTTCGCAAGTACGGTCCCGTAAGAGAAAAGAGCGGCTGATGGGATTCGAACCCACGACAATCACGTTGGCAACGTGATGCTCTGCCAACTGAGCTACAGCCGCGTCGCAACTAATGTTGGAGTGGAGATTATAAACTGAGCGGCCGATGCGGCAAGGGCAGTGCCCAACGGTTCTGAAGTAACAAAGATCGATCAAACTGCCGGGAAGAAAAAAATTCCGCAGGAACGACAAAATCGCCACGATCAAAAGAATTCACGGAATCATGGCTTGGCACCGGCGGTGCTTCCCGATCTCACCTCGAGGTAATACTTCACCTCGAGGCAATACCTCACCTAGAGGCAACGCGTTCCCAACCCCAATCCTTAGGTGCTATGAACCCGAGGCATGACGCGCATCAGTACGCGACAACGATCGAGGTACAACCCTGGAGCCGCTGTAGAGTCAAACGCCACGATTTGCTCGGCATCGCGGGCGGAACATTGGGACATCGACCGCCTAAAAACGAAGATATCACCGCCGATCAAAGACTGAATGGAAACAGCCCAGGCGTCCGACAAGTCGAAATCGATAACGACCGGTGTGCCGAATTTAATAGCGCAGAGACTTTAAAACCAAAAAAAAAGGGTTTGTGGCCGGGGGGATCCGCCGGCGAAGGCTTCTGAACCAGCGGTTTTGCAAGCGAGACCCGCAGCGAAAAACGAGCTAGCGGATACCAATCGCCAACAGAAAAACCGCATAAAAAACGGACTATTGGCTCGATAAAGCGTTGAGAGATCAGTTTCACTGGCAAGTTCGCCAACCTCAGCTTGCGGCCCCAGTCAAGTCGCATTCCAATCATTCTCGGGTTGGTGCGTTTTTGCCCTCAGTCAGACGCCTTTGAGAGACCGCCCCGTACCGCTAAAGTATCCAGATTGTACTGTTTCTCTCTCGAGACCGAAGTTAGGGGTTTGCTAAAGGATGTCCACCTCCACCGAAGCCGGATTGCCGGAAGAACGGGAAAAGCCACCGATTCAGTTGGATGTGAAAGTCGAGAGCCCTCAAGCTTGCTTGAGGGAAGTGATCGTCACAATTCCTGAGGGCGAAGTCCAGCGTTACCTTCGGGAAGCGTACGATGAGCTAGTTCCGGAAGCTCAAGTCCCAGGTTTCCGCAGCGGCCGCGCACCACGAAAACTCGTCGAAAAGCAATTCAAAGATCGCGTCAGTGACCAGGTAAAAGGTTCACTGCTAATGGATAGCCTTTCGCAAGTCACCGACGATCAAGATTTCTCCGCCATCGGTGAACCGGACTTCGACTACGACTCGATCAAAATCCCCGACAGCGGCGATTTTAAATTTCAATTCCAAATCGAAGTTCGTCCCGAATTCGAGACACCGGACTGGAAAGGCATCGAACTGACGAAACCCGTCGAAGAGATCGGTGATCCCGAAATCGACGAGTCGCTCGATCGCGTGCTATCCCGCTACGCCTCGATGGAAGCAACCGATGAACCAGCGAAGCTGGGTGACAAACTCCTGATCACTGGAGAGTTTTCACAAGACGGCAAAACGCTCTCGGAGATGGACGAAGAAGGAGTCACCCTTGAAGCTCGACTGAGCTTTTCGGACGCTGTCTGCGAAAACTTCGGCGAATTGATGGAGGGCGTCAAAGAGGGCGAGGTCCGCAAGGGAAAAGCCAAAATCGCCGATGGTGCCAGCGATGAATCGTTGCGAGGAACCGAAATCGATGCCAGCTTCCGCGTGGTAGAAGTCCTCAAACGTGAAAACCCGGAACTCACACCCTCGTTCCTAGAGGAACTCGGCGACTTCGAGGACGAGCAAGAACTTCGCAGCTTTGTGCGAGACTCACTCGAACGCCAAGCAGACTACCGAACACAACAAGCCCTGCGACGCAATGTCGTGGAGGCGCTCGCCGGTGGTGCCGATTTTGATCTCCCCGAATCCTTGGTCCAACGGCAAACGCTCCGAGAACTGGAACGGAAGGTTCTGGAACTACGACGAAGCGGCTTCGATGAAGACAACATTCGCCGGTTCGTAAACGCATCGAAACAAAACGCGCAAGTGTCCACCGAGGCCGCCCTGCGTGAGCACTTCATCCTCGAGCAAATTGCCGAAGAAGAAGCGATTGATGCAGATGAAGCCGACTATGAGGTAGAAATCGATCTGATCGCTCAGCAAAGTGATGTCCCCGCCCGACGCGTGCGGGCTCGCTTGGAAAAGCAGGGACAAATGGATGCCCTTCGCAACCAGATCGTCGAACGGAAAGTGATCGAAAAGATCGTCGAAGTCGCCAAAGTGACCGACGAAAAAGTCGAAAACAAATCGGGCGACGAAAACAGCGAATTTGCCGTCTATCACAGCGTCCTCGCCGCGAAAGAAGAGGCCGCCATTCCAGAGGCTAAATACGAAGACAACACCCCCGCCGGTGCTGAAAAAGAAAAACAGGCCGATAAGAATTAATTCGCCACCGTACGAGCGAATCGCTAAAATTGGGAAGTGATCAAAGCCCCGGGGCCCGCCCTAAACGGCCCGGGTTTGAGTCTCACGACCAAACGGATCCGGCTTCGGCACATGCCCGTGGCTGTAAGCCGAACTCGCCCTGAGTTTTCAAAAACAGACATCTGCTGAAAACAGACATCTGCTGAAAGCTGTGGCTTGTCGAAAAAGATTGGCCGAGAGTTGTTGGAACATGCCGCTTCCTACGTCGCGGGCTCCGTGCTTCGAAACCAATGAAAGCCTAGAATCGATTTCGCACGACGACCAAACTCCGGCTGCGAGTGAATGACGAGCGAAAGAACTGTCACAAAGACAACCCAGCTGAAACAATCAAGCGTACAACAGTTCAGACAACCGCGACGGTGGTGGTCGAAAGTAGCGACAAAGGGGAATGATGATGCTCGACCTGCTCGACTCCGGCTGGGTGCTTGCGAACAACGGTGAAATTGGCGGCACACAACTCGCCGGCCTTGTCGTCGCTGCGATTGTCTTCGGTGTGATCCTGATCTCGATGTTTGTTTTCACACGCTACTTCGGCCTGTGGATCCAATCCCAGCTAACCCGTGCAAATATCACTTTCTGGAATCTACTGGGGATGACCTTTCGAAAGGTCAACACCCGGTCGATTGTTCGCAGCAAGATCATGGCAACCCAAGCGGGACTGGATGATCCCGAATTAACCAGTGAAGCGGTGGAAGCTCACTACCTGGCGGGCGGGAATGTCCAGCCGGTGATCCGCGCACAGATTGCAGCGAAGAAAGCAAAGACCATCTCGTTGACGTTTCGAGAAGCCGCCGCGATCGACTTGGCCGGACGTGACGTGCTGGAATCAGTGCAGACCAGCGTCTACCCAAAAGTCATCGATTGCCCGCCACGTGGCTCTGCCAAACCATCGCTCGACGCTGTCGCCAAAGATGGAATCCAGCTGAAAGTAAAAGCACGGGTGACGGTGCGAGCCAACTTGCAACAACTGATCGGTGGAGCGACTGAGGAAACGATCATCGCACGTGTTGGCGAGGGAATCGTTAGCGCCATTGGATCAGCTGAAAACCACAAAGCTGTGCTGGAAAATCCTGACGTTAAAAGTAAAGCGGTACTCGCGAAGCGACTCGATTCACAAACCGCTTTCGAAATCGTGTCGATCGACATCGCTGATATCGATGTCGGTGCAAACATCGGTGCGCGATTGCAAGCCGATCAAGCTGAAGCTGACACGCAAGTCGCACGCGCCCGAGCGGAAGGCAAGCGGGCCGCAGCGGTGGCCGAGGAGCAGGAGAACCAAGCCAAAATCCAAGAAAGCCGGGCCTCGGTCGTCTTGGCCCAAGCCGCCGTTCCCCGCGCAATGGCCGAAGCCTTCCAAACCGGCAAACTGCAAATCATGGATTACTACAAATTGCAAAATGTCAGCGCTGACACTGAGATGCGAAAGTCATTGGCAGTGAATGCGAAAGAAGCAACCGAATCGCTGGACGCTCGATAGCGACGAGGGCCCCAGTTTTTCGGTGACCAACTGAACGAAAGCTCGACAGCGATTTGGGATTTACCGGAATCAACCCCTCCGGACACATCACAATGCTGCAATAGCGATCATTGTTGTCCTGTAACACTCTGCTTGGAAAGACGATCCAATGTCAGGCGACCTGGAAGATTTTCTCCGCCGTGCCGCGCAACGCCGTCAAGCCAAAGCGGCTCAGGCGAATCAACCGGCAGCGGCACCACGCAAACGGCCGCAATATTCCAACAGTCGCACCGAACGAGTCACGCGGACGGTCGAAACCCAGGCAACAGACGAAGTCCTGGTCGCCGAGGTGGTCGACCATCATTCCACGAACCAATACGACCGGCGGGAGACAGGAACGCAACGACAGCAAGCAGAGACGGCCCAAAAGCAAGCCGAAGCCGCAGCTACCCGATCCGCCGCGGGCCAGTCTTCGACAAAAAACGATGCAGCGTCCTCAGCATTGAACAGCCAAGCAGGGATCGAACTGCTCGCTGCCCTACGGAGTCCCGGGGGAGTTCGGCAGGCAATCCTGCTGCGAGAAATCCTCGATCGCCCCACCCACCGCTGGCAATAGGCCCACCGCTGGCAATAGGCCCACCGCTGCGACTTTGGCAGTCCATCGCAAGCTGAAACAAATCGTCGCGAATCCAACGTAGTTTGCTCTATCGCTCCCGATTTATTCGACCCTCCTCCTGACCTGCCCGCAGTCCATGCCCGACGTTGCTGCTTCCACCAGCGTGATGATCGCTG
>JARGNK010000004.1:0-31790 GCA_029213145.1 Rubripirellula sp. | reverse complement strand
ACCTGCCCGCAGTCCATGCCCGACGTTGCTGCTTCCACCAGCGTGATGATCGCTGTTTGCACGCTCAATGAAGCGGACAACATCGCACCACTTGTTACGCAATTGCGAGCTGCAGTTCCAGCCGCCAAGATCCTGGTCGTCGATGACAATTCGCCTGATGGCACCGCAGAATCGGTGTCCGGCCTGATGCACCAAGACCCGTTACTGCAGATCGTCGTTCGGCGTAATGAACGAGGACTCGGCAGTGCGATCCGCCACGCGATGCAATCGGCGGTCGAGGACCAGTTCACCTTGTTTGTCAATCTAGACGCCGACTTCAGTCACGACCCAGCCCAAATCCCGCAACTCATCGAGCGAGCGACCGAATCACCGGAAATCGATGTCGTCATCGGATCTCGTTATGTTGCCGGAGGCAAGATTGTCGGTTGGCCCTTGCACCGCAAATTCATGAGCGGCATGGTCAACCGCTTTGCAACACTCTGCCTGCGGCTACCGGTCAAAGATTGCAGTGGATCGATGCGATGCTATCGGGTCGCCGCGTTAGAACGAATCGGCATGTCCAATGTTCGCATCGACGGTTACGCCGTACTGGAGGAGCTGCTGGTGATCCTCCGACGAAGCGGATCGAAATTTGCAGAGGTTCCAATCACATTTACCGACCGGCAAGTGGGAGAGAGCAAACTAACGCTGCGGGAAGCAGTCCGCTCGATGAGCCAGATCATCGCCCTCGCCTTCAAACGCTAGAATTCAGCCGACGCGGGACAGCTTCGGCCCCCACGAATTGCGGCCTGCATGGCACTGTGCGGTAGCACACAAAAGCGTGCGTCAGCGTGCCAAACCTTGTATCGCTGGCGTTCATGCAACGCACGCCCAATGTTGATTTGGGCGGTTGAGATGGCCGCTGAGAATTTTTTTCTTTACATTTGCGGGGAATCGGGATCCGCGACACACTGTCGCATTAATCGGTGCTGGATTGGCATCATGATTGTTATACTCTCCGGACCTCTAGTCCATTCATCTTTCACGCTTGACGTTGAAACACTGGACTGACATCCGCTTTTGACTCGCACCCCGCAGGAACCCAGGGTGGCTATTGCCGAGACTTCCGACATTGATCCGTCGATGACGGGCAGCCAGATTGAGTCCTTTTCATACGACGACGACATTGTCCGCAAGTTCGCAACCGCGACTTTATTCTGGGGCGTCGTCGGCACAGCTGTGGGACTGCTGGTCGCGGTCATCCTTGTTTTGCCGAAGATGTTTGAGACGTTTCCTTACTTCTCATTCGGGCGACTTCGCCCCTTGCACACCAATGCGGCGATTTTCGCGTTCGCGGGCAATGCGATCTTTTGCGCTGTTTATTACAGCACCCAACGTCTTTGCAAAGCGAGGATGTGGAGTGACGCGTTGAGCCGGCTTCATTTCTGGGGCTGGCAACTCATCATTGTCGCAGCGGCCGTGACCTTGCCACTTGGGATTACACAAAGCAAGGAATATGCCGAACTGGAGTGGCCAATCGACTTAGCGATCGCTGTTGTTTGGCTGGGTTTCTTTGGTGTCAACTTTATGATGACGCTGATCAAGCGACGCGAACGTCACATGTATGTGGCGTTATGGTTTTATATTGCGACGATCGTCACGGTTACGGTTCTGCACGTCTTCAACAACTTGGTCTGGCCGATCGGGTGGGGCAAGAGTTATCCAATTTACGCGGGTGTCCAAGATGCATTTATGCAGTGGTGGTACGGACACAACGCGGTGGCTTTCTTTTTGACGACACCGTTTCTTGGCATGATGTATTACTTCTTGCCAAAGGCTGCCAATCGCCCTGTGTTCAGCTACAAGCTTTCGATCATTCACTTTTGGTCATTGGTCTTCATTTACATCTGGGCCGGCCCTCACCATTTGCATTACACCGCTCTGCCAGAGTGGGCTTCGTCACTGGGCATGTTGTTTAGCTTGATGCTGTGGATGCCCTCGTGGGGTGGAATGATCAATGGGCTGCTCACACTGCGTGGTGCCTGGCATAAAGTCACGGTCGATCCAGTTTTGAAATTCTTCGTCGTGGGGGTGACCTTTTATGGCATGGCGACGTTTGAAGGCCCGATGTTGAGCATCAAGAGTGTCAACGGCTTGAGTCACTACACCGACTGGACCATCGCTCACGTTCACTCCGGCGCACTAGGCTGGAACGGCATGATGACGTTCGGGATGATCTATTGGTTGATGCCAAGAATTTTCCAAACCAAACTTTGGAGTGAAAAACTTGCATCGCTGCACTTTTGGATCGGGACCATCGGTATCCTGCTCTACATCATCCCCATTTACGCTGCCGGCTTAACGCAAGGCTTGATGTGGCGCGCGATGGACAGCTCAGGGAATCTTCAGAATCCCGAGTTTATCGATGTGATCGCGAAAATCATGCCGATGTGGTATCTGCGAATTGTCGGTGGTGCGTTGTTCGTCCTTGGCATTCTGTTGATGGTCGTCAACTACGTGATGACCTGGAAGATGCGACCAGCAACCTACGAAGTGCCGATTTACCAAGCCGCAAGACTGAGCAAGAAAGCCCCTGCTGAGACATTGACAGAGGTCAGCGATTTGGAACCCGTCCCGGTACTGAATGCCGCGAAGCGTTTGGACGTGTGGTCCAGAATGAATTGGCATCGGCGTTGGGAACGACTTCCAGTTCGCTTCACCCTGTTAACCACTCTGGCCGTTGTCATCGCCAGCCTGTTCGAAATCGTGCCGACGTTTTTGATTCGCAGCAATGTCCCGACCATTGCCACGGTCAAACCTTATACTCCCTTGGAGCTCGCCGGCCGCGATATCTATGTCTCAGAGGGCTGTTACAACTGCCACTCGCAGATGGTTCGACCGATGGTCGCAGAAACCAAGCGGTATGGCGAATACAGCAAACCGGGTGAATTCATCTACGACCATCCGTTCCAGTGGGGGAGTCGCCGCATTGGTCCTGACCTGGCCCGCGAGGGTGGCAAGCAAAGCAGCATTTGGCATTGGGAACACTTTGACGATCCGCAGCGGCTAAATGAGGATTCGGTCATGCCGTCCTATGCGCATCTACTCGATACCAAAATCAACTTCAAGCGAATCCCCGATCGTGTCCACGCTGCCCACATGCTGGGGGCACCCTACGACCGTGAATTAAAAGAGGCCGTCGAGATGGCCAAACAACAAGCCGAGCAGGTTGCTGCCGACATCGTCTCACAGGGCGGGACAATCCGCAGAGGTGATGTGATGACGTTCGATTCTCAAGCCGTCGCCTTGATTGCCTATATCCAGCGTTTGGGAACCGATATTTTCGCGCCACCTGAACCAACGGCCGAAGAACTGGCAGCCGCTGCCGAAATCGATGCTACCGAAATCGATGCTGCTCCATCCGAATCCACCACTCCCGACGCCGAGTAAATCAATGTTGAAAGACGTTCTCCGAGCGATTGACTACAGCGATTGCGCCGAAGCAGCCTTGTTGTTGTTCTTGTTCGCTTTCGGTTTGATGTTGTTCTCCACATTCCGCTTGTCACCCAACGCGACCAACAAGTTCGCCTCGATTCCCCTGTCGGATAAAGTGCAGGATCCACGCCATGAATGAACCTGTGAATCAACCCAACACAGCGCCCGACGGCGCACCTGATAACCCGCTGACCGGCCACGATTACGACGGCATCCAAGAGTACGACAATCCCTTGCCAGGATGGTGGAAATGGTTGTTCATCGCTTCGATCCTATTTGGCCCGCCCTATTTCTTCTTCTACCACAACGGCGCCGAAGGCCGATCCGTGAGCGATCGTTACGAGCGAAACTTGGCTGCCAACCTGAAGTTGCAGTTCGATGAACTGGGAGATTTGAAGGCGGACCGAGCCGCCGTGATCAAGTACACCTATGAGCCGGACTGGCTCAAATCGGGGAAAGCGGTTTTCAAAACACATTGCGTTTCGTGCCATGGAAAAGATGGTGGCGGAGTGATCGGCCCGAACTTGACCGATGAAGCCTACAAAAACATCAGAGATATCGGGGACATCCTAAAGGTGCTGCAAAACGGTGCGAATGCAGGTGCCATGCCAGCATGGAAAAACCGTTTATCGACACCAGAAATTGTGCTGGTATCGAGTTACGTCGCCAGTCTGCGTGGGACCACACCCTCCACCGAACCGAAAGAACCTGAAGGACGGTCCATCCCACCGTGGCCTGGTCCACCTGCCGAAGAAGAAAGCAAAACGGCGGACGCACCTGAAGCGAATGGTGAAGCAACGGCAGCAGCGTTAGACACAGAGACCAGTAACAGCGAATCGGCCGGAGAATAGGATCAAGCGTTCGGAGAACGCGCCAGTATGATGCAGCCCAACGACGAGACGGCAAATACGACCGAGCCCCCCGACCATGCCGAACAACTGCTGGACGCTCCCGAGCAAGTTCTCAGCACTCTCAAGGCAGATGGATCGCGTCGCTGGTTGTACCCTCGTTTGTCGAAAGGAAAACTGTGGTATCGGCGACGACTGTTAGCCTATTTCCTCATCGTCTTCTTTGTCGCGTTGCCCCACCTTCGCTGGAGTGGCAAACCGCTAATTTTGCTCGATATCACTAGCCGTAAATTCGTCTTTTTCGGACACACGTTTCTGCCGACCGATACGCTGCTGCTGACCTTGTTGATGCTGGGCGTCTTTCTGACGATCGTCTTGGCGACCGCGATGGTGGGACGAGTTTGGTGCGGCTGGGCTTGCCCTCAAACGGTCTACATGGAATTCCTGTTCCGCCCCATCGATCGCCTCTTCCAAGGCACGGCGGGCAAGGGAGGCAAGCCAAAGCAAAAGATTACCGGTTGGCGGGCAGTCGCCCGTTTCATGATCTACTTAGTCCTTTGCGGCCTGCTGGCACATACTTTCCTGGCCTACTTTGTCGGTACCGAACAATTGGCGCAATGGGTCCGCCGCAGTCCGCTGGAGCACCCCACTTCGTTTCTGGTAATGGGTGCGACCACTGGGCTGATGCTGTTTGACTTCTTGTTCTTTCGTGAACAACTCTGTTTGATCGCTTGTCCCTACGGACGCTTCCAGTCAGTCATGCTGGACCGCCAAAGTTTAATTGTCGCCTACGACGCAAATCGCGGCGAACCGAGACGTAAGGGTAAACGCAGCGAGGCTGACGCGGCAGGTGATTGCGTCGACTGCAACCAATGTGTCGTTGTCTGCCCCACCGGAATCGACATCCGAAACGGACTGCAGTTGGAATGCGTCAATTGCACCCAATGTATTGATGCGTGCAACAACGTGATGGATCGCGTCGGGAAACCCCGAGGACTCGTCCGCTACAGTTCGCAGGACGCTTTGGGCGGAAAGCAACATCGCATGCTGCGATTGCGCACCGTCGCCTACCCGATGCTGTTGGTGGCAGTCGCCGTCGCTTTCCTGATCGTATTAACAACCAAGTTTGCATTCGATGCACAGATCGCCCGCGGACGCGGCAATCCATTTCAACAAATTTCTCCCGGTGTCATCACCAACAACTTTTCCTTGCGTTTGACCAATCGCACCGATGAACCACGCGAATACACAATCGCCATCTCTGAACCTTCAGGAGCGACCCTGCTGGGCATGGGCGACGAACCACTTCGCGTGGAGGGCAATGATGAGCAAAGGATCCCGATCGTGGTCGAAATCACGGCAACCGAAATCGGCTCCGATGGTCGAGAAAATGGTGTCTTACGGATCTTGGACGACATCGGAAATCAACGAGAATTAAAAATGAGCATCATGGGGCCACGTTTGTGAATCAGCCAGACCTTCAAACTGCGAATCGGCGGGCCGCCTGGAAATGGGGCTCGCTAATTGTCGGGTTACTTGGCTTACAAGTTGCCGGCGGGATCTTCGCGATCGTACTGGCCACTGGTGATGAATCGGTAGCTGTCGTTCCGGATTACCACGAAAAGGCGCTTCACTGGGATGAAGAAATGGCGGTAAAACGCGCGTCCGATCGCCTGGACTGGAAATGTGCGATGGAAACATTACCGATTTCCGAAGGCCACGGGTACGCTGGCTTGATCGCGACGCTAAAGGATGACCGAGGTGAAATCATCAAAGCCAAGCAAGGTACGCTTCGCTGGTTCCAGCACACCCGAGCAAACAGTGTTCAAGAACTCCCAATTCCCACCGGCCCTTTAACGACGATGCGATTGGAAGACTGCTTCGACGCCAATGGGCTGTGGGATGTAACAATCGATGTCACCGATTTTGACGGCAACCGTTTCACGCAAACCGCAACGCTGAAGATCACCAACGTTCTTGCGTCGGAGGCGAAGTAACATGCTGACATTGCTGGCAGCGGTGGCAGCCGCAAGTTTGCTTGGAAGTTTGCACTGCGTGGGAATGTGCGGCCCCTTTGCTCTGTGGGCAACTGCCGGAGGCCGCAACACGCGAACGATATCGGGTTACCACCTGGGACGGTTGACCACGTATTTATCCGCTGGCTTGGCGGCAGGAGTGATCGGAACGACGATTTCAATCGGCGGACAACTTGCCGGCCTTCAATTGATGGCTGCAAAACTTGCCGGTGTCATTCTCATCACGTGGGGTCTCGGAAAACTATTGATGCAGTGGCGGCCTGTATCAGAACGCGTAGCCTCGATCACGGGCCCATCACGAATCGCTGGCTTGATCGCGGCGGCTCGACCAATGATTTCCAATCGTGGCGAATTTGGCCGTGGTTACCTGGGCGGTTTGCTAACGACGATGTTGCCTTGCGGATGGTTGTACCTTTTCGTTTTGCTGGCTGCCGGCACAGGTGATGTTCTCCTCTCCGTCGCCACAATGGCGGCGTTCTGGGTAGGAAGTTTGCCGGCGCTGACCGGATTGGCGATGGGAGCTCGCTCGCTGGTTCCAAAATTCCGCAAGGCCCTCCCGATCTTCGCTGGTGTCTTGATGGTTCTCACCGGTCTTTACACCGCCACCGGTCGAGCTTCGGCAGACCTTTCGTCGGTGGTCCCGCCACTGCTCGAGCCGACGTCCGGCAGCTTCGATATCATGCGCGTATCCGACCAAAAACTTCCTTGCTGCGAACCTTAATTACCTGCGAGCTCAGCTCGCCTGTCCTAACTCGTCCTGATGTCCACCGCAACGATCCCGCCAAACGCTCCTAACGGGGTGCCCTGCGCACATTGCGGATTGCCTGCGCCGCGCCCGCGGGCCGGCCAAACGGAATCGTTCTGTTGTCATGGCTGCCGGGGCGCGTGGGAACTGATCCGCACGTGGGGACTAGAAGAATACTACCAACTGCGAGATTCACCCGGCGAAGAGATCGACGAGGAAGCAACCAGAAACTGGGATGACCTGGACGATCCTCGTCTACTTGGTCGTTCGGCGCCTTTGGCGGTCGAGACTGATTCGCGCACGCCGCTGCTACGATCGACACTCGCTATCTCCGGGATTCACTGTGCCGCCTGCCTGTGGTTGATTGAACGTGCGCCAGAGCGGATCGCCGGGTGGCACTCATCCCAAGTCAACATGCATCAACGCACGGTTGAACTAACTTTTGATCCCACCACAATCCGGTTGTCCGAAATCGGCCGCTGGCTGCATCGAGTCGGCTACTCCGTCGAACCTTTAGCCGACAGCGAAGACGACAGCAAGGACGAAGCATCACAACAACTTTTGGTCGATCTCGCGTTGGCTGGATTCTGCGCTGCCAACGCAATGTGGATTGCAATCGCGTTATACGCCGGGCAATTCACGGGAATGGCGGCAAACCACCAACAATTCTTGCGAATCGCAGGAGTCGGCTTGGGCGTCGCTGCCGTGATTTTTCCGGGACGGATTTTTTTTCGCAGTGCCATCGCCTCGGTGCAAACACGAACACCGCACATGGATCTGCCGGTTGCCATCGGATTGATGGCGGGCATGCTGGCAAGTATCTACGCGCTGATCGACCGGGACGCGGATGTCTACTTTGATTCGATTGCCTGCCTGGTTTTCTTTCTCTTGACAGGTCGCTGGTTGCAATTGCGTCAGCAGCGTCGCGCGGGCGAAGCGGTGGCGACTTTGATGCGGCTTTCGCCTACCGTTGCAACACGGTTGAACCCAGACGGATCAACCGCGCGTGTTGCTGCCGAAACGCTGGCACTCGACGATCACATCATCGTACGTCCTGGTGAAAGCATTCCGGTTGATGGCACCATCATCTCAGGGAAATCAATGGTTGATCGATCGCTGATGACCGGCGAGAGTTGCCCGGTGCAAGCTGTGGTCGGAAATGCGGTCGAGGCTGGTACTGAGAATCTGCAAGCTGATCTGCACATTCAAGTTACTGCCCGGGGTGACGAGACGCGTTTAGCCAATTTACAACGCGCCGTCGCCGACGCAGCAGCAACACGAACACCAATCATTCAACTTGCCAATCGCATTGGCGCTTGGTTTGTTGTTGTGGTTTTGTTGTTGTCATTGGCTACCGCGATCGCTTGGTTCTTAATTGACCGCTCGCAAATGATGGGCAACGTGGTCGCGCTTTTAATCGTGGCTTGCCCTTGCGCTTTGGCGTTGGCCACCCCGCTGGCGATCGCAGTGTCGATCGGACGATTGGCAAAGCGCCAAGTCTTGGTCCGATCCGGCGATTGCCTGGAACGCTTGTCGCGGCCGGGGATCTTGTTTCTGGACAAGACTGGCACCCTGACCAAGGGTCGCATGCAAGTCTCTCATTGGATCGGCGACAATGAACATCTGCCAGCAGTCGGAAAAATCGAAGCTGGGATTCGCCACCCAATCGCGCACGCACTCACTCGATTTGTCGAGGCGGAACTCAGCGTTGATCTCGATTCACTACCGCCAGCCAGCAAAGTTAACCAGCAAGTCGGTCGTGGTGTCGAAGGCGAATTCCAAGGTCAGCATTACAGACTCGGAAGCGTGCAGTTACTCGGCACGCCAGATTTCGACAATCACAATCACAATCACACCCCTCAACCAAGTGGCGAGGAGTGTCTCGATGACCGTTGGAAATCAGCGATCGAATCTGTCATTGCTGCTGGCAGTAGTCCGGTCGTGCTGATGAAAGAGCAGCAGTGCAGGGGAGTATTCGGCGTTTCAGATCCGCTCCGCGACGAGGCCAGCGATGTGATTCAATGGTTTATCAACGAGGGTTGGCAGATCGAGATTCTTTCCGGTGATCACCAGCCAACGGTATCCCAGGTGGCGAGCAAGTTGGGATTAAGCGAAGAATCAGCTCGCGGTGGATTGCTGCCGAATGAAAAACTGGCATTCGTGCAAGCGGCCGCGGGCAAACTCCCAGTGATCATGGTGGGAGACGGAGTCAACGATGCAGCCGCTTTGGCCGCGGCCGATGTTGGGGTGGCAGTACGTGGTGGTGCCAGCGCCTCGCTGGCCGCCGCACCGATCGTGATTGATGGCGGATCGCTAACTGGCGTTCAGTCGTTGGTCGTTGGTGCCAGGCAAGCAAGGCAAACGATCCGCCGCAACTTTGGTATCTCGATTAGCTATAACATAGTTGCCGTCGGCTTGGCGATGGCCGGCTGGATTACCCCGCTGGTTGCCGCAGCACTCATGCCCGCCAGCAGTCTGACTGTGCTAGGCCTGACACTTGCTAGTCCAACCAACGGGGAACCAAGCAAGGCGAAGCACACCATACCAGGCAAAGCAACTCACCTGAGAGAATCCTGATGAGCGTGATGTATGTCGCACTACCGATTGCAATCGCGTTGGGCGCAACGGCGCTTTGGGCATGCGTACGCGCGATCCGCAACGGTCAGTTTGACGATCTTGAATCGCCCCCGATGCGAATGTTGATTGACGATCAACCTCAATCCCCCCAGGAACCAACAGATGAATGATCGAAGACAGTTTCTCGCCTCGACCATCGGCTGGATGGGCGCAACAACGGCGTGTTCCCTGTGGGGCCAAACGGCAGAAACACAACCCGAAGTGCTGCTGCCGCGCAACCGTGTTCCACTTTCCTTCGTGATCGATGATTCAACCTGCCTGGTTAACATGGGGCACTTTTGCACACCGCAGTTTGCCGAAGCGTTGCCAGAACGAAAGGAATACAAGAAACCCTGGCGAACGTGGCCACGAGAAATCCCCGATTCTTTCGTCCGTTCATTCGGCCAATGGTGCGCCGAGCATTCCGTGAAGGGAAAATACAGTATCGTCCCCAACCCAGCCTGCGTCGGCTGGCTCGATCGCGAATTACCCGGCTGGTCCCGGCGTGACCTGCAGGACAGCTTGAAACTGGTGCGTGAACTGATGCTTCCCAACTGGGACATCCACCCCGAGATGATCACGCACACACGAGTGATCGACCTTAAAACAGGTCGACCACTTGAAGCCATCAACTCTGGAACGATGGAAAACTCCTACCCCCAAGAGAAAAAGAGCGTTGATGAATTGGCTGCTTACTTGGCCTACGCTTTACGAATCCTTGAACATTGCGACCTGCCTTGTGAGGGCATCACAACCCCCGGTGGATTTGGAAATCTAGTCAAAAGTGAATTGTCCTTGGCGGTGGACCAAGCAGTCCGGGACGTTTATCCAAACGTCGATCTACCGCATTACTTCAAATATGTACGCAATGGCGACGAAAGCACTGAACCGGTACTGGAACATTTGAGAGACGAAGGTACCGCTGCGGTGCGATGCACCGTTAACGTCCCGGCCGGAACAGGTGACTGGTTCGGCGGTTGGCAGGGTGATCGCAAATCAGAACCTGACCGATACGCCAATCGAGCGGCGTCGAGTGGACGGATGATTGAATTAATCGAGCGGCGACAACCAGCCATCATGCTGTGTCACTGGCCCGGTATCTACAGCAATGGCACGGAAGATGGTTTTCAATCCTTTCAGCGAATCGTTACTTCCATCGCAGATCGATTCGGTGATCAAACGCTGTGGATGAAGATGAGTGAGATCGGTCGTTACTGGACTGCCAAACAACTGACCAAGATGACACGAATCGGCAATACCGTGCAGATGCAGGCACCCTACCGAAGCGAACTTTTCACCTTGCGAATCCCGCAAGTCACTGGCCCGATCCGGTTTGGCGATCAACCGTTAACGCCAGTCACAGATCTCCGCACCCTCGACTCGGGAACATGGTACGCGGATGGGGAGGATGCCATCGTGTGCGTCAATCTTCCGACAGGCGCATCAACGCTCACGTGCCAGGGACGCAGCTAACCCAATTCTGACGACGATCCATCGCCGATCAAAAAAATTCTCGCTCAAACAATCGAGCGAGAATAATTTACAAGTTCAGCTTTCGATCACGACAGGTCAAAGCCCGTCGTAAGAATAGACTTCGCAATCAAGCGATCACTTCGCGTGACTACCGAAGTTCAGCCTGATTGATGACTTCGCCTCCAGCCCGGGTTAGCAGGGCTTTGAAAACTTCAGGATCGATGAGCGTTGAAAGGAATCGCACGGAACCATCACCCATCATGACATTGAATCCTCGCCGCGTCCCACGATCCAAGACTTCAACCGGATTATCAACATCCAATTGAATGTCGGCCGGCTTCGTCCATTCAACGGCATCAGCCCCGACGGTTTCAACGCCCATAATTGTATTTGACGTGCCATCGAGGACATTACGAAACGTGAGCGGTTCGTCGCCATGCATGAAACCTTCCCCGCGAGGCCGTTGGTAAACCGTCGTTCCGGCAGCGGATTCGATTTCTGGATGCTGCAGAAACGCTGGCACACGAGTCATCAACGGTAAGTTATTCGGACTGTCCCAAGGCTCATCCAATTTAAACTGGTCGTATAAGACTTGCTCTTCCAAGTAGGGCAAGATAGCGACACGCCAACTCAGCAGCGGCGTCCCGTCCGCACTCTTGATGTCGGTTGGAAATTTGCCGTGCACATCGTTGTAATTGTGCATGGCAAGAGCAATCTGCCTCATGTTGTTGACCGAACTCATTCGTTGGGCTGCCGCTCGAGCTGAATTAACAGCCGGCAGCATCACGGCTGCCAGCATGCCTGTCGCTGCCATCCCCGGCGATGCTTTCACTGTCATCGTCAACCGACGCCCATTCTGTTTCGGTGTCAGCATCTCCACATAATGATCACTCATGCGTTGCATGTATTGACTGCTTGCCTGAGCAACCGCGTCGTCCTGGCCAGCATTCTGATCCATCTCGGACAGAAAGAGTTGCTGCCCCAATCGCAGTCCGTTTTTGATAATCCCAAGACATTCGTCCGCCTTCGATTCATCGCCAGCCAACATCACCATTGCAAACTGTCCTTCAGGTGTCTCTGGATCAGCACGAAACATGATGGCGTCGATCAAATTCGGAATCCTGGTGAACTCGGCCAATGGCGGTGGAATCTCTTCTGCCTGGGATTGGATCATTCCATTGAGCATCGGACGCAACTGCTCAACCCCGATGACGCCTGTCATCACAGCGGTGTGCGGCACTGCAGCAGCCATTTTGGCCAGTGGTCCGGATGGTTCAGCCCCCACGGTGGAAAGCATGCCGGGAAGGTAATTCTCTGAAGCCACAAGAATGGTTCGGGGATCCTTCACGTGCATCACGACCCCAGGTACTGCCGCCAGCTCGTAGACAGAATTCCCATCCAAGTCCATCGGCTGCTCGGTATCAACCCATTGTGGATTCAACAAACCAACATCCAAGTCAGTTCGCAAGTCAAAGATTACGCCGACCATTGCTGATTCTGGTGGGCCGATTACCACTTTGATTTGTTCAATGTCACTCGCCAGAATTCCGACGTTCTGCTTGCACCAAGCATCCACCACCTCCGTCGGATACAACTCGACCGCCGGGCTGGCCATCGCCTCACTTACGTTCAGTACAGCCGTCGCAACTGCATCGGTGGGCAAATAATCGCTGCCCACCCGCTTGATGGCATTCTGCGCAAACCCCAGTTCGGGCACAAAAAGGGTCGCCAATAGGCCAAGCACTAAAAATCGGGAAGGTCTTTGCATGGATTGAGATCCGGTGAAATGGTTGAGCATCGGTGGATTAGTATTTTGGCCAGAAGAATGACCGACGATCAGTTGTTCTCGACCAGACACACACTTTGCAACACAAAGCTACTGAGGATTTGGTGCGAGTCAAGTGTGCAATGAAGCCGAACGAATGAAAAAGACTGTCGCACGTTTTCCCAATCCCCATCGTGCGCAACGAGCCAATAGCCCCAGATCCCCAACACCTGATCGGAATCTGGCCGTCCCGCTAGAGGCCGATGCCTGCTCGATCCTGGGCGATTTTTCGGTACGTTTCATGTCGAAGAATCAAAGAGACGTTGAAGAGAGGGTCCAAAACCAAGTGTACGGAGCCGATCTACGCGAATCGCGAGCCGTCAGCATCGATTTCGGCGTGCAGATCACTAAAGTGTTAGCGGCATCGATGCCTGGACAACCCGGCTGACCAGCGGATGCATTTTATTCAATTCCCCAGCACGCCAATTCATCAGAGTTTGGAACCCAGCAGCCTATCTGCCAACGCCTCCGTGATGCCGAAGTTTCGACTCAAACGGGGCCGCGTGAATGAGTAGAATATTGGGATGTCCCGCCTCACCACCTACCTGACCCTCCTGTACCTGTTCGCAGGTATCTCCACTGCGACCGCCGACATTTCGGCCGCAGATCAAGAATTCTTCGAAAAGTCAGTCCGACCGATCCTTGTTCAGCACTGCCAATCCTGTCATCAGGCGGATGAGGTCAATGGCGGATTGCGTCTTGATTCACGAGCGGCATGGATGGCGGGTGGCGAATCAGGGCCAGCCATCGTTCCTGGAGACCCTGACGCGAGCCGACTGATGGCAGCGGTCGGCTACGATGATCGCGATCTACAAATGCCACCTCGCAACAAATTAGCGAACCACCAGATCGCTACCTTGCGGAAGTGGATACTCAAAGGTGCACCCGATCCGCGCGATGCTGACTTACTTAATGGCAAGGGCACGATCGAAACATCGCCGGGCATGAGCATCGAGGCTGGCAAGGAATTTTGGTCGTTGCAGCCCATTCGCAACCCTGAACCACCGTCAGTATCAGATTCTAATTGGGTACAAACCCCGATTGATGCGTTCATTCTGTCTGACTTGGAAAACGCGGGCCTGAGTCCAGCTGGCCCCGCGGATCGCCGCACCTTAATTCGTCGGATGACCTATGACTTGATCGGCCTGCCACCCACGGAACAGCAAATCGATGAGTTTGTCGCCGACACATCTCCCCACGCAATCGACCGTGTCATCGAGCGTCTGTTGGCCTCTCCCCGGTATGGCGTTCGCTGGGGGCGTCACTGGCTTGATGTTGCCCGGTATGCCGATTCAAACGGACTGGATGAAAATCTGGCGTTCGGCAACGCTTGGCGATACCGAGATTATGTGGTCGAAGCGTTCAACCAAGACAAACCATTTGACCGCTTTTTGATAGAACAGATTGCTGGTGATCTACTGCCCGATGCCACGACCGAAACCAAAATTGCAACTGGCTTTTTGGTGCTTGGCGCAAAAGTGCTCGCCGAGCCTGACCGCGAAAAACTGGAAATGGACACGATCGACGAACAGATAGACGTCACCGGCAAAGCCTTCCTCGGAATGACGCTAGGGTGTGTTCGTTGTCACGATCACAAGTTTGACCCGATCAAGCAAACTGACTACTACGCTTTGGCTGCGATCTTTAAAAGCACACGGACCTTTGCAGACTCGCGTACCGGTGCAATCAAGCATTGGCATGAACATGTCTTTGCAGACCAGCGCGAACGCGATGCTATCGCGAACGTTGACCAACTAATTTCGCAGCGGAAAAGCGCCGCCACAAGTTTCAAGAATCAAGCGATTTCGAAATTGCGTCAACGAACTCGCTCGCTGGCGACTGAATATTTGGTTGCTGCCGCCGCGTTTGATCTCAACGCCTCGCTAAATGAAATCGCGGAAATCGCAGAACCACTGAAACTGCACCCCCGCGTCTTGCACCAGTGCCGCCTTTACCTGCAACACCATCCCAACGAACCATTCTTTGCTCATTGGCATCAATCACTTCGAGAAGCAACAACACCGGCGGAAGCGCAAACTGCGATCGAACAGCACTATCGCCCGATCCTGAAACGCTTCTCGGAACAGCGACAGAACAATGCAACCGCCAAGCGATTGGACGATCCGGAACTCGAATCGGTGCGAATAATCGTTGAAAACAACATTGGCTTGCTGGCGGTCCCGGCCAAAGCGGAATACGCGTTCGATGCTGAAACACTGGCAGAATATGATCGCCTCATGGAAGAGGCTCGGAGATTCGAAAGCCGTGCAGATGACTTAACCGCAGCGATGGGAGTATCCGATCAAGCGATTGTTGACCAACTGGCGATTCACATTCGTGGTAGTCATCTGAATTTGGGGAAACCAATCGCGCGCGCGTTTCCCGAAGTGATGCGATTCAGTTCGGTGCCACCCATTTTCCCCACGCACCAGAGCGGACGATTAGAATTGGCCCACTGGATTGCCGATACCCGTCACCCGTTGACCGCGCGCGTTTACGCGAATCGTTTGTGGCGATGGCACTTTGGCGAAGGGATCGTGCGAACCACCGAAAACTTTGGGGTGCTTGGCGATCGCCCTTCCCATCCCGACCTGCTGGACTGGCTAGCCCGTTATTTCATCGCCTCAGGTTGGTCAACCAAAGAAATCCATCGCCTGATCCTCTCCTCCAGCACGTACCAAATGGCAAGTCGCCATACCGAACCACAGCCAGCGATGGCGGTAGACCCTGACAATCGGCTCTGGTGGAAATTCCGTAACGAGCGACTGCAACCGGAAGCGATCCGAGACTCCATCCTTGCTGTTTCTGGCCAACTAGACGAATCCATCGGCGGCAAAACGGTTCCCCTTCGCAATCGCCAGTTCGTCTTCAATCACACGTCGGTCGACCACACGAAATACGACAGTGTTCGACGCGCGATCTACCTGCCGGTCATTCGCAATAACCTCTACACCTTCTTTGCACAGTATGATTTCCCAGACCCAACCATGCCCACGGGTGACCGGAGCGCCACTGTCGTCGCTCCACAAGCTTTGTGGATGATGAATTCGGACCTCGTGATCGATGCCGCAGAACGATTCGCTAGTCGCTTATTGAATACCTCATCAAGTGATGCATCGCGAATCGAATCCGCTTACGTACAAACACTCGGACGAATTCCGAACGAAGCAGAGACACGCCGCGCGTTGTCTTTCATTGATCGCTGGTGTGAAACCGGACGGTTAAATGCAGCAACGGTTGATCACGCTGCGGTGCATCGCGCATGGGCGTTGTTTTGCCAAAGTTTGTTGGCTAGCAACGAGTTCATCTATATCAAATAACGTTTCCAAATCTTTTCCACTGATCGTGCCCATGTCTTCTCCATCCATTCCCAGTCGCAGGCGATTGCTCAAAACCACTGCGGTTGGATTTGGGCATCTCGCTTTTTCAGCAATGCTGAATCAGCAAGCCCAGGCTGAGGGCACGAATGCTTCTGATGAGGAAACCGCATCAACAATCCAGGCTAACTCACTCTCAGCAAAAACCCCGCATCTTCCCGCACGCTGTAAACGAGTTGTCTTTCTGTTCATGAAGGGGGGACCCTCGCACGTCGATACGTTCGATCCCAAACCGATGCTGGATCGTGACCATGGCAAGCCACTCCCCTTTGACTTGCCGCGAGTGACGTTTGCCAAGCAGGGAAACCTTCTGAAATCACCATGGCGGTTTAGTCAACACGGCGAAAGCGGACTACCGGTGAGTGAGCTCTTTCCGGAAGTCGCGAAGCACATTGACGATCTATGCATTTTGAGATCGGTCCACGGCACCAATCCGGCCCACGGTGGTGCATTGCTGAAACTCCACACCGGCAGCGACCAATTTGTCCGGCCGAGCCTCGGCTCATGGGTGACCTACGGACTTGGCACCGAAAACGAAAACCTACCGGCTTTTGTCACCATCTGCCCGACGCTGGCACATGGCGGTGTGAACAATTGGGGTGCCGCTTTCTTACCCGCCTATTGCCAAGGTACACCGATCGGCAATGCCTCGATGCCGTCGAGTTCAGTCCAAGTCAAGCATATCCGCAACCGACGAATTGACACGGAAACACAACGGCAACAACTCGATCTGATCTCCGCCATGAATACGGATCACCTGCAAGAGATGGATGGTGATCAAACCTTGGACGGGCGATTGCAGTCGTATGAGTTGGCTTACCGCATGCAGGCGTCCATGCCGGAAATCCAAGACCTTGCTAATGAAACCGCGGTCACCCAACGAATGTATGGAATTGACAATCCTGTCACGGAGGATTTCGGCCGACAATGCTTGATCGCCCGCCGATTCCTCGAACGAGGCGTGCGGTTCGTCCAAGTCACGCACAGTGATAGCGAAGTGCAATGGGACCAGCACAGCAACCTGTACCAAGGGCACACGCGAAATGCAGCCGAGGTGGATCGCCCCATCGCTGGGTTCCTAAGTGACCTCAAAGCCAGGGGTTTGCTACGAGACACTTTGGTCATCTGGGGTGGTGAATTTGGGCGAACCCCGACCGCGCAAGGCAGCAACGGACGCGACCATAACCCTCACGGGTTCACGATGTGGATGGCGGGCGGTGGCGTGCAAGGTGGAATGGCCTACGGGGCAACCGATGACTATGGTTATTACGCCACCGAAAACAGAATGCATGTGCACGATCTTCATGCCACGATCCTGCATTTACTGGGCTTGGATCACGAACGCTTGACGTATCGTTATGCCGGACGCGACTTCCGATTGACCGATGTTGCGGGGCAAGTCGCGAAAGACATCTTCGCCTAACTCTCGGTGACGAATCGGTATTCTGACAATCGGGAATCTCGACGCGCGACCCATGATCCCCAACGGGCGACTAATGACGCGAGGCCAACGACAGCCGAATTCTTGCGGCGTCTCGTGAATTCCTTCGCACCTCAATCATGGTAGACCACCAGGTTTGATTAATCACTCAGCAATCGCTATTCTCGCTCAACGCAAGAACCGAAACGATGGATAACAGGCCGATGAACCTACCCGAACTGAGCGACGAAGAACGGGCAACCTATGAATGGCAAATGTGGGTGCCCGACCTGGGTGAGGAAGGACAACGAAAACTTAAAAATGCCAGCGTGATGATTTCGCGGGTCGGTGGCGTTGGCAGTGTCGTCGCCTATGAGCTGGCCGCCGCGGGTGTCGGAAAACTGATCTTGGCTCATGCGGGCAATGTCAAACCAAGTGACCTCAACCGTCAACTGTTGATGACTCACGATTCGCTTGGCAAGCCACGCATCGACTCGATTCGGCGTCGCTTGCTCGACCTAAATCCACGCTTGGAACTGGTGACTGTCGAAGAAAATGTTAGTGAAGAAAATGCCGCAAACTTGGTTTCGCAATGCGACCTGATCGTTGACTGTGCCCCCCTGTTTCCCGAACGCTTCGCAATGAACCGGCAATCAGTGGCGCAAAACAAACCACTGGTGGAATGTGCGATGTACGAGATGGAGGCCCAAATCACAACAATCATTCCAGGCCAAACGCCTTGCCTGCGTTGCATCTTCCCCGAACAACCACCGCACTGGAAACGTCAATTCCCAGTCCTCGGCGGTGTCTCGGGAACCGTCGCCTGCTTGGGCGCCGTCGAAGCAGTCAAAGTGATTACCGGACTTGGTAAAACGTTAGCCAATCGCATGCTGCGAATGGACATGCGAGACATGCGATTTCGCGAATTGAAATTACAACGCAACCCTGCCTGCGGTGTCTGTAGCGGTGACCATCAAACCGGCGAATGAATGCGATAGATGACATCGCATTCCGCGGGTCTTGTTTTTCTTCTGATTTCCATTTGAAAAAGCTCCAATTCTTGGCTTTACAGAAGAAACGAAAAATCAACTGACGGCGTTTCAATCGGATTCCAAACTCGCCGAATCGAACCGCTATTCCCCCGCCATCGTCAAAACCGACGCGATCACGGTTGCCGCGGTCTCAATTCGATAAATTCGCTTGCCAAGATCAATCGTTTGATAGCCATTTTCGATCGCGATGACGGTTTCCTCTTCCGTCCAGCCTCCCTCGGGTCCAATGGCCGCAGTGACCTTCCCCAAGGTTCCCGCAGCGACAATCGACTGGCAACTCTTGGCCGGATGAGCAATCCAGCAGACTCCACTCTGTTTCTCGGCAAAGAATTCAAGTGATGGGCGTGGGTCGTGAACCTCCAGCAGTTGATTTCGCTGACATTGCTTACACGCCTCAATTACACCCCGTCGCAATTTCTGCAGCAAGGACGCACTTGGCGGTCGCTGGGTTCGTTGCGCGATCACAGGGGTGACCGATTTGACCCCTAACTCGGTCAGGCGTTCAATGAGTTCACGTGCACGATCTGGCTTCGGTAAGGCGATTGCCATTTCCACCTCGCACGACGGTTCACGACTGATCAAATGGACAGCCTGCAATTGGAGTTCGCATCGATTTCTCCCCAGATCGATGACTTCTGCTTCCGCCTCAGACCCGTTCCCGTCAAAGAGCGTTACCTGATCTCCGATTTGCAGACGCATGACTCGGATCGCATGCTGACTTTCTTCGGTCGACAAGGCGACCGACCCACCGGCAGGAGGCAACTCGGGAGAAAAGTATCGACGCGTCATTGCGATGCACTTTCAAGTTCGCGGCCATGATTGACCGATGTTTAAGAGAGTCGTGTGTTTCACGGATGTTAACAGATTCACACCAACACAGCCGATGGAGTAATGGCTTGAGTGCAGACTATCTGAAGTATTGGTCACTAACCCATCGACCTTTTTTGGAGCAATCCTTTTTTCAAGGCTCACCACAGCGTGAGGCGATTGCGGGGATCGCATTTTTTGCCGCCAGTGAGTGCCAATATGCGAATCTGGCGGGACCGCCGCGTTGTGGAACCAGCGTCTTGCTGCAACACGTCGCGTCCATGCGTGGCCTCTGCGACTGCGCGGTCGATATGCTGACCAGCGATGCCAAAGGAATGCAATCCGAATCAGATCTCCAGATCCACCTGGCGACTGCCTTGAATTTGCCTCTGAATTCAACACTCAATGATTCCCGAGATCGGTTGCAAAAAAACCTACATTCCGGAGTACGAACGATCTGGCTGATTGACCGAACTACGCCTGCAACCGCAAATCTCCTGCAATCGTGGTCCCGCGAATGCCCCGAGTTGTCGATCGTCGTCGCCTGTCAGAATCTGTGCGTGGTATCAACAAACGACCACCAACGCATCGACCTGAACCCACTGGAACTGGATGATGCCCTGCAGTATGTCCAACGTGGAATACTGCACGCCGCAGGTGACCCTGGAATCTTTTCCGATGCAGCAACCGTTCGCTTGCACGAACTGTGCCATGGCAGAATCGCTGACATGGCAGTCCTGGCTGAGCAAGCTCTGGCCGATGCGGCTACCGCGGGTCATCGATTCGTCACCACAGAACTGGTCGACGCAGTTGCGACGCGTTACACGAAGACTGCGAGAACTGCCAAGACTGCCGCTGCAGCCTAAAGCAGCCACACTGACCATCCATCCGAAGCATGACGATCGCTAAACCACAGCACGGTTACCAACTCCGTCTGTAAATGGGTTAGCATGGATGGTGTGAACTCAAGCAATGACTTGATCAAGAATCTCCTTCGGAGGAACCATTCATGGATTATGGATATGGGTTAGTGGCTGGGTTCATCTCTTTCTTTGTCATCGTGTTCGTGGTCAAACGCAAACGCAGCGAAAGGAACCAGGACGACGACCACTGAGCGATCGCTCGACAAATACCGCGCGGATCTTTTGCGGCGTCTTCCGAACTGCTAACCGGGCCACATTGCCAACGGCACAAGATTCAACCGGCCGAGTCGGAACGCGGCCATCACTGCAAACTAACGTTTGCTTTTCTTTTCGTCCTTCGAGTCTTGTTTTTTCGCCGAATGTATCTGGGCAGTCTGCAGCGACTTGATTTTCTCGGCAGTGTATTGATGCAGAACAGTTTGCCCCCGCAACTCGTAAGCGAGGATCAATAATTGCTCGGCGTTTGCGAGACGTTCCTCTTGGTTGGTGGCATCGGGGAATTGTTTTAGAAATCCAGCTATCTGACCTGCCATTTCAGTTTGCAATACAGGCGATGCCAATAGCGTCACCTGCCGCAACCATTCCTTCACATCGACTTCCCCACAGACTCGCCCCGGTAGGGTCGACCGGTTCAAGAAGAGTTGAATGTCCGACTGCACCGCCCTCAAATCACCCCGCAACTGCTGACTGTGACGATACAATTGCAGCGAAAGTTCGATGTGACCTTGCCTTTCCAAAAACTCGGCTACTACGAGTGACAGTAGTGGCCCTTGCAGCGCCCTCTGCTCAAGTCCTCTGACTCGCTCTAGCGTACCGCGACGGTTGCCACTCAATTCCAAGGCGTAGAGTTTGCATAACTGGCCAAGCACCGAATCAGGGTCTATCAATTCCCCCTCATTGATTGCCATGAGCACCAGAACACCTAAAACATCACGTTGCCCATTCGCCGGTGGAATGTGAAATTCCTCGTCGCCCGCTTTATCCTCGGTGATACGGCTGAGAACGCTCTTCAACGGCTCCCGTTCACCAGAACTCGAATCATCCGCCTCAGCTTCGCACACCAGCAATTCGAGCGGCTTCATGGCACTGCGAACTTTATCCGCCAACGCTTCGATCTCGCTTTCCTTCACAGAAAAGCATTCCATCTTTCTTCCAGCGGCATCGACCACGATCAAGTCGATTAAATAGCCGGCATGGTCGATGCGCAATTGATGCTCTTGGTAGCGGTAGGTAACGCCTTGCTCATTCTCAGTGCGACTGGTTTCATCAGGCGGGAACCAATCGGCCCAAACCTGCGAGGTAAAAACCACACCCATCTGAGCTGACTTAACCTTCGGCTTCGACGAGAATGACCCACCAAGTGTGAAGCTGGTCGTCTTTCCATTCTCAGCTTCGGCAGGTGACTGTTGAGTCAAAATCAGCGTTGTATTGGGAATAGGCAGTGAGATCGCAGCGAGCGGATCGGACATGCTGATCAATAATTCGCCCTCCCTCCAAACAAAATTCCGAACCTGGGAATCGATGCCGATTTTCGCGACAGTGATTTGCTGTCCAAACCAGAATTCGATCACCATCGCTGCGTCGAATTGCCGAAAACGCAATTTTGAACTTGGCTTCGCGAAGAATCGTTCGTGAACCGCATTGAGTTCTTGCGCGAGGCCAGTCATCCCGGGTTGTCCAGCTGATTGGTTCAGCGAGGTTTGGGCCGGGGATACAGGCGATGATTCAATCGTTGCCGGGTCTTCAGCAGCAGGAAGTACAAACCCCGCGTCGTCATCAGATAACAGAATCCGCAATTCCTGCTCGTTTGATTGAGCATTGCGATGTAAATCAATACTCGCCTGCGATCCTTGAAATCCTAATTCGTTCAATCGTTTCTGAATTTTATTGCGATGGGCGAGCGACCCAAATAAAGAACCGACCGCTGGCTTGCCGCGTCGCCAAGCCGGCTTTGCATCCTCTTCTAACTCGGAAGCAATCTGCAGTTGCGATTCAGCCCAGTGATTGACGGCCGTGGTTCCACCGGAAACCGAAATGGAGCCGCAACGAATTCGGGGGCCTTCCTCGATGAGGATTTCCAGTGGTTCATCCTCGGAAACAACGCTCACAATGGCGTCAAAAAATCCACTCGCCAGCATCCCTCGCTTGATCGCTTCTCGCACTCGGTAAACGTAGGTCGCCCGATCGATGCTTGCGTGCGACGCCTCGTAAATCTCAGGCAATCTCGCCAAATGTTGCCGCACAGTCGCGGGCGAAATTGCTTTCAGCCCCGCGATCCGAATCTCAGCGACCTGACGTTCCTCGGTCACCTGCGCAAAAAGAGATCCGACAAAAAGCAACTGCATGCCAAAGCACACGGCACGCATCCGAGAAAACCAGTCCATGTCTCGAATTCTCTCCGGGCGAAGAAAAGTGAATCGTGGAGTTTCCGGGAATCGAGATATAGACGCAAGAGAGATCCCAGCAGCCCAATTCAAGGCAGAACTCGGTTGAGAGCATCCCCTACCAGGGTATCCGGACACCCAAGAACACCATCAAAAGCGGGACCGGTGGGATGCGACGAGAGGTGAGAATTCTAGTTGGCACCAAATCAAAGGATCTGTCCTGGCCCACAAATCTGCTAAACTAGGTGATTGAAAATTCGATTGACGGGAACCACATCATGACTCGATCACTTATTCTGCTGGCGGTAGGGCTCTTCCTCGCAAGCAATGCAACAGCCCAAGTCAAATTACCGACGCTCGACGAAGCACTGGCTCGTTCATCTCAAACGGGCCAGCCGATCTTTGCGATGGCTGGCCAAAAAACCTGACCGCCTTGCGTCGTGTTGCTGGATCGATTGGAAAACGATCGGTCTCTAGCACGCTTTGCGGGACAGTTTGTTCCGCTCAAGATCGTCACGAATAACAATCCCGATTGGAACAAGTGGACCCGCATGTACCCAGTTGACGGGAATGGTATCCCGCGGCTGTACGTCATTCGAGCTGACGGCGAAAAACTGTATGCCGGTGTCGGATCATTACCAGGCGAGAAACTGCCCCTAATGATGTTGTCAACGCTTCAGCAGGCTGGTCGCTCATTCAGCCAACCCGATGCTGATTTCATGAGCGCTGCGGTCACCAAAGCAAAGACCGAACTCGACCAGGGGAATTCCTTCGCCGCAGCAGTCGCACTCTCTGCGCTCACGAAGTTCGGATCTCCCGAAAACCTGAATAGCTTTGCGAAACCAGCAATCGCGGCGAACGAAATTTATACGCAACTCGTCTCAGTCCTGGACCAGCAAGCGAACGATGCTCAAACAAAGCTGAACGCGTCATCACAAGCAACCGATCAGCTAGAAGAAATCATCACACTGTTCGAGGCCGAGGCTGCCTTCAAACTCTTCCCTTCACTAAAATCAAAAACTGGCACGCTGACCCGTAATCTGAACAAGGAAGGCGTTGATACCGAAACGATCAGTCAAGCCGACAATCTGGTGAAAGCACGCTTGTTGGCGCTCTCAGCGAATCCAAGACTCCGAAACCGAGCCTCATCAGCCTACACGTCGGTCATCCGGAGGTTCCCCAACACGCCGGTCGAACAGATGGCTCGAGATGAATTATCAGCGATCGAACCAGAAGCCAAAATCCTGCAAACAATGCCAGGCGATCCTACGCCTAGTCAAGCTTTTCGAACGTGGATGACCCGTGACGGCGACTTCTCGACAACCGCAAAGTATTTGCAACAAAGCCAGGGGAAAGTGCAACTGCAGAAAGAAGATGGCAGCAAGGTCGTTGTCGAAATCTCAGTGCTCAGTGAGGCAGATCAAGCCTACCTGCAAGAACAATGAGCATGTGCTCCGCGACGTCAGTGCCGTGGCGTCGTAGACCGAAAGCCCTTCGCCCCCTGAAGCAAACCAGCCCGCACCACTCGACCCTCGTCACGAATCAGATCGTAGATGACCGGACGGCCCTGCCAGATCCATGGCAGTCGGCGTGCTGGCCTGTTGGCGAATTGGCCTGTTGGTGAACTGGCAATGCGGGATCGGAGGAAGTGGCGAAATTCGTCACTCCAATCTCTTGGTGGAACCAACCTTAGAACCGGATCCCGCCACCCATCCCAGCAAAGAAATCGTCCGAGTCAGGCGTCAAGCCTTTCCCCACGCGAATGTCCAAAAGGAAGTCATCGTTGATGTAGTAATCAAGCCCAATGTTGAACACGACAGCCGAGAAATCATCTTCCAATTCGTCTGAGAACAACCCAAAAAACTCGGCATATAGCGCTGTCCGCTCGGTCATCTCAACGCCGAGTGCAACCGATTGGCTGAAAACAACGAACCAGTCCTCAGCAGGACGCTCGGGAGTAAAACCAAAATCGCCAAGCGCACCGGTCGCGTATCCGGTCGATCCATACAGCTCCCATTTTTCGGCCAGTTCCCAGCTGTAAATATAATCCAGCCCATGTTCGACTCGGCGCGTGGAATAGTCGCTGCCGCCGGTCGGTGCAGTGAATCGCAACTCCAACGCACTTTCGGGGCGCAGGCCACATTCCTCCGTCATCCCAAGCTTGAAACTCCAAACCAAATCCTGTGAGCCCTGCTGATTCTCTGCTTCATCAATGAACGTCCACGCGTAACTGTACCGCAAGCGAAACTCAATGTTGTCGCTCAATCCAATCCGTAACAGCGTTTCAGGAAAGGTGTGCGATTGCTCGATTTCCTCTTCGTGGTCCTTGTAGAAAAAGCTGTAGCCAGATTCGAGCTGAACGACACCACGACCGACCGTTTTGGTTGATTGTGTGAAATCGTGACGTTCCGTTTCGAGCCGCTCTTCATAAGGATCTCGCCGTGATTCACCTCGATGGTTCCCAACCAGATCGTCCCAAAATTTAAGACGGAACAAACCGTCGCATGAATCACAACCGTGCCGAGCATCGCAAGATTGCCAAGCATCGCATTGATTCAGCTCATCGCAACATACTTGCGCATGAACTTCCGCATAGGTGCAAACCAAGGACGCCAAAAGCATTAGAGAGAGAATCTTTCGCACGTCATTCCTCGATCAACGAAGTTACTGCCCATCCGAGGACGACACTGCTTCGCCCATCCGAAACGGATCCGATTTCAGACAGGCAGCACCCGCGTGCCCTTCCTGTAAAGCCCGTTACTACCAGCCAACAGAAGACTCAGACATGAGAACTGAATAAGCCGACCCACCTGTTCCGCGTAACAAGCAGAATCGGGCTATCTACGGTTATCGACGGGAGAGACGCTATTTTCCAAATCCGTCAAGCTCCGCTCGGCTCACCCCTACAATCGTCACAGTCACCGTGATCCGCAGCCACAAGCTTCGTCAACCAACGGCATATCCACCCCATGCCGAACGGTTCCCCCTTGAGGACGGGCGATGCTCAACTCGCAATGTGCGAATTGCAACCTGAAGCCAGTGTGTCGCAACCAACACCGCCACAAACTGAGAAACTATCCGAAAACCCATTCGATCATGGATGAGCGCGAAATGTCGTAGCGGAATTCGTCAAGAATTTCGGCGGTTTCCGGTGAGGGCCGAAAGCCTCCACGGCTTCCGCTACAAGTTTTCGGATTGGCTCTAAACCCCTGGCATCGTCTGGGCTGGGGGATCACCCTCTTTGGTTGCCACGGTAGGATCGGTGCACCAGATCGCAAGTGTCGCTTTGTTCTGCGGCAGATCGATATTGCGGACCTGCACGCGTACTACGTCCAAACCGGTGCGTTCCCGCAAATCGGCCAGCAAGGCATCTCGGTGTTCGGGGCCAAGCCATTCCAGTCGGTCATACTCCAAGGAGTACTTTGGAAGTTTCTCACCAGAATTTTTCTTTGGCTTTGCTGCTACTTGATTGGCAACGTTTGCGGGTACGCGACGCACCACGCGTTCCTTTAGCATTGCCGCCGAAAAGATCACTAGATTCACCAGCGCGATCTCTGCGTAACTGGTTTTCCGATTCGACAACGAATTGATCACTGCGATACCGATGACAATGAATAGATACGTCATCTCCTTGGCTCGAATCGCATCAGTTCGGTACCGCAGCACCCCGAATATCGCAAACAGGCCAAGTGCCATGCCGATATCCAATTCGAGTTTTTTCAACGTGAAGCAGATAAAGAAAACAGTGACGTTCATCATCACTGCGGTAAAAGCAAAGTCACGCTCACGCTGGCTTGGATAAATCGCAAACCTGACAATCAACCCAAGAAAAAAAAGATTGATCACAAAGCGGACAAGCAGCTTATAGATGTCATCATCAAAAAGTGGGATTTCCAAAAATTCCATAAGTCGAATATTCGATTAGATGGTGGTTTCGTAGGGCGACACGATAGCTCGTCACGTGCTTGCCGTGACCCTCAGACGAGCATTCCAACTGCACTGCAAGACAAAGAGCGGCTGCAGCGACTTGGCGAAAGGCTGCATTCTACGATCAAGTTCGTTGACCACCGTCACGATAACCAAGCGGATCAGACTCTCTTTTAATCCAAATGAGTTGCCAATGTTTCGGAAATCTTGGCAGCTTGTTCTCTCCGGAACCCTGAATTCTGACCGCAGCAACCGCCAAGCCCAAGGGGCCGGCCATCTCACCATTACAAAACCGAGCCCCGCTGATAAAAAAATCCCTTCGGTCAAAAGCGTCAATTCCCCAACGCCGCAGAATCAGATCACAAAACTCGATGCAGAAATTTCGTTCCTGCCAACGAATGACGGTTTAGAAGGACTGCGATTACCACCCAATCGGGGAGTTTCTGCGGAACTTTTGGTATGGTGCTGTGGTACATCTTTATCCCCAATTCAAACGCGGTATAGCGATGGTGGAAATTCCAAGATCGGCAGCAGACCTCTCATAAATCAGACGCTTATGCACCCTTCAAAAAGTTATTCCATCATCCTTCTCGGCGTCGCCGTCATTCTTCTAACGACTCGGATCGAACTCAGTGCCCAAACACCTTCGGTGTCATCCTCGAACCCCGCTCCAAACATCATTTTCATCCTCGCGGACGATCAAAGTTGGAATGGTACATCGGTTCAGATGCACCCCAACATTCCCGATTCGAAGAGCGATTTCTACCGCACACCCAACCTGGAAAAGCTGGCCGCTGAGGGGATGCGTTTCAGCCAAGCTTACTCCCCCGGCCCGATGTGCTCGCCAACGCGAGCAAGCCTGCAAACCGGCAAAAGCCCGGCTCAGCTTGGAATGACGAATGTCGGTGGTGGTCGACAGCGTCCCGTGTCACAGTCACTGAAACTGATTCTGCCACAGTACTCAAGCACGCTACCTATCAAGGAAGTAACGATCGGTGAAATGCTGCAACGAGCCGGATACGCTACCGCATGGTTCGGAAAGTGGCATCTCGGAGGCGACGGCCCCGCAGCGCATGGTTATGACGAAAGTGATGGCCCCACCGGAAACGCAGATGGAGTTACCGATGACCCACTGAACCCCAAAGACATTTTTGGGATTACGCGACGTGGAATCGACTTCATGGAACGAAGCGTTAATACGAAGCAACCCTTTTATCTGCAGCTTTGGCACTATGCCGTTCATGGTCCTGTGCAAACGCAACCGGAAACCGCGAAAGCGTTCCAGTCGAGAGCTGCGGGCCAAGTCCATCAAGCCGTTCTATTTGCCGGGATGACAGAGAACTTGGATGAAGGTGTCGGCATGATTATGAAAAAAATCAAAGAGTTGGGTATCGCAGACAATACATACCTGATTTACATGTCCGACCACGGCGCCGGCCGAAACCTCTCTTCCAGCGCCCCGCTGAACCAAGGGAAAGGAACGCTCTGGGAAGGCGGTATGCGTGTGCCACTGATCGTGAGTGGCCCGGGCGTCCAATCAGGAGGCTTCTGCGATTTGCCCACGGTTGGCTGGGACCTGTTCCCTACCTTCTGCGACCTAGCAGGGATCGAACGTGGATTGCCAAACGGACTGGAGGGAATGAGCTTGAAGTCGCTTTTCGAAACTGGCATCGCTAATCCGAAAGAGATGGCGCGTCAAATCGCGTTTCACTATCCCCACAACGGTCAAGCAGGACCACAATCCACAATCACCCAAGGTGGTTTCAAGCTCATCAAGTTCTACGACACCGACACATCGAAACTGTTTGATTTGACCCGTGACATCAGCGAACAAAACGACCTGTCCCAACAACAGCCAGGAAAAGCGAAAAAGATGCACGAAGCATTGATGAACTACTTGGCACAGGTAAATGCTGGGATG
Organism: Rubripirellula sp.; assembly: GCA_029213145.1. Classification (GTDB taxonomy): domain Bacteria; phylum Planctomycetota; class Planctomycetia; order Pirellulales; family Pirellulaceae; genus Rubripirellula. Next base: position 2,962 of record JARGNK010000004.1, on the reverse strand, counting down.
CCGGTCAGCAACCCAAATTATGATCCCGCGATCGCCGCGCAAGCAGGCGGCCCAAGGCAGGGCCCTGGGGGTCGGGGAGGCCCGGGTGCGAGGGGAGGCCCGGGTGCGAGGGGCGGTCGCCCCGGGCCTAGTCCTGCTCAAATTGCCGAGCGCAAAAAAGAACTGGACGCACTGCAGCAGGCATTGCAACGGAAAGATTTGAAAACTGTCGGCCAGTTGATTGAACAGATGAATCAGGCGTTGGCCAATACACCGGGCCGACGAAGAAGGCCGGGAAACGGAGGTGGTATTTCGCCCCGGCAGCGGCGACAGCAGGAATTACAGAAGCTCGATGAAGCCCTTAAAAAAGGTGACATTGAGCAACTCGAAAAGCTCATTTCAGAAATGAAAACAGGCCTAAACCGTTCCCCATCCCAAGCAACCGAGGCGATCAGCCCAGCGAACGAAAAGTAACCGATCACGCTGAGAATCAGTCCCTTGAATCTCGAAGGCCCGCATGGTCGCCGCATTGATCGACTCTCATCGCCTTGCGGACGACAGCACAAAAGCAGGTTTATCGACATCATTGCATCTGGGTGATGCGCAAATACTTGATCGATGAAAGCAGTGAACCACTCACGCGAGTGCTGGGCCTCCTTCATCACGCTGGGTAGTAACGATTCTGGATGATGACGATTCTGCGTGGAGACGATCGACGAAAGTGTCAGACCAGTGAACGATGTCGCTTGAAAAAAAATGACCGCACCGATTTCCGGTGCGATCATTTTCAAGTTTTCAAGCTGTGAAGAACCGTGGCGATCTACTTGGAACCACCGCTATTCTGCAATTTCTCCATCACTTCATCGAGATTGAAGGAAGCCGGTTTCTGTCGGGGCGGGTATTCCGCAAACGTCGCGAGAAACTTGCCGACGTACTCCTGAGCAGGCACCAACAAGAACGCGTGATCGAGCAACCAGTCGTAGTATGTATTGGACGTGATGTCCGCTTGCTCATACGGGTCGGCTCGAAGATCAAAGATTTTCGGGAGTCGCAAACTTGTAAATGGCTCGGACCAAACCCGCAAGGTTCCGGTGGCCCGCTGCTCAAGGAAAACGAGTTTCCAGTTCCTGAATCGCATGCCAACCAGTTGCCCATCATCGTTGAAGTAGAAAAACGATTCACGTGGCGACGCCTCCGCCTCTCCGGTTAGGTAAGGCAGGATGTTATACCCGTCTAAATGCACGTTGAATTTTTTGCCACCAACGGTGAGTCCATCCAATAGTTTCTCTTTGATGTCACCACCACCTGCAGCAGCAACGAGCGTGGGCAACCAATCGAGCCCGCTAACGATTTCGTTGGAAATAGAACCAGCTTTGATCTTGCCAGGCCAGCGGATCATGCAAGGAACGCGGAAGGCACCTTCCCAGTTGGAGTTCTTTTCGTTGCGAAATGGGCTGATGGCAGCGTCTGGCCAAGTGTTTTTGTGCGGACCATTGTCTGTGGTGTAGATCACAATTGTGTTGTCATCGACACCGAGCTCCTCGAGCTTGGCCAGCAGCGTACCAACATGCTTGTCATGCTCGATCATACCGTCGGCATATTCAGTTCGGGCAGTCAGGCCCGGCTCGTCGCGGTTCTCTGCTTTGACGTGGGTACGGAAGTGCATTCGTGTTGCATTCCACCAACAGAAGAACGGCTTTTTGCTTTTTACCTGTCGCTCGATAAAGTCGACCGCTGCGGCGGAAGTCTCATCATCGACAGTTTCCATTCGCTTTTTGGTCAGTGGCCCGGTGTCTTCGATCTTGCCATCGGCGCTCGATTTGATGACACCTCGGGGACCATACTTCTTGCGAAACTCTGGATCCCTTGGGTAGTTACGGTTCTCCGGCTCTTCTTCCGCGTTCAAGTGATAAAGGTTGCCGAGGAATTCATCGAAACCGTGATTCGTTGGCAGAAATTCATCCTTATCACCCAAGTGGTTCTTACCAAACTGACCGGTGGCGTAGCCGTACGGTTTCAGCAGTTCCGTGATCGTCGGATCTTCCGCCTGAAGCCCAAGATCCGCACCTGGCAAACCGACCTTCGAGAGACCTGTCCGATAGGTGCATTGGCCAGTGATGAATGTCGATCGGCCCGCCGTGCAACTCTGCTCGGCGTAGTAGTCCGTAAAGATCATTCCCTGTTTTGCGATGCTGTCGATATGGGGAGTTTGATAACCGACCAAACCTCGGGTGTATGCGGAAATATTGGACTGACCAATATCATCTCCGAAGATCACAAGGATATTGGGGCGTTCTTGGGCCGTCGCTACGACGGAACCGCAAAGCAGCGACAAAGCTGCTAAGCCAAGACAAAGACGTTTGAGCATGTTGCAGATCTCCTGAAGGCACATGGCTTGAAAAAAATCGTGAACGGTAAACTCGTCGCCGACAGCAGAAAAATCGTGACCGATGGTCAGAGCTTGGCAGCACACTCACCCTGAAGCCAACCCAACCGCGGACGGCATATTCAGTTTCCGCCACAGGCCAGGTGGTGGCAACGGGCAGCAGGGCCATTCATCAGGGATTCGAGGCAAAAGATGATCTTTCGCGATGAAAGCGGAGCGGTCGGTGGGGCCGCCAATTTTAAAATTCTGCCGCACTCCCTTGGCATCATTTGTACCGGCTCACCGGCTTGCCTAGGCCCATAATCTCAACCAGCACCAACTGAGCGGAACGGCGCTAGCCGCTGGCACCAACGTTTTCTGCCGGGAAGTAAAACGCTAGAACGGGTAGAACGGGGACAGGCATAAACGCCTTCGGCTGATTTGGAGGTAGAACGGGGACAGGCATAAACGCCTTCGGCTGATTTGCAGTCAAAGCGTAGAACGGGCGTAGCGGGTAGAACGGGGACAGGCATAAACGCCTTCGGCTGATTTGCAGTCAAAGTACTTTGTGCCTGTCCCCAAATCCCCTCTCATTTTTACCGACTCACCGGCTTGCCT
>JARGNK010000136.1 GCA_029213145.1 Rubripirellula sp. | reverse complement strand
GAATCGACTAAGACGCCTACCATTCCCTCAGGAACTCCCGCGGACGGTCCAGCGGGGCTACCCGGCGGGGCGAGGTCGTTCGCTGAGACGGTTCGACCTGACTTGAGTGCACGCGCCGTTACCCGGTCGATCAGTTGACTGACGTCCGTCACCCAATCGGACCGCACTCGGTCGGAGGGGAAAAAGACGTAGCGAATTTGGCCGGTTGCTGGGTCGATAAAGTCATCCACTGCCAGCGGCTCAAACGCTTCCACATCGCGGGTCAGAATTGGAACCTCGATGCGGTCGTCAACCCGTAATGGATCGGCTTGCGCTGCAACAAGCTTGATGAGTGTTTTGGCTTTCCTTTGCGACTTATCGTTCGCCCGTATTGAGTCGTTAGCCGGTGTTGAGATGATGTCTCCGGACGAATCTGGGGCAACCCTGTCGGCTCGAGCGTCTTCCGCACTTCGGGCGACAACAAACAGCTCCATCTTGTCGCGGATCAACTGCGCGACTTCCGTAATTCGATCATCAGGTACGGCAATGGTCGCCGTACCGTCGTCAGTATTACGAAGATAAATTGCTTGTGGCACGACCTCACGGATCCCCGTGCTGAGCATTCGCTCCAGACGCTCGGTTTCTGGGCTGAGTGACCCGCCTTGCAAATTCACCCAGGTACTATTCGTCGGCTTGACGCTGGACTCGGGGATTTTTGCGTGGATCGCGAAGTGATCGCCCTGGGCCAAATCACCGAAACCGGAGATCTGACTTGTGTTGACGGCCATCGCGACCATCCCCGACGGCACACCGGCGGAGATCCCCGGTTTTGTTCCAGCGGGTAGCAGGTCGGCTTCGGTAATGGGAGATCCGCGACGAAGCGTGCGCGATACGACTCGCCCGTACACAGCCGTCGGATCCGTCAACCAGTGATCGGGTACACGATCGGCCGGGAAGTAGTAGAAATGCAACTGTCCGGTCGCATCATCAATGAGCGCCTCGTCTGTCAGTTCACTGTACGCGGCAACCTTCATTGCGGTAGTGATGACCGGGACCAGACCTTCGCGGGTGAACGATTCAATGGTTTCAGCTTCCGGACGACCGCTGCGAACGATGCAGGTCATGGGAGTGTTCAGCGAGATTGCTTCGGTCAGCGGGCCAATTTCTTCTTCATCGATCGCGATTTCGGCGTAGGTTGGTGACTGGGCCGATGCTAATCCCCTGCTTCCTTTTGTCGATTGCTGGTTTCCCTGGAGGAGCGCGACGAGTTGCCCGCCGGTCACCAGGCGTTTTACGCCGTGCTGCCTAGAGAGCTGGCTGACACGGAGCGATGGCGGTTTGATCCCGCCGAACACGGCCGCTGGTTCCGTGTTGCCGTTCGATGCGTTATCACCGGCCTGCCCCGTGAGGGCAATCATCAGATCAAAACGGTCCCCGTTGCGGAGTTGCTCCAACCCTGGGATTCCGGAAGCAGGAACGGTGACGGCAAATTTTCCTGGAGGGATCCCAGCGGTCACGCCGGGCTTTGTCCCCTTGGGCAGGAAGTCAGCTTCGGTCAACACGGATCCGGCATTTTTGTCGCGGCCAAGCACCCGCCCCATGATGTCACCCAGATCTCGCGAGGCAACTTTCTCAGTATTTTCGGGAAGCCATGCAACGTTCAGTTGCCCCGTCTTGGGATCGATCAAGTGCTCCCGACTGATCTTTTCAAAAGCCGACACCGATCGCGTGAGAGCTGGAAAAGCCAATTGTCCAGTGCGATCGATCGGTTGTGCTTGACGTTCAGCGCCGCCGTCAAAAAAACCCGTGGACCAAGCGACCGCCAACCCAGCCAAGCCAAGCAAACCGATTGCAGTCCCTCCGATCATCAGAGCGGGAAGAATCGAACTTCGGTATTGGTTGCGTCGGGATCTTGCCATGAGACACAGTTTAATTAGCGGAACGACGACTGCTCATCCGTGACGCAAAATAGCTTAATCGTTTCGTCCTGAAACGCCTGGAAACGGGCTGCCGAATCCGGACATTTCATCGACTACAATCAATTCCAACCACCGATCCGTCCAAGCAAATTTGGAAACAACCAGTACACGCTCGCACCGATCAAAATGGCTGGCCCGTAGGCATAGTCCTTCTTTCCGTGCACGGCCGCCACGATCGCCAGCGGCAAACCCGCAATTGCACACCAAAGTGCCAGGGGAGCTACCGCTGTGATTCCAAACCAGCCCCCCAAGGCCGCAAACAACTTCACGTCGCCCCCGCCAAAGCGATCGTTGCGAGCAACGGCAACGCCCAACAGCAATGCGACGACAGCACCCACAGGCATGTGCCAGAGCGTGACCGCGGGCCACAACCACCACACTCGAATTGGCAGCAAGACCAGGATCGCAATCCAAATCGAATCGGGAATCTCACGTCGTTCAAAATCTACCCAAGCGGCGACCGAGGTCAGCGCAATGGGAAAAAGATCAATCAACGGCAACAAAACTGCTATCCAAAAAAAGTTGCCCGCCAACACGAATGCGATGACGGGCAACGCTTATGGGTTCAACTCACAACGGTTGTCGGAGCGAATCAATCATCATCCTCACCAGCTTCAACCACGAGTGAGTCGATGCCAACGATACCGAGGTTGTCCGCGATGGTGCCGGTGGAGGTAGCATCAAGAATCAACGCGCCACTGCTGTTTGCTCGAGTCGCGACCAGCTTACCACTCACGATTGGGCCGGCATCATCCGAATGAGCACCTGGAAGTGCGGCGGTGACCGATGCGAGCAGGTCAGTCGTCTTGTGACCGAGAAGTGAAATGGTTGCCAAGGCGACCAAAGCAATTCCACCGACCAGGATGCCGTATTCGACGAGGCCCTGGCCTTTTTTATTGCGAAGCAACTTACGCATGTTTGTTTTCCTTCAATAGGAACGAGAAAATAGTAGAGTTAGCCGCCTGACCAGGTGTCCCTCACGGCAGCGACCGCGAAATCGCAAGGGGCGAAACGGTGATCTGCTTTAGGAAAAGGCCGTCGCTCGTCGAGCTGTACAGATTTCCCTTATCAGCACAATTCCCTAATCAGCACAGATTTCATTTGCATATTCATTGCAACTGAAACGGTTTTGTGTTGCAAGGGGGTTTTTGAAAAAAACGGATTTTTTGTTGCGAGTTGCGGAATCGGTTTCAGAGGACTCCAGACCGCAAAAAACTTGCAAAAAAAAATCTAATCGCTTGACGGCTCGTGGGGGCAGTCGGACGGTCAACCGTCCTTGGTCGGACCGAAAGCGGCACGTCGGCAGAAATGCTCTGCCGGCGTGCTGTGTTTTCGGATCATCGCGTTGGATCCGCTTGAGTACCGGAAGAACGTTGGAAAGCTGATTGCGATTTTCATAACGGCCGCGTTGCTGCTCAGCAATCTGACTGGATGGGTTCACGTTGGATGCGTTCACTCATGTTGTGCGGATGCTCGTCGTGCCCGAGCCGACTGGGCATCGACCGCCAGCCAGCGTTCGGGGCACTGTCATGACGAATGCTGCCAACACTCGGTGCGAAACGACACTCAAAGGGTAACCGAAAGCGATCAGAGAGCAGAATCGCCGCAATCCACGCCGCAGGTTTCCCATGATTACGATCGCTGCAGCGTTTGCCCGAACTGTTTCACGGTACGACAAGCCGTCGTTTCAACCAGTGCCCCGCCCCAAATTTGCAACGAGGATGTAGAGACATTCTTGCTTGAAGCTCCATCTCGTTTGCTGTCCAAAACCGTGGCAGGCAGCGTTTCGGTTCGAGGACCGCCGACCGCGCAGGCGATCTTTGCGTCGTTTGCGTGGCGTGCTCGCTCGTGTCCCTGCTCTCGCCGATCACCCGTTCACCGGAGCCGCCCGCAGGTGGGACGCCAACAGCAGCACCTCACTTTTTTTAATCGAATCTTCTTTTTGCAGGTGCATGGCCATGGCAATTTCCCATGACCCGCCCCAAAAGATCGGCTGGTTGCCCCGACCGCTGACCACCGATTTTTGTCCTTGGGCAAACCGTTTTGTTTATTGGTTGAAAGAGCCCGTTGGTTGGTTCGTTCTGGCGACGGCAGTCAGCATCATGATTATGATCGGTTTGTATCTTGCTCCGATCGGTTGAACCATCGCAGCTTCTCTTTCTTTAGTCGCGATCATGTTGGTCGGGATGATTTGCCCATTGATTGCCGTCCACGCAACCCGCTGCGAACTTCGCCCGGCCAGCGCCCCAACCTCTCGATCCTGTCGCAATTTAAAACAGTCCCTGAGCGGCTTCGCTGTCGTCTCGCTCCAAATCATTGACATCGGAACTCGCACCAACCGGCGACCAAACATGAGAATCCAACGGAACCGCGTGCCCCGTCTCGGTGGATCGATTGAGCAGACGAATGATGACCAGTGCGTCAATGGCGCTGACCGTCCCGGCCCCGCCTCGGTCGGTCGCGATCCGCGGACCGGGTCGATCACTCGCGCGGCGCCGAGCGTGACTGCCGGAACGGCACGGGAGAAGATACGGCTTTTCCAGAACTTCCGAGGAAAAATTTCCCGCCAGCAGTCGACGATCTTCCAACGCTTGCCGCCGACTGTGCTGGTTCAGGACTTTTGTTCGGATTCAGCTCATGCGACTTCGGCTCATCAAGTGCTGATTTCTCGGGAAATGCAGCCTGACGGCGTAGCAACGCACCTGATACAATGCAACTGGTTTGCATTTGCCAACCTCGCTGGTGCCCCGGCTTCCGCCGGTCTAAGACTGGTTCGACACGTGCTCCGCCTGAAGGCGGAATACCAACGTTTATCGATTGGAACTCTGATGGTCTCCACGCGTCATTCGAATCGCCCCGTTCAATCCCGCCTAACCCAACGTCGGGGCCAAGCGTTAGTCGAATTCGCGATCATTTCGTTTGTGTTGTCGATGATGGTCGCCGGTTTGCTCGGCATTATCGTGCTCGCGTTAGGGTCGTTCCAAAACAACATCGCGGCGGAGAGTGCGGGGAGGGTGTTGGATGGGCATCCGGTTTTGATCAAAGAGAATTTTGCGGTCCACTTTGAGAACGATCCGACCGACCCTTTTGACGTTACCGTTAATGGCATGAACGACCTGACGGCTCGTCAGGTGTATCGATTTCTTAATGAGTACCCTTACGACGAGGATGCACCAAATCGTCGCATCTTTGATGAAACTCGCCTGGTCATCTCGCGAGATGTTTGGGATAGGCGCGATGAGCTGGAACTGTCGCCGATCAACGAGTCTCTGCTAGGGCAGTACATCTTCGATCCGGACTTGACCGTTTACGATCCGATTATGTTGACCGACGATGATGAGAATGGAGAGTTTGAGTACACAGGCGAAGGGAAGGCAGGCGCTTACCGATTCCCCGGTGCAGTGGTGCGAAAAGACGCGGGCACAATCTATCCGCTTGAGGGCGGAGGTCAAATCACGACTGGCGGTCTCACGGTCTTGGTACCGCTCATTCCTGAATCCGAAACCACTAATGGGATTGATAGATCGACTTACGTCAGACCGACGGACGAGGAACTTGCGGATATTGAGGATCATTTCTACCCAGTATCAGAGGACTGGGTCGCACCTGTCGTCGTTGGGAAAGTGAGAGATGGTGATGGCTCTGAATTCCGACTGATCATGTTCCATCCCTCGCAGCCCGCGTCGATGATTCAGATTCGCCTCAGCGTTGACGAGAACGGTCGACCAGTTCGTGTTGACGAGAATGGTCTCCCCGACCCAAATGGTTCCTATCAATTTCCCGTTGAGGCCAATGACTCTGCTGTTGATATCGGCGATCCACCCAGCGACTACGAACTTGTCGTGCCCGAGAATTTCAATCCGAACGGCAGAGCGTCACCGTATGCCGGTAGGTTCGGGTTGGGGCAATCCTATGCCTTTATGAAAACGCTTCGTCCCTATCGTGCTGTGTTTGAAATGAGTTCCTTGTTCCGCATAGGTGCGAGGCTCAACCCGATCTTCGCCAAGTATGAAGCGGAAAATTCGCCGATCGATTTGGAAGACAATCCGCTGAGCGTACACGACCCAACGGATAACGCTGTATCTCCGTTCGACGATTACGACGCAATTCACAACGATCAGGCGCTCGCGTTCAATCAACAAGTGATCGACAGAGAAACGGAGGCGTTGCGAAGATTCATTGTTGATGACTCTCTTCGCGACGCAATGGCCCCGAGACCTGCGGACGACGACAACGACTTCGTCAGGCACGTACTTCGATTGCGACCGAATGATGGCGGCACATGGCGTGCATCTGCTTCAGCAGAGTTTGCAACAGATGGTACGAATTGGGATGAAGACCATAATCTTCAGCTAAGACTGTATCGCAATGGAGTTTATCAGAGCCTGATCGCGTCACACGACGTGACGCTGTTTCAGAGCGATAGCAGCGAGCCGATCATAATGACGGGCAACGCGCTGATCGAAGCAAATTCTGGTGATGTCCTCCAGGTTCGTGTGTATACAGAGCGGCAGATGGGGGGCTACGATGTGCAATTGACGGGTAATCCTGAATATAACTGGATCACTTTCGAGCGCGTCAGCGACTAGATCTCCGGCTCCCGGTTTCAGTCACGTAGCCACAGCATCCGATAGTCCAAACGCGATTCCGGGTGTTGCGGGTTATAGGCCCGCGATATCACGCGTTGGCACCTGTGGCTGTTACACGACGTCTCTTCGGGACGGATGTGCTGAAACGTCGGCATACCGATCCCATTCGATTTCTGGAGATGCCTGATGCCTTCTCACCACGGCAACCGATTGCACGTGATCTTCTTCACCAAATACCGCAAAGCCGTCCTCCATGACGATTGGCGAGACGACTTGTTTGCCTAGATCGGTGGCGCCATCCGAGATCACAAGGCGACGTTGCTTCATTCGGGCGGCATTGAAGATCACGCCCATTTGCTGATCAAGGTCCACCCACAATTCGCGATCGCGTCCACGGTTCAATTGTTGAAATCGAACTCGTCCAGGTGGATCAATGAAAATGACAAGACGCCATTCGAATTCCGATGGCAATCTGGCTACGGAGCGTTCTCGGTGAATCAATCCATGGCCGACACCGTTAAACGATATATCTCAACTCAAAGGGAGCGTCATCAAACGTCTTCATTTCGAGACGAGTATCTGGCGATTTTGAAAAAACATCGAATCGATTTTGATCCCCGATATGTCTTTGACGAGGAAATCATGCGGTGAAAATCTCCATCTCGGTGCAATGAGCTGCGAGTCTGAGTAACGAATCACGCTCGCAAGCGTCGTGATCCGACGAAGGTGGCGATCAACAACAAACTGATCGACAGCAAGACGAGCATTCCGAACGTCGGCGTTTGCATCACACGCAGGCTATCCGCGAAGCTCAAACCGCCGGCATTCAAACTGATAATCGTGAACACCAATCCGTAACGTTCAAACGTGAGCGAAGCGAGAATTTGAAACAGATCAAAACGCAGCGACAGCAGGTTGAGTACCCCGAGCCCCATCAGATAAGCGAACGACAGGAGGTTCGGCGCGGTTTGATTCTTGGCAAACGAGGCGATGAGTAAACCGAGCGCAAAGTAACCGCACGTCTGAAATACCATCGTCGCCCAGAACAAAAACGAAGTGAGGGCCGATGGCTCCATCGCCGCGACGACGATCGTGGAAGTGCCGAGGGCGAGACCGGCATGGACGACCGCTTTGGAAGCGACAAATTCAAAGTAGTTCACGGGCGTCAACAGCAACGCCCGCAACGCACCCCGTTCCCGCTCCTGGGCAGTCAGCGAGACGAGTAGCCCGCAAGCGGCAAAGAATTGAATCGCCGTCAGCAGCGAGGTTCCGATCAACGAAACGTTCAACACGTCGGCCACCGAAACGTTTTCCAAGATGTCACGAGTCGTTTGGACCGTTCTCGCTTCCTGCGTCGGTTGGGCGATAGGTTCGATCGTTTCGAAAAACGGTGGCATCTGGCCGAAATGTTCGAGCGACGCCGAGAGGAACCAACGGGTCGCAGGCCACAATACGTTGGGATCCGAACCGGGATATCGGTAATTGATTCGACGGCGGACTTGTTGCCCATTGGTAAAAGAGGCTGGCCGATAAATCTCAATAACGCAGATATTCGGAGGGTAGGTTGTCGAGTCAAACTGATCGGCTTCGACAAACCGAATCCCTAGACTTTTCGGAGCACGGGTCTTTAGCAGCTGAATCCAACCGCCGTCGTCCGCTGGCCGGTAGACAATCCAAGCTTTCTCCTTTTCGCGGGGCTCGATGGACGGATTCGCTTGGGCCGTCTGCGCAATCGTTTGCGGTCGATCCTCCACCAGACCACTGGAAGCGACCAGGATCGCAACGATCACGAACAGTCCACACAGCATCAGGGCCGGACCGTTGCGAAGCAAACGGGCCAAGTCTTTTCGAACCAACGTAAAGATAACGTAAGGACGCAATTTCACCGGTAAGTCTCTCCGGTCAACTTGCGAAAGACGTCTTCGAAGCGAAAATCCAGCGAATGGACACGCAGGTTTGAGTGGCTCGTGATCAAAGCCGCCAATTCGGAGCGTGCGGACAGATCATCCAGATCAAAGAGCTGACGAACTTGCTCGCCGTCGTGATCTCGCTCTACACGGACTTTGCGTTCGGCATGCCGCGTCATAAAGGCGACCGGCGTATCGATGTCGACCAATCGTCCGCGTGACAGGATCGCGACCCGATCACAGATTTCTTCGACTTCGTTCATGTTATGCGTCGTTAAAAAGACGGTCGTTCCGTCGCCACGCAATTCCATCAACAGATTGCGGACCACGCTGGTCGAATGAGAATCCAGGTTAGCGGTCGGTTCATCGCAAAAGAGCACCTTGGGTCGATGAAGAATCTCACGAGCGATCATGAGTTTCTTACGCATTCCTTTGGAGTATCGCGATACGGCCAAATTCGCCGCCTCAGAGAGCTCCAGTCTCGCTAAAACATCATCCACACGTCCGATGGGCAGACGATACAGTGACGCGAAAATCTTGAGGTTCTCCCGTCCGCTCAGCTCCTCAAAATGGTCTTCGGTATCGGGAACATAACCACATAGCTCCTTCACTTTTTCGAGTTGCGAAGGAATGGGGTGACCGGCGATGAGAACCTTGCCTGACGTCGGCCGCAAGACGCCGGTGAGTACACGGACCGTGGTGGTTTTCCCAGCACCATTGGGCCCTAAGAAACCGAAAATTTGTCCCGCCGGAACGTTGATGGATAACTGGTCGACTGCAACGAAGTCGCCAAATCGAACGTTTAGGTTGTCGATCTGGATCATCGCAAGCACCTCCCCCTCGCTGGGTGTTCATCGGTTGTGAACGACCGGATAGTCTGCTGATTCCCTGTTGGTAGCGAAGTGTTACGCAGGGAAAGTAAACTGCAAATGCAAAAGGAATGCAAGTGAGTGATGCCGAGCTCTCACGTCGGACAGGATGCAGTGCTGGGCGAACGGATGTCTCTCTGCCCCGAGTCCGCAGAAAATTTTTTGGAATGTGACAAACCTTCGGTTATTATCCACCGTAGTGTTACCACGCTCGTGACGATTCGTCTGCCTTTGTTCACATTATGCATGATCATGCTCATCAATTGACTCTGAGCTTGGCCTTTGGCTTGGGAGCATTGCACGCACTGGAGCCTGGGCATGGCAAAACGGCAATGCTGGTCTATTTGTCCGGGGAAAAAAGAAGTTTTCTGCATCCGCTGGTGATGGGGCTTTCCAGTGCGATCGCCCACAGCGTCTCTTTAATCGGCATCGCCGCCGCCGTCCACTTGACTCACCATCTGGTCACCGGTGATCACCACCACGGCGACGAAGCGGTGACGTCCGCGATGCAGTGGATCAGCGCGGCCTTGGTTCTTTGCGTAGGTTTGTGGATGTTGTTTGCCGCCCGGCGAGCTAAGCCGGCGAAATGCGGATGCTGTGGAGGCCACGACGAGAAGCGTGAGGAAACGAAGAATTACGGCTCTGGCACCAGCTATTCCATGAGCGCACTGCTCGGAATCGCCTTCGGTCTGCTTCCCTGCCCTTCGGCGATGGCGGCCTATTTCACGAGCATGTCTGCCGGAACCCCGGTTGCTGCTTATGGTGTCATCGGTCTATTTGCCGCCGGCATCGCTTGTTCGATCACGCTGTTCGGAATGCTGGTTCAGGTTTTTGGAACCCGTCTTTTCAGGCGGGATTCCGCCCTGTCGAAACTGCCTTGGCCGTACATCCGAGCCGGATTGATTTTGGGTATCGGACTTTTCTACACCGCGCGACTCGCGGACTGAAATTCCGAAGTTTCGGCGTCAACCCGATATCACCTACAGCCAACAAATGGCGGGAAAGCAGTGGGCTATGTCAATTCGGCGAGTGCATCTTCTACCGTCAGGCTCCAGGTCGGAAAGGGGTCGGCGAGATGTGCCCAATGATTCGGTCCCAGGGTCATTTCCTCGTCGGTCAACGAGCAGGACTGCAAAAAGTCGTACAACTCGATTTCGTCCATGCCGATCCCAATGAACACCATTTCTTGACGACAGTCACCCACTTCGTCGTGCCAGCGACGCTTAATCCCGGCTCGAATCGAGCGCACATCGGGCCAGTGCTCTCGCGGAATCGCAGCCCACCAAAAACCGCCAAAGTCTAATCTCTCGACGCGTCCGGCTTGTGACCAAACGCCAATCTTGTCTAGATAGCTGCACGACCAAAAGAAGCCCTTGCTACGAAGCACGCCGTTCCAATCTTGACTCAAGCGGTCGTAAAAACGCTGAGGATGGCATGGACGCCTTGCACGGTAAACGAAACTGTGCACGCCGTATTCTTCAACCTCACTGGCTCCTTCGCCACGCAGCGTCAATTGCCAGCCCTTGCTTTGTTTGGCGATTTCAAAATCGAATCGGCCCGTGCCCATGATCCGATCCGGTGGAACCTCTCCGACGGTGCTACGCAACTTCAATGCATGCGGATTGAGTTGGTCGATGAACGCTTCGATGCTGGCTGCCGTTTCCTCATCGACCAGGTCCATCTTGTTGAGCACGATCACGTTGGCAAATTCAACTTGTTCGGTCAGTAGATCCGCCACGATCCGCTGGTCTTCTTCGCTGGCTGCTTGCTCGAGACTCTTTAAATCCTTTGCGATACGAAGGTCGTCCAGAAAATTCACAGCATCCACCACCGTGACCAGAGTGTCGATTTCGGCAAGCTCTGACAGGGCCTGTTTGTTGCCCAACGCGAACCTGAACGTGTCAGCCACCGGAGCCGGTTCGCTAATCCCGGTCGATTCAATCAACAGATAGTCGAAACGGCCTTCCTTGGCCAATGCCGCGACCTCGGTGAGCAAATCCTCGCGAAGCGTGCAACAGATGCACCCGTTCGTCATCTCGATTAGCTTTTCTTCCGTGCGACTGAGTTTCGCATCGCCGCCGGCGATCAATTGCGATTTGATGTTGACCTCGCTCATGTCGTTGACGATCACCCTCCACGCGCAGCCCCTCGCGATTGGATAGCACATCGTTGAGCAGCGTCGTCCTGCCGGCCCCCAAGCAACCCGAGAGGACCGTCACAGGTAGACGTTTCATCGCGATTCCCCCATGACATTGGCGCGTGACTGTTCAAACCAAGCAATCGTTTTTTCGAGCTGACGGTCGCCGTAGAGTCGCTTGAACTCATGGGTTCTGGGATGATCCGTTCGCCGAAGCTCTTTGAGTCGGGAGTCGATATACGGCCCGGTTAGCTTGATTCCACATCGCACGGTAATGCACTCTCGCCAAGCCTCGTAGGTGCTCGGGATCGTCTCGTCGTCATTCATCCTGATCCTCCTCACCAAAGCAAATTCTTCCCGAACCAATCAGCAAACTCAGCTGACGCCACGCCGACATCACATGTTCTGAAGCCAAGCAATAATGATTTCCATTGTTCCACCGCTGCAGTGATTTGTTTCGGTAAGCATGTCCAAGCCTGGATCGCAAGGTGAATTCATAGTCGATGATCCAATCGATTAGACTGAGCAGCAACATACGGCATGCGATCGTTTCCGATGGGTCACGGGGCCGTCGCATTGGCGGCAAGTCCTCGCTCGACCACGGATCAACGACCAAATGAGAACAACGTGAAAGTTGCGGCGAAAAGCCGAACCGCTCGACAAAGATACCTCCGTGACGGTCGTCGCCAAAAAACACGCCAAAGCCACGCAGCACAATGCGCTGCCCGCTAGGCAGCTCAAGCCGGTAGACGCTAGCGCAGTTTTCGTGCTGGGTCGGCGGTGTCGTACGCCGAAAGCCAATTTCAAGCAGCCAGTTGCCTTCGGTACGTTTGATGTCTTGGCCCCAACACCAAATCTGCTGACTGAGCAATCCGGCAGCGAACCATCGAGTTTCCTCGCGGGACCGGTCTCCCGAAAAGTGACACGGATGGCCCACAATCGCGGTGGCCGGATCGAGCATCCTTTCAGATCCTTCCATCAGCTGTGCAATCATTGCAGCCCAGCCAGTAACGACTGCTTTTGTGACTTCTGGATTTGTTTCCGAGACGGTCGCGATGAAGGCAATGCAATCGGAATCACTTTCACTCCGTGGTTCATCAACCGCTCCCGATAAATCGCTTCGATCGGCGATTCGTCGCCGGGACAGTAGATGAAGCACTTCGCTTCGAGCATCCTTGCAATGGGCAACACCGGTGACGCCGGCTCCTCCGCACCGTCGTCTAACAGACTGTCTCGATCGAACAAGCATTCCGCCGGTGAATCGATCCACGTCACGATCAAGTCGAGCAGTCGCTGGTTTGCGACGACAATCGCAATAGCACTTTGGTCCGTCGGATCACTCGCAACGTGACGCGTGCATGGCTCCGCAGGCTCATCAGCGGAGCAGTGGGTGGCACCCGAAACCAATGACGAGACCAAACTAGTTAACAGTATCAAACGCAACATGACAGACACCTTTCGAGCGAAAAGACGAAATCGACTTACATGCAATACGATTGCAAGTGAACCTGGTTCGCTTAGTTTCGGATTATTCAGCATTTGCCCGTAGCGACGCTATGTTTGCGATCAACCACGCCGACGCGGCGGCAAGCTGCAAGCCGTCGCCGATGGAACTGATGCCGTACGCCATCACACTTGCGATCCAGCAGAGACTAGCGAACGTCTGACCGAGCCAAGCAAGGTCAATCGCTTTCGCGAGTCGGTTCGTTCGTCGGTTGGAATTGACGAGCGTTTCCAAATTGGAACTCAACACACACACTCCTCACCACAACAAGAAAGATCGTCTAAGTACATGCCCCATTTGCGATAGTTTTCCAGCTCTTCGGCAGGGAGTCCAAGACTCGTTGCGATCGCTTTGGCGACGACCGCAAATCGTTGACGATATTTGTAAATGAAACAAAACACGTGATTCTCGTGCCGGACCGACGGACCGCACAGAAACAAACCGGGCGTGACAGTGGATTCATCATGCTCACTGAGCAAAGGCAAGCCATCCTCGCGTTGCTCGAACAAATGATCGACCAGCTTGAAACTTCCCTCGAATCCGCCGGCCAGCAGAGGTGGCGTTAACGTCTGAAAGTGTCGTCCGTCGAGAAGATGAACTTCATACAGTCCGTCGTGGTGGCTGACCGCTCGGACCGGGCTATTGGGAAACAACTCGACTTGATTCTCAAACCATTCTTCACGGATCCGTTCAAGCGAATAAGTCGAGAGCGATACGCTCGGGTCTGACGACTCGTCTTTCCAAGGGCAACCTCGATCAAACAGCCGAACGTTCTTGTCGTTGTAAGCCAGGTGATACGCGGCATCGACGCCACTTTCGTAGCCCCCGATCACAATGAAGTCTTCGCCTTCGAGCGTCTCATAACTCTCGATCGTCGCCGTATGACGGCAATGCTCACCGCCATCGAAACCATTCAGCCGCGGATATTGAAACTCGCCTGCTGCCCAGATGACATGCTTGGCCCGAATGACGCGGTCGACAGCACGAGCTTCAAAGTAATTTTCTGTTTTCACGATGCTCAAGACATCGACGCCGGTTCGGATCGGCAATTCAAAGAACTCGGCTACGCCACGAAGATGGGCGGCGTACTCTTGCCCCGTCGGATGCTCGACTTCCAAACTGAACGCGGGCGAAACTCCGATTGCGATCGAATTGAGATCCAGCATGCCGATCGAATTGGTCGGAAACGATGGCGTGATGAATCGGGTCTCGGCAGGCCAGGCGTTAAACGACGCCCCCACGCCTTTTCGATCAACGATCTGGAAACTCTCGATGCCTGAGTGCTTGAGCGTCACACCGACTCCGATTCCGGCCGCGCCTGCACCAATGACCAAGACATCGACGCAGTCAATTCGTTCTTGAATCATTCGCTGCTCCCTAGATCTGTCGGCTCGCTTGGACAACAACCACACCTGCAAACGAAACGGTGGTTCGTCAAATGGGCTGTTACCAGGACCATTCCGCCCAGCGGTGTGATCAACCACAACCAGGACGACGCTGCGGGTATCGCAGCAGCGGCGATTACCGTCGGTTCGCTTTGCTCGGTCGCCGCACAATGCTCACAACAGGCATCGGTGCAGACGACTGCCTTTGGTGCTTCCATCATCTCGCTGTTGGCAACAACAGCACTGTCTGCACCCGCGACACAGGCCGCACAACACTCGCCTTCCAACGCGAACGCGGCACTTGCGATCATGGCCAGACCGACCGCAGCGATCCCGATGGGCGGCCAGCGACGATGCTGCCGCCAACCGGGCACGAATGCAGCCACCGCGATCAGCAGGCATACACCCACCATCACTTGATGAAATGATTCGTCAGCGAGAAAACTCAGCCCCAACATCGGAAGAAACGAGACCACAAAGGGCATCGCCGCGCAGTGAATCGCACATCCCACGGACGCCAGAACTCCAACCCAATCAGTCATCGCAGCGTGAGTAGTTGTTGCGGCAGACTGAACAACAGGGGCGGGCGTTCCCGATGGCGTTGGTCGCAGAATTCCCATCATTGGCTCTCTCCTTCTTTCTCGACATCACATACTTTGTCGAAATCCCAATTCAATGTTCCAAAATGTCCCGCCGCGTAACATGCACCAAACCGACTTGGTCAGGTCAGCTAAGGGTCATGCCAACGCGACGGGACAAGACGCGTATCCTCAGCCGCCAACAACGACTGGCCTTGTGAGAGTTCTGATGATCATGCTCTCGGTGCAGCTCAACCGACGGCTTCTTCTTCCATTTCGATCGGCGGCAACGGGTCCTCGAAGGCGAGCCAGGCGTCCGAGCCGAGTTCGTATTCTTCGTCCGTCAACAGGCATGATTCGAGTCGCGCGCGTATGGCGGCTTCATCCATGCCGTTGCCGATGAAGACCAACTCTTGATGGCGATCACCGTACTGGCCAACAAAGTTGGCTCGTATCTCTGCAATCGTTTCTTCATCCTCGGGCCATTGTTCGTTCGGCGCTGCCGCCCACCAGAAACCGGCGGGATCCATCCGAATCGAGCATCCGGCCTGTGACCAGTCGTACGCCCAATCGTTTCGAGACGCGATCCACATCAATCCTTTGCTTCGAAGCACACCGGTGAACAGACCGTCGTCCATGTCGCCATCGAGGACATCGGTCAGTCGCTTAGGGTGAAACGGCCGTCGGCTAAGGAAAACGAAGTTCGAAATTCCATACTCCTCGGTTTCCGTTTCCTCCTCGCCGCGCGGAACCGACAGCCACCCCGGCGTATCCTCCGCCTCGGACAGCGAAAACAAACCCGTGCCCATAACCTCGCTAAGTTCGACACGGCTTTCTTGCGTATGAATGATTTTCGCGTTGGCGTTCAATTGCCGAAAAATCCTGTCAAGTTGTTCCAATTCATATGGGGAAACTAGGTCGGTCTTGTTGACGACGATGACGTTGGCGAATTCGACTTGATCGACCAGTAAATCAACAATATTCCGCTTGTCATCCTCATTAAGCCCCATGCGACGGTCGGTCAAATCGTCCCATGAACCGAAGTCCTTCATGAAGTTTCCTGCGTCGACGACAGTCACCATCGTGTCCAATTCGGCGACCTGGGAAAGACTCTGCCCCTCTTCGTCCTCGAACGTGAACGTCTCGGCGACCGGCATCGGTTCGCTGATCCCGGTTGATTCGATCAGCAGATAATCGAAACGACCATCTCGAGCGAGCCGATTGACTTCAATGAGAAGATCTTCACGCAACGTGCAGCAGATGCAGCCGTTGGACATCTCGACCAGCTGCTCTTCGGTGCGAGACAGATTCGCATCGCCGCTCTTGACCAGCGCCGCGTCGATGTTTACCTCGCTCATGTCATTGACGATCACGGCGACTCGCAAGCCCTGACGATTGGTCAACACATGGTTCAGCAGCGTCGTTTTGCCCGCACCCAAAAAACCAGACAAAACGGTAACGGGAAGTCGGTCGGTCATCACTGATACTCACTGGAGCCCGGAGGGAGCGAACCGCGGCGATGAAACCGCTGCCGCAAATGCAACAGTTGTGCATTAAACCAGCTAGCCAGTGAACGGCCAATCGTTGATGCAAACGTTTTGCAAAAAGAATTTTAGCCGCGAAGGTCAGTGCTCGTGATCATGATGCTCGTCCCCGTCGTGAGAACTGTGATCGTGAGTGTCTATCTGCCGGGTCGACGTTCGATGGTGATCGTGATTGTGTCCGGGCAGATTTTCGATGCCGACCGCAACGGCCACGCCCAACAGCAACGCCAAGGTTAGCTTGCCGCGATCATGATCGTGGAAGGCCACTTCAGGTAACAAGTCGGCCATCGCAATTCCGATGAAGAAACCTGCCGAAACGGCCAGCCCCCAGCCGAGAAATTGGTCACCGCCGGACACCTGCATCGCACCGAAATAGAATGCGGCTGCACCGATCGGACACGCCAACGAAAATGCCAAATTCGCAGCGTTTTGTGCGGATCGCGACCATCGCTGTTTGTTCATTACCGACGTGATCGCGAACGCATCCAGTGGCTTATGCAGGGCAACTGCTAGGAACGTTCCCAATCCCGCCAAACCCAACCACGCTCCGTGCTGGGCATCGATGAGCACGCTACTCGCCAGCGCCACTCCGTCGACCAGCGTGTGCAGTGCCAAGCCGAAGAACAGCCCTAGCCAACTGATGCCTTTGGCGTGGTCTTTGGGCGTGTGAGAGTCATCGCAGTTATGGATGTGACCGTGATTACTTTCGGGGCCACCGTGGTCGTGAGTATGAAACAGACGGATCATCAAAAACATGACAATCAGTCCTGCAAGTGCCCCCATTCCCATCTTAGCACTTGAGCCAAGAACTTCGCGCCCATGAGGCAACAGGTGCAGCAGCGCGATTCCTAGCATCAGCCCGCCGACGCCACTCATTAGCAGCTGCGTCCTCAAATGCGTCAATCGCAGCAGCGAAGACAGCCTCCCACCGCCCACCGACGCGAGCGTGACCAAGAGACAGTAGATGACAAGAATGAGAGCGGTGGACATCAAACAAAACCACGCGAGAACGAAAAGAGAAAAAGCGTAGCTTTTTGCAAGTCGCTTGCATATGCGACTTTGGCTTCGTCGGTGCGATTCGGTCGCACCGCTTGCTCCCAGCCACAGGACGACTGTCGTCAAGTGATGGCAGTGAAGCAGCTGAAAGGCATTTCCCACACCCTCGAGCGTCGGCAACTGCAGAAACAACGCCTATTTCCCCTGAACCGGGTTGACGCACGCTTCGCCAGTCGTATACTTGCATAATCTCGCAACTGTACTGAGCGATGGCAAAGAAAAAAGCAACCACATCCAAACGATTAGCCAGCGATGAACCAAGCTGCAACGGCGAAGATCATCGAGGACTTCCTGTTGTGATCGATGCAAACGCCTGTGAGCGTGCGGCTTCGATCTTTCGGGCGTTGGGCGATCCGCAGCGGCTGCGATTGCTGATGCTGCTGGAAGCGTCCGAACGTTGCGTCTCGGAAATTAGCGAGTTGCTCGATGAGCCGATGCCAGCGATTTCACAGCGGTTGCGATTGCTCAAAAGCGAGCGAGTCGTCCGCTCGCGACGCGAGGGCAAGCACGTATTTTATGCTCTTGCCGACGACCATATTTCGCGTTTGGTGACCAACGGGGTCATGCACGCGATGGAATTTCACTCCCACTAGTAGGAAACTCTCGGATGTCCAATACGCACGCCAACCATGACCACGTCCACGGTCCCGACTGCGAGCACACCGGTGTCCAGCATGGTGATCATGTCGACTATTTGCACGACGGACATTTGCACCACATGAACACGGATGGCACGGTGGAAGAACACGTCATCGAAGTCAGCGACGCTAATCCGGCTACGTGCACGCCGACCCACCAATGCGCCGGCCATGACGCCGGCCATGTTCATGGTCCAAACTGTGGCCACGAAGCAGTCCCGCATGGCGATCATGTCGATTACTTGGTCGATGGACATTTGCACCATCCGCACGGCGATCACTGCGACGATCACGGTCCGCTCATCACCGTCTAATCACCAGAGACGAGCGAATTAAATTCAGGCATCCGGCAATCTGCACTTGCAGCTCGCGTGCAAGTGCTTATCTTGATTATTTCGTTCTCCAGGTCAGATCGCGACACATCCTCGTGAGGAGTCTCCCTTGAGCGAGTCGTCTCTTTCGGTCGAAGACATCAAACAAATGATCCGCGGAGCTGGGCTACGCGCCACGCCAGCACGCATTTCGACACTGATGCTTCTTCGCCAGTCGGCGACGCCGCTGACGCATGCTGTGGTTGCAGAGCATTTGGCAGAAGCTGGCGTTGATAAAGCGACAGCCTTTCGCAACCTCAACGATATGGCGGAAGCGGGGTTGCTACGCCGCACCGAGCTTGGTGATCACGTATGGCGGTTTGAGGTGATTCAAGCTGGTCATGACTCGGCCCATCCACATTTCGTTTGCATTGACTGCGGAACGGTTTCTTGCATGGAAGATATCAAGTTGACCGCGAGTAGCCAGCGACAGAGCGAGACGGTTGGCGAGGTCACCGAGATTCTTTTCCGCGGCCATTGCAACGATTGTCGGTGAAACCAACGATTGTCGGTGAAACGCTGACTGCTGTCGAACAACGTGAATCTTTGACACAACCATGTTGATCGTTCGATTCCATTGACCGATACCCCGCACAATGACTCGGTCGCCTTTTTCGATTGTCCAGCGACTTAGATGCTGGGATTCCTTCGGCGATCGATATTGGCGATTCCGGCGGCTTGCTGAATACAAGCGATTTGCGAATCGCTTGCACCTCTGGCGACATTGCTTCGCCGCAACCGGCGAGAAATAACGATAACACCGGCGAGCACCAGAGAGCACACCTGGCGTGGATTCATTTGGCTGGTTCCAAAGCAGCTTCTAGTGAGTTCAGGCGTTGGTCCACCTCGGCTTTGACATCGTCGAGCCTTACCGTTTCCCCCGTGGCGTCAAAAAACTGAAACGAGCACCTTGGCCGACGGACTCCGAGGTTTCATTTTCAACTGCGACCCAGATTTCGGTCGAGACTGAGATAAGACTGCGCGACGCTGGTCAAAAAGTGAGACAAAACCGCGGCACCGGGCAACGGATATCAACCGATGTCTTGAGACCGAAGTAGCGCGGAGCGAGTGACGACCGAACGAGTTAAGCCGCGCGAAGATGCGACCGATGCAAACCACCAAGACGCTCGGTCGCATTAATCTCAGCATCCATGTCTGGCGGTCTGACCATCGGCACGATCCGTTCGCTACCTAGACCCTAGTGATTCCGTTCAGTGTGATAATGAACGAGGAAACCTCGAACAGTTCTCCGAGTCGCTTTCTCGCCAAAGAGAATCAGTTTGTGAAGGCATTCAGATTTCAGCGATCCGAAGAATCTTTCGTACTGCGCATTCATCTTCGGGCTTCGCGGTAGCAAGCGAACTGGCTTCACACCTTCGCTGTGTAGGAAGTCCCGAAACGACTTACAAAATGTTGCATCGCGGTCCATCATCAAGACCTTCTTTTTCTTGAGAAAACCATCCTCCTAATTGATCAGCTCAAGGGCCACCGTTTTCATCCACGCTTCATTCGGATTGGTGGTGCAGCTCACAAAGTTCACACGACGTGTTTACAGCTCCATGACAAATAGCAGATAGAAAGTGGTCAGGCCGCCCTTGGTCCAGACCTCCACGGTGGTGAAGTCAATCGCAGCCATCACGTCCCTGTGCGCTTTCAGGAATGTTTGCCCATGATCCTATCCGTTTGCGGTCTGGTGCTGGCTCGATGCTGTGGACTTTGAGGATGTTGCCAATGGTGGGGTCGCAGATGTGGTAGCCGACGTTCGATAACGCATCGCTGATACGGTCGTAGCCCCAATTCTGTTTCTCTTTTGCGAACCAGCTCTGGTTCTCTTTTGCGAACTTGACGGTCAATTCAACGATCACGTGTCGGGGTCTCGGCCGACCTGTCTTCCTCTATTTGCGATCAGAGTCGTCCCACTTTTGGGCGACAAGTTACCGATGCCATCGCAGGATCGTGTCGGGGGTAACCAGCGTGCCGACTTGCTCGAGTGATTTGCGGCCGAGACTTTTACCTTTGACGGCCAAGCGACATCGCTGGTCATGGGTTAATAAGATTCGTTCTCGGTGGGAAGGTACTCAATGACTTCTGGCTGTTGTCGATTGATCCAGCCGGCAAGAATGCTCAGCATCAGCTGTCACGGCTGCAGGGCGAATTTCATTGGCGTCTTGTAAGCGTGGACAAATCCGAGACGATCATTGGTGTGGGACGAACTGTAAAGCTGCGTGGGCAAGCGTGAAACCGATCGGAGCTTACCCGCGTTCCGGTTAGAGCGATCGCAGAAACATTACCGTCGTCGACAGCACGTCGGTTCGGCTGAGATGCATGCCTGTCAAAGGCTTGGAGGTCGCCTTTT
>JARGNK010000135.1:13522-20932 GCA_029213145.1 Rubripirellula sp. | reverse complement strand
GCTGTCTCCTGGATTGGTCGTCCCTGAGATTCGACAATCGCTGTTCCCTGCTTGTCTTCCCTGTGCGTCTTCGAGCGGCCGGTACTTCATCTCCGCACCGGTCTGTCCTGACGGCGATACGGAGTCGGACCTGATGACGTCAAATCTAAGGGGTTAAGTTCCTGTCCAAACGATCGCTGTTCCCAGTACGGTACTCTGTTCTTTTGTTTTTACGATCAAGGTGCGGGTCCGGTTTGAATGCACCGACGGAGTCAAACGGGCCAAGCGTCATGGAATGCTCGGACTGGCGAGTGCAAGGCTGGTGGTAAAAAAAATTGACAAGGTTGCCCCGCGCTGATTCTTTTTCGTTCAACGGTTAAGCTTTAAGAAGAGACTCACGCGTAAGCTCACATCGACATCGACATTTTCGGAACCAGGATATTATGGGCGAAGCAAACGAACCAAAACCGAACACTCTTTTTTTAGAAGTATCTGGTGCTGGTATCCCCGAAGTGGATGGTCTCTTTGTTCCCTCCACCGCACCTCCGACTGAATCTGAATCGGGTACGGTCTCTAGCCCCGGTTACTGGAACGGCAAGATGGCTTGGGATCGTGCGGATGGGAAATCTGCGCGGAGTCCTTCGATTTCGTATTCCAACAGCTACAAGTCTTGGCGTATCTGCCGGCTGGATGGGCATCTTGCTTACGATATGACTTGTGATGATGACTTGCCACCAACAGACCGAGAATGGCATGTCTACAAGATGGGTGTCGCCCCGGCACCAAAAATTGTGCTTCACTATTGTGACCCCAGGCAACCCTGTCCAAAGCCGAATGTTGTCTTCGTGATTGGTGGACCAGGTAGCGGGAAAGGGACGATGTGTGAGCTTGCGGAATCACAGCTCGGGTGGGTCCATCTATCTACCGGCGACTTGTTGCGTTCTGAGCGGGAGGCGGGAGGTGAGACCGCTGCCACGATCAAGAAGTACATCACTGCTGGAGAATTGGTCCCTAATGAAATCATTGTGACGTTGCTTAAGAATGCGATGGAGATGGTGACTCGAACCACCGGCAAGGACAATTTTCTGATTGATGGATTTCCCCGCTCGTTGGCGAATCTTGAAGGTTGGCATGAGATCTTTGACGCGGAATCTGAGCTCCCGAAAATGTTGTATTTCGAGTGCCCCTTCCCGACGCTCGAAAAACGAATCTTGGGTCGTGCAAAGTACAGCGGCAGAAGTGATGACAATGTCGATAGCTTGAAATTACGGTTTGACACGTTCAAGGAAGAAACATTGCCAACCGTTGAGTTTTTTAAACGCAAGGGAAAGTGTGTTGAAATCGATACCAGTCAAGATCGGCAAGCGGTGTACGCAGAGGTGGGAGACCATCTTTCCGAGTACACCGATGCGGCCTTATCAAAAAAACCGCTTACCGAGCGGGCGGAGATCCTGCTTGGGTTGAGGCCGTATCCCAAGTCCTAGCTCGTTCGTCAGTGACTCAGGCGAGCATCACGGTTTCAGCGTGCAGCTTTGCGAGTTTTACCGCATCGCAGAATCAGTGCTTTGCGTTGAACTGGTACATGCTGCCGAGTCGTTGCCTGCTTGCCGGTTTATCGGAATAGGCCGGTCTTGTTCGCGCCATGACGCTTTCGGGTTGAATGGTGATGGTATGCGGCACGAAGCGATTGCTCTCTTGGCTGCGGATGAAGCATACAGTTTTGCAAGTACCGGTTTTTTTTTAAGACGCTGGGCCCGGTTGGGAAGCTGCTCGACTTGGCTGCAGCGGTCTTATCGCGGTGTTTGGTTTTGGTTCACGGCTTTAGACGTCGATTGTATTACCCAATGATGTCGGTCACGACGCGGGCGGGGTCGACGCCAGTCAGTCCGAGGTCGAGTCCTTTGAATTTGTATTTGAAGCGATGATGGTCAATGCCCAAAAGATGCAAGATGGTGGCATGGAGATCTCGGACATGAACAGGATCTTCAGCGACGTGATACCCAAAGTCATCTGTCTTTCCAACGGTCAGGCCAGACTTCACGCCTCCTCCGGCTAGCCACATCGTGAAACCGTGCGGATGGTGGTCGCGTCCATAGGTTTTGCCTGAGACTTGAGCAACCGGTGTGCGGCCAAATTCGCCTCCCCAGATGACCAACGTGTCTTTGAGTAGGTCTCGCTGTTTAAGATCCTTCAATAATGCAGCAATTGGTTGGTCGGCAGCAGTGCACTGACGTTTGTGTTCTCGTTGGATATCCGTGTGTGAATCCCAGCCACGATCGTAAAGCTGCACAAATCGAACGCCACGTTCGACGAGGCGGCGCGCCAACAGGCAGTTGTTCGCGAAGGAGGCTTTTCCTGGTTCAGCCCCGTAGGACTCGAGTGTCTGTCGCGTTTCCTCGTTCAGGCTTTTAAGTTCCGGCACACTGGTCTGCATCCGATAGGCCATCTCATAGGAAGCAATGCGAGCTAGTATTTCGGGGTCCCCTAATTGTTGATGTTGCTGCCGATTCATCCACGCCATCAGATCAAGCTGCTTTCGGCGTTCAGAACGAGATACACCGTTTGGATTCTTGAGGTGGAGGACCGGATCAGGACCGTTAAGAAACGGCACGCCCTGATGTCGTGAGTCGAGAAATCCGTTTCCCCAAAAACTTTGCAGCAAAGGCTGTCCATCATCAGCGCCAGAAGTTAGCACCACGTAGGCGGGAAGGTTTTGGTTCTCACTGCCAAGGCCGTAGGAGAGCCAAGCCCCCAGGGTTGGTCGTCCAAACAGCGTGGAGCCACAATTCATCATGTTGACGCCGGGATCATGCACGTTCGTCGTCGTTTTCATCGACCGTATCACGGTCAGTTCGTCAGCGACGGTCGCCAGATACGGCATCAGTTCAGAGATGATGGTTCCCGATTCGCCGTGAGACTTGAATTGATATGGCGATCCTTTGAGTTCCGGCGTTCCTCGGATCAATGCGAACGCTTGATGGTCTTTAAGCAGTTCTGCAGGGATCTTTTGACCTTCCAGTTTGTTCAGCAGCGGCTTGGGGTCGAAAAGGTCGACGTGTGACGGGCCGCCAGCCATGAAAAGAAAAATCACCCGGTTCGCCCGCTGGGGATGGTGCGTCTTACCGAGGATTCCTTGGTTGATCCCATGGTGAGCAACTTTGGCGTCATCGCCGTTGGCTTCTGAACCCATTAACGATTGGAGCGCAATCGATCCCAATCCCATCGCCGATTCTTTTAGAAACGTGCGGCGGGCGACTGCCGTCTCGATTGAATCAAGTTTGGTCATGGTCGTGTGATCGTTTCGTCAAGATTTAAAAGGACGCTGCACACCAAGTTCCAAATGTCTTTTTGGTTCGAAGCCGTCATATTGATGTGATGGTTTTGTTCAGCGATGAAGTTGCTGAAGTGGTCGCGTTCGGCGGAGCTTGGTGATCGTCCCAGGGCCAACCGAAAGGCGAGTTCCAATCGCTGACGCTCATCCTGTCCTTCTTCCCTCAATAGGCGGGCTGCGAACGCGGTGCTCGCTTCGTGAAAGATGGGGTCATTCATTAACACCAAAGCTTGAGTTGGTACGTTGGCAATGGTGCGCTGTGTGACACAGTTTTCGCGGGCCGGCACGTTCAACAGTTCCAGCGTTGGGTGCAATGCCATTCGACGCCAGTAGGTGTACATCGACTTGCGGTACCGCGCGTCCCCCTCACTATCGCTCCATTGACCAGGAAGCGCGCGTTGCTGCCAGTAGTTCTCCGGCTGTGTGGGAAAGACGGGTGGGCCGCCAACTTTATGAACAAGCAACCCACTGATCGCAAGCGCCTGGTCACGTATCTGCTCAGCCGGTAATCGAGTACGCGGCATGTAGGACAGCAGCAGGTTCTCGGGGTCTGTGCGCCTTGCCGCAGCCGTGATTTTGCCTGATTGTTGGTAAGTCGCCGATGTGACGATCAACCGGTGCAGATGCTTCATATTCCAGCCGCTTTCAACCAGTTCGACCGCCAACCAGTCCAGTAACTTGGGGTGGGTTGGTGGTTTACCTTGAGCACCGAAGTCATCTACGGTCGAAACGAATCCTCGCCCGAAGTAGTTCTGCCAGATTCGATTCACAACCACACGTGCAACCAATGGATTGTTGCCATTGACAAGCCATCTCGCAAACTCAAGGCGGTTACGGGGTTGTTGCCTGTTCGTCACTGCGAAGACTTTTGGCACGGCGGGTGAGACCGGATCTCCGACAGTGAGGAAATTTCCGCGTAGATGCACGAACGTCTCTCGCGGTTCGAGACGCTCACGCATGATCGGGACCTTGGCGACAACCTGTCGAGTTTGTTGCCTGTCGAGTTTTTGCAGGACTGCCTGCAATTTGTTGACTCGCTTCGCAGCATCGCCGTGCAGGATGGAATCGGCGATTGCTTGATCGCTGAGTTGAATTTCACTTAATTCGCCCTCGAACCGATATGCGTTTGGTTCGTTCGTTCCTTGGTATCCTGCCCCAATTGCAAGGCGACGGTTGGATTTCGCGATCGAAGCTGGGATTGATCCTGTTATCTGTGCCGCTTGATCTTCGATGCCGTCGATTATCAATCGGATCGATTTGCCAGCGACGAATTCAACGACGACACGGTGCTCGATCCCATCGTTCACGGGCTGACTGCCGTAAACGGTTGCACCGGTGAATGGGTGGGTTTTGGAGGAAACCCAAAAATAGAGATGTCCTGGGCGGCTCCCCGTGTCGCCCTCGCCACCGACGCCGAACGCGTAGCTGCGTTGTTGTCCACGCCAGTCGTACTTGGAAGCAATGTTCGCAACAGTCGCTTCGGTACGGATTTTAGCCGCAATGGTTAGATCGCCAGTTAAGCTGTATTGGTTGGAATCTTGAGCGACTGAATGTTTGTTCCAGTGGCCGATCACATATTTCGCGTCCATTTTTGGTGCAGGCGGTAACAAGCCTTTTGCAGTCGCGAGTTCCGTCTCAAGCTTTAGCCTGTCGTCGCTTGACTTACCATTCTGATTCGAGCCGATGGTGTATTCCATCGTCGGTCCACCCTGGCCGTGTCCAGAACCACGATGCTCGATATTATTGAACAATGCGAATAGCGAGTAATAATCTCGCTGAGTGATCGGATCGAATTTGTGGTCGTGACATTGAGCGCATTCAAGGGTCAAGCCGAACCAGACACGGCCGATTGTGTTGACGCGGTCAATGACACCTTTGATTCGGTACTCTTCTGTTTGATAAGTCACTCCTTTTGCTTGCGGTGCATTGCGATGGAATGCGGTGGCAAGTCGCTGTTGGTCAGTTGCATTGGGCAGCAAATCTCCCGCAAGCTGAAGAACTGTGAATTGGTCGAATGGCATGTTGCGATCGATTGCTTGAACAACCCAGTCGCGATACGGCCAAATGTCACGAGTCTTGTCGTCGGCAAATCCACGGGTGTCGGCGTATCGAGCCAAGTCGAGCCAATCTTGGGCCCGCCGTTCGGCATACGCGGTCGTGCTCATCAATTGTTCGACGAGTTGATCGTATGCGTCGGGTCGCGAGTCTTTTAGAAACGCGTCGATCTGTTGAGGTGACGGTGGTAGGCCGGTTAGGTCGAGCGTCAGCCTGCGAATCAGTGTTTCGCGATTTGCCGGCGGGGACGCAGGCAAATCTTGTTGTTGCCACTTTTTACGCACGAAGCGATCGACGGGATGATCGGGAGAGGGGGATTTGAATGAGTCCTCGAGATTCGCCACAGGAGGCTGTGGTCGGCGAGGCGGAACGAGCGACCAATGCTTTTGGTAGATTGCACCCTCGGCGATCCACCGCATGAGGATCGCTTTTTCATCGGGTTTCAGTGGTTTGTTCAGTTCTGGCGGCGGCATGATCTCGGATTCGTCTGCAGCATGGATGCGGCGGACCAATTCGCTCAGCTTCGGCTTGCCCGGAACGATCGCGGCCCCTTGTTCACTCGTGCCATGCGCTGAATCCTGACGATCCAATCGTAAGCCCGCTTCGCGTGAGTGTTCATCCGGACCGTGGCAAGGGTAGCAACGATCGGCCAGTAAGGGCTGGATGTCTCGATTGAAATCGAGCATATCGTTGGCGAACGTGGTGGGTGATGAAGTGGCCACGAAGATCGCCGTGGTCATGCAGAGAAGGAACCTGTCAATTTTCACTGCCACGTAAATCTCCTTCTCCTCCACCGTGATGATTGTTAATCCTGTAGGCGGTGCTTTCCTGTGATCTGCGTTAGCCGCGACAGTAATTTCGTCGGAAGAATATGATGGCACCCAGGGTGAGGACGGCGGCCCAGCAACATTGCCAACCGAGTGCTTGCAAGACTTTGGTGTCATGCCAAGACAATTGGTTCCAGAGCATGTTTTGGAAGCCGGTCATGGCCCAATAGGTCATCGTGCTTCTACATACTGTATCGAGTATCGTGGGCAAATTCATCATTTGCAATGGAAACCAACAGCCTCCCAACGCCGCCATCATCAGGATCAGCAGGGAGGCGAGGCTTTCGGCTTGCTTGCTAGATCGACTAATCGACGCCAAGAACATCCCAAATGCACCTCCCGTTACGACCCACGAAAATGACAGGACAATCAGGGTGATCGGATCTCGAAAGAGACCGACGCGAAACATCCATTCGCCATAGGTGAACAAGATCGCCATTTGCCCGAAGCCAACCATCAAGACAAACAGGAATTTTCCTAGCAAGATTGCGTTCCAAGAAATGGGCTGCGAGAAAAGACGCTTCAGTGTCCCCTCTTCACGTTCGGTAAGGAGAACGCTGCCGCAACTTGTGAGGGCAAACAGCAGCATCATGACCGTCATTCCCGCAACACTTTGAGCCTGTTGGAACGTGACCTGTTTGCCTCGATCTGGTGGTGAGATGTCCTTGGTTTCGACCGGCATGAGATCCTCCATGAAGCCGAGCATCGATTCGCCTGTATTGTGATTGGCTGGGTCAGAGCTTTGGGCGGCTTGGTCGGAATCCTGGTTGGCGGGGTCCTGGTTGGCGGGGTCCTGGTTGGCGGGGTCACTGCTTGGATCATTGTTTTTATAAAATGTGTCCATCGTGGATCCAATGTCGGTCATCCACGTTCGAATCAACCCGATGTTTTGCGGGTCCATCCCCTGCTTGGTTAGCATTCGATCCATGGCATCGGTGAAGAAGACGCCGCCGAATACTTGGCTTGAGGTTTGGAGCAATGCGATTTGAATCACTTGCTCTTCCATCGATCGACCCGGATCTCGGAGCAGATTGAGCTGCGGAATCTTGTCCTCGGCCATCTGCTGTTCCATGTCGCTTGGAAGGATCAGCACATGATTTGCATCTCCATCGCGAATGAGTTTCTCCAATTTGCCTTGGGCCGCGTTTTGGTCGATTGAATTGCCATTCTTCGCCAGGTTTACGACGCGAACTTTCAGGCTGGCATCCTTTTTAAGTG
>JARGNK010000135.1:0-13512 GCA_029213145.1 Rubripirellula sp. | reverse complement strand
GAGTCAACAAATTTCTGGCTGGATTCAGATTGGGAAAAGTCGGCGACGTGCAGCATCACCTTTGGCATCCCACTCGATCCGCCGAACGCATAGGCCATGATCCAGCCAAAGACACTTACCAGCGCGATTGGGACCAAGATACTCAGTACCAAAGCGGTGCGATCACGGAGGAAACTACGCAGATCTTTTTGCGCCAGCGCCCAGGCTGCGGAAATCGTGTTCATCTAGATGTCCTTCAGGCTTCTGCCGGTAAGCTTCAAAAACACTTGTTCAAGGTCTGCGTTTGATTCGCCGGCATCTTCAGCGAGCTCACTTGGAGTGCCTGTTGCCACGACCGTGCCTTCATTCATAATCGCGATGCGGTCGCATAGTCGTTGTGCTTCTTCCATATAGTGCGTTGTGTAAAGTAAGGCGACACCCTCGGATTTCAATTTCAACAGCATCTCGAAGAGATGATTTCGGCTTTGAGGATCGACACCGACGGTTGGCTCATCCAGTAACACCAACTCCGGCGAGTGCATCAGTCCCGCCACAAGATTAAGGCGGCGTTTCATCCCTCCACTGAATGTTCCCACCAAATCCCTGCGGCGATCAGCGAGCCCAGCCAATTCGAGTTTTTCGCTTACTGCGCGTTGCCGCTCTTGACGTCCCAGGCCATGTAATTTGGCGAACAGATTCAAGTTTTCTTCGGCGGTTAGGTTCAGGTAGACCGCCAATTCCTGCGGGACAAAGCCGAGCTTGCCCCGATCGGCTTGCCGCTTGGCGGGGCGAAATTCCGCACCGTTCAGGCTTAAGTTGCCTTCCCATTCCGAGAGCAGGCCGACGATGCATGAGATGGTCGTCGTTTTACCTGCGCCGTTGGGACCTAATAGGCCCAAGCACTCTCCCTGGTGAACCGAAAAATTGGCCTGCCGCACCGCATTGCGTGTGCCATAGGAATAGGCCAAGTCAGTAACTTCGAGCATCTTTGCACGCGATCTTTCAGAGAGCCTGAATTGAGAAGGCCTGCAGTGTAACGCGAGATCATGATTCGCGGTAAAGGGGGGGAGGGTGGCTGGAGTTGATTGGAGAGGTAGTAGATGACGTGTGAGTGAGTGAGTGGCGGGAACGGCGCCAGTAGGCTGGACGGAGGGTGCTGCAACCACCAACGAAATCAGAGCCCGATTTCGTTTTTATTCCAAAAAGTCATGCCCGTTCGGACTCCGAAAGCCTGGCTTTCCTCAGCCAGGAAATTGGAGTTTCAATCAGGTTCGGCATGCGGATTACGTAGGGATAACGCCGGTCTTTTACTCAGTGATACCGTCGATCCGCCGACTTGCATGAAAGAGAGTCCACGCCAACGCCGCCACCACCAAGCAAATTACACTCAGTAGGAACAGTTTGTTGTTCAAGAGTCTTTGCAGTGCGGTGCCAGATTGACTTGTAAAGTCTGGGTTGGTGACCTCGGCGCCGAGTCTCGCCTGTGTAGTGCGGTATCCGGACTTCAAAGAAGCTAGCACTGCACTCGTATCATAGGTCGGTTTGTCGACGGTCTCCGATCCGTAATAGACGCGTGATGGTTCTGAATCTGACATGAAAAAAACCAATTGGTAGAGGTTTCCTTCCGTTTCGAGCCCATCAATGTTCAACGGTGGGCTGTCTTCATTGCGAATGACGATCCGATATTCTTTCTCACGTTGTTCCGGGAAGGTGATTTCGAGCTTGTCCTGTTGGAAGTTTCCGACGTGAACGCTCAGCAACGTGCTATGCCCCACAACGGTCCATTCCGTGATTGCTCCGCGGACGATTGGTACCTGTACCGAAGCATGTCGGCTGAAATTCTGACTCGATGTACTTAACGTTAGCGAGGTCAGCGGTTCACGTCGCGTTTGGAGAGTAATGACGGTTGATTTTTCCTGGCTGTTTTCTTCCGTTTCAAACGCAATGATGGGGTACTGCGTTTTTTGGTTTCCCTTGACCATCCGCCGTGTCTCTTCGGACCAGCAATCAATTCGATCAACGCGAAATGGGCGACTTCGCACGAGCGTTGTTTCTGTCCTGCGTCTTTCCTCTTCCCCCTGCAGTTCCCGAGTAATCCTCATCATCTGCGATTGTTGCAGTTCAGTGACATCGGCGATTTTTACCTTGAACTGCCTGTATTGATTTTTTGGTAGTTCGATTTCTCGGTTGCTTACGTCCATGTAGCGTGAGAAATCGAATATCCGACCGTCGGTTACCAGCGGGGACCATTCATCCCCATTTCGACTGCCAGAGATGCTGACAAGTCGCTCGTGGTTGGTTAATGGGGTGACGATGCTAAGTCCATTTGCGGCGGGGGCATCGTCGTCTAATTTTAGGGTAATGGTGATGCTGCCATCTTCGTGTTCGTCTAGCGATAAAATTTCGCTTTGGCATGGTTTACGAATGGTTTCTCGTCGATTGGTGGTGGCAGGTTCCAGGCGGAATGGGGACTCGATCCCCTTCGCGTTTAAAACACGAACGTCCGGGAATCTCGCTCGGGTCGCGGCGTAGACGTCACTGTCAAGGAGCACGCGGACGATCGTTTCATCCGCTGCCTCCGATAGTTCGATGCTCTTGTAATGCCGAAAGGGGAGTGGTTCCTTCGCGCTGGCAAAAGAAGTAAGGACGAGGGCGGCCAGAGCCGAAATCGCCAGAACCGCATTGGGTAGAATCGCAAGAGAACGAATCAACTCGGTCGATGCGGTGACCCTGCGACCGTGGAATTCATGACGAGTCATTGTTGTTCCTCCTCTTCCTCGGAACCGTGGTCCGCTTTGGTCGGTTCGGTGGCGAAAACGTGTCGAAATTTGAGATAAACAAATGAGCCGCTGAGGATCAACACACCCAATAAGATGAATGCGATGATGCGGTACAGTTGGTCGAGTCGAGCCAGGTCATTGAAGAAAATTTTCCAAGTGACCACGGCGATTAATCCCAGCCCCAGGTAACGCAATTCCCGGTTGTTTTTGGCAATGCCGGTGATGATCATGCCAAGGGCAAAGAGTGACCACAAAATCGAGATGCCACCGGGGCGTAGGTTGGGCACAAAGTGAAAAAGAAATGTGTTCAGCTCAAGCGTCGCGAAGACGAATAGCAGCACGGTCCCTAAGCCACCGACAAGATTTGCTGCCGATAGCGTTTTGACGTTGCCATAGAGCATCGAGAAGGTGACCGCAAAGAAGCCAATGATCATGCCAAAATCTAAGAGCCGCATCCCAGCATCAAGGAACGAGTAGTCGCCGAGATATCGCAAGTCGCTCGAGACGTCCCAGTCGGGTAAGTCGAAAAAGAATAGCTTGATCAGTAATCCGGTAACAAAGGCGGTCAGCAATCCAAACACGGCTTTGTTCGCATCGGAACGATATTCGAATAAAAGCAGAAAGCATGTGGTTAGCCAAAGAAGTGTCAGGATCGGCATCCGGGCCGCAGGGAATATAAACCCGAAGCTGCGATTGAGTTCCAAATGCAGGTAGACAAATAGCATCGTTAGTACGAGCAAAAAGGAGCCGCGAACCGCCCACCAATCACGCACCCACTGACCGACGTCATTTGCTTTTTCAACACAGAGGTTGGAAGTTAGTTGCGGTTGTTTTAGTAGTCGATAAGCGGCTGCCAT
Organism: Rubripirellula sp.; assembly: GCA_029213145.1. GTDB lineage: Bacteria > Planctomycetota > Planctomycetia > Pirellulales > Pirellulaceae > Rubripirellula. The sequence goes on along the minus strand of JARGNK010000135.1, from coordinate 9,896 downwards.
CGAGGCGACAGGGACGCCGAAAATGACCACTCGTTGCACCAAGTCCAGGATGTATTGTCCAAGCAATAAGTCTTGGGACCTTGATTGGGAAAACTGTTGGCGAAGGTCGATAAAGCAAAAACGCCAGATCACAAGAAGGTAAAGCAAGTAGGACACCTGCCGTAGGAACTCGCTCCGCAGTTTTCCTGCAACCCATAACATCAAAAATGCTTGAATCGCCCAGCTGACAGTGATCCATTCGGAGGAGAGAACCAACGGCACGGTAACTGTCAAAAAGAAGGCCGCTAAGCCGGTGAAGCAAACTAGCAGTTCGCGGTCTTTGACCTTGCGGACCAGGAAGTAATAGATATGCCCGACGTAAAAAGCTGACAGACTGAGTGTCAGCGCTGCGACCCAATTTTGGTTGTATCGTTCCTCGATCAGCAGGTAGCCAGCGGTGAAGAATATGCTGGCGTTTAAAAACAGGCCGAGTAACTCCAGCAGCGTCGACTTGGACTGATTGACCAAGTTGAAAAGGAAAATCATGGTCGAGTAGAGCACAAAGAACCCCGCTAGGAAGGGCATTACTTCCCAGAAATATTCTTTTGTGTAGTCTTTCTCAACCGCTGCAATGAAGAGGGTATAGGTGGAGGCGAAGCTTAGATAGCTCAGTAAACGCCAGTCCTTCTTGTAGCTGATGCCCAGCACTCCGATGCCAAGGATCAACATGTAGGTGAACAGACCTGCAAAATTGACGACGCCTGTCTGCAACATGATCGGCGTGCCAAAGCCACCGAGGGTGCCGAGCACAGCCATTAGCATCGAATCGAAGCGGACGGCGATTCCACAGGCGCAAAATGTAATGAATGCCATCACCGCAAAGGCTGGCATGGGAAGGATGAGTGAATAGAAATTTGCTGCCGCGAAAACCGCGAAGTAGAGAATGGCAATCCCACCACCCATCAACCCTTGGCCAAGAAGGTGGTATTTCTTGCCTAGCAGTTGGGCCCCCACGGCCAACATCGCCACACCCGCAATGACCGACAATGCCACGCGGGCAACAGGCTGCAGATAGCCTTGGTCGATTGAGTACTTTAAAAAGAAGCCGACGCCGACGACCAGAATCAAGATGCCGATTCGCAATAGCCAATTCGTGGCGATTGCATATTCCATTGAAACGCCGCTTGGCCGATGCTCTTCGCCAACAACAATCCAGTTCCAGATTTTGGCCAAAACCTCTTTGGCGGCAATTTCGAAACGACTTGGTTGACGCGGTGGGAGTTGCTGTTGCTGCGTGACTTGGCGGTCTTGTGTCAACGGTGGTCGGGGAGCTGATTGGGGTTTCAGCGAGGATGTCTCTTTGGGCAGCGCAGCAGATGGATCAGTGGCTGCGGCGGCAGGCATCCCAGGTTCCGTCGCCAACTCAGCGGTTTGGTCCGCATCGCGTTTCGCGGGCGTTTTGTGTTCAGCGGGCGTTTTGTGTTCAGCGGGCGTTTTGTGTTCCGGTTTTAAGTTGAGCGACTTACTTATTTGGTTCGCTAGGCTACGCTGCTCTGCGAGCAGTTGATTCACCTTTCCAGAAAGGTTTTTGAGTTGATCGGCAGTGGCTGCTTGGCGTTTCAGTATTCGAACGGATGAAATAAGCAGCCAAAGGGGAATTCCTAGGAAGGCGGCAATACCGAGGAGCCAGAAAATCGCGTAAATGACTATCTCCATCGGATCACCTTCGGTTTGCCAAGCGACGACAAGGTGTGTCGTAGGCGATTGTTAAATGAAGCAAGGGCAGGGCGGTTCGGCTTCGCTTACTGACATTCAAGAGCGCAGAGCCCCTCCGGCGAAGATGATTGCGCGCAGAAATCAATCCGCGACCAAAAAGTTGAAAAAGCGTGCTTGCCGTCGCCCAAAATTCTGCAGTAAGCGTTGATACTTGGCTTGGTTGAATCACCAGCGGCGTTTCGTGGTCGTTGCACGGAAGAGCCTCATCCATCTTCGCAGTCTCTGCTCAGTTTTGGGACGCACGTGTCAGACGCCGGCTAGTGTCACAGCCTGTGCAATTACGCTCACGTCACGTGTCCTTTTGGCGTAACACTCGACGCTGTATGACGCGATATTCTGGTCACCCTGGGGAGCAAACCCTGTGCCATTGGCGACGGCAGGAGTGAAGCGGGTGGCCCAAGTCACCGCGGTGGCAACACAATCGCGAACGGAAGGTGCCGATCACAGAGGCGAACAAACCGTGGTAAACACGAAGCGAGGGTGCGAGGATTCGCACGGAGAGAACGACGTGTTTTTGAGATGGAGATTTTTGTCTCGAGGATTACCAGAACAACGAGATTCGTGTTCGTCCGAGCGTCTTGGCTACCACCTTTTTAGCTAAACTACAGCCGCGTGCTTCTCGTGGTCGCAAGGACCGCGTCTGTTCGTTCCCACTTCGACCTTGCTCCAGCCGATTGTCTTTGTCATGAAATCCAGCCGACGCGAACAAAACCCCAATCAACTCGTGGTGAAATATTGGCTTTTCTCGTTGTTCTTCGCTCTGTGGTTTGTTGCGGAGGCTGCGGCGGAACGTCCCAATATATTGTTCATCATGTCGGATGATCATGCCTGCAATGCGATCAGTGCGTATGGAGGGCGTTTGGCGGATGTCGCTCCCACACCGAACATTGATCGATTGGCGAAAGAGGGGGTGCGTTTGAACCAGTGTTTTGTGACGAATTCGATATGCACGCCCAGCCGAGCTGTGATTTTGTCTGGGCAGCACTCTCACTTGAATGGCGTCAAGACGCTCGTCGATGCTTTTCCGGGGCCGACTTCTGGGACGCCCAATGTCGCTGAAATGCTCCGCCAATCCGGCTACCAGACGGCACTGGTTGGAAAGTGGCATCTCCGTTCACCGCCATGGGGATTTGACTATTGGAAGGTAGGGCCTGGTCAGGGCCTTTATCACAACCCTGTCTTTGTTGCGTCAACCGACGGTGTTGCTTACCAATCACGGGTGGCAAAGACAGCGAAGCGAACAAAAGGGTATTACACCGATCTCGTTACTGACTATGCCTTGGAATGGCTGGATGATCGCGACCGCTCGAAACCTTTTTTTATGATGCTTCACCACAAAGCACCTCATGGGAAGTGGGAACCTGCCGAGCGACACAAAAATTACCTGGCCGATGTGGAGATTCCAGAGCCGGAAACACTTTGGGAAGATTTTTCGCATCGATCGTCCGCGACGCGTGAAATGGGAACATCAATCACGAGCAGGTTGCATCCTCGCCGAACAATGGTGGCCGATGTGCAAAAGCCTGAATGGCCGGCAGGATCGATCGATTTGTCCGGATTGAGCGATCGGGAGCAGGGCAAGGCAGCGTATCAAAAATATTTGCACGACTACCTCGGTTGTGTCAAAGCAGTCGATGAAAATGTCGGCCGTGTCCTCGATTACTTGGACGAGAGTGGGTTAGCCGCCAACACGTTGGTCATTTACACAGCCGATCAGGGCATGTTTCTGGGGGAACATGACTACTTTGATAAACGTTGGATTTACGAAGAGTGTTTGCAGATGCCATTCCTGGCTCGTCTACCGGGGGCAATTCCAGCCGGCTCGGTGAACGATACAGAGCTTTGTTCCAACCTTGATTTTGCACAAACCTTTCTCGACTACGCCAATGTCAGCGATACTGTCGACGTTAGCAAAATGCAGGGGCAGAGTTTGCGGGGGATTCTCAGCGGTCAATCACCTGCTCAATGGCGTGACGCGATCTATTACCGTTACTGGATGCATCTCGCTCATCACAACATCCCCGCGCATTACGGAATACGAACGAATCGCTACAAACTTGCTTTTTTCTACGCTCTGCCACTGGACGCCAGTCTGGGGCGCGGAAGTTTTTCGGCATCGACACCGGGTTGGGAGTTGTACGATTTGGAGTTCGACCCTCAGGAAATAAACAACGTTTACGAACTCCCAAAGTACAAGCCGGTCGTTCAACAGCTCAAGCAGCGTTTGCTTCAACTCAAGCAGCAATACGCTGACCATGATGAACCTTATCCAGAGTTGATGAAGCGACGAAGCGAGCTCTGGTAGGCAAGCCGTTCGAGTGGGCGAAGCACAGTGCAGTCGTCGAACACGACTGGCATTACCTGAATGGCGGATGGACTACCTGCTGTTTTTGTTCGCCGAATCCAAGCCGAATCCAAGCCGAATCGGCGAACTGAAAATTGAATACTTCGTTTGGTTACCTGCTGTCAGCAACTATCGCAGAGAAGTTTGGCTGTTTCATTGATTCAATGGGATGGGAGTTTGTTGTCGCTTTCGCTGCCTGCACCGGAAAGAGGGCCAAGTTAATCGGTGCTTGGCAGTTGCTATCGCTGGCCGATAGGTTTGCCGACCATGCAATCCGCCGACCGGTCTTGTGCGTCGGCCAGAGCTAAATCGCGTGCAGCCGGGGGTTCGAATGATTTGCTGAGATCAAGCCACAGCATCGCATTTGTCAAACCAAGGAGCTGCTTTTGATCAACCATGGGTAACGGGTAGAGCATTTGCCGGCCCATGTTTGCTCTAGTCGAACTTTCAATGGTGAGAATCGGTCCATTATTGGATGCAGCCGGCTCGGCCGTTCTTTCGTTTCTTTCGCAATGGTTGCGAAGAGGACGTCCGTGGATCTGAGCGTATCAACTCGGAGTCTTGGCGTTTTTGAGAGCTTTGCTCAAAGCATTCAGTAGGTTTGCATACATCACAAACAGAACGATCGCACCGATTCCCAGCAAAGCCAGCATGATCATCGATGCGTCTAGCATCGTCATTGTAAAAATGGCTGTGGCAATGATCCCTACAAAGACAACGATGCCCCCAATCAGGATTCGACTGGCACGTGCAGCGAGATCATCGCGGCCGATGAACATTGCAAGTTTCCGCATAAACAATAGAAAGCAAATGTTAGACAGGAGATTGAGTGTCTGCATGAAGGGTTGGAATTCTCCGAAATCGAATCCAAACATCGGCAGGAAAATCGCGACGTAGTTGGCGAGCTGTAGGACAACCGTTGCAATGATCAATCCCTTCGCATTTGTTTGTGCCGGAACCGTTAGGCAGAACAAGGGCCCGACGAACATCAAGATCGGGCCGATCAAGATGCCAGGCAACGCCAGCAACGCGACGACAGGTAGAAAAAAGCCAGCGAGCATGCCAAGGATCAACGAAAACAGGAACAGCACGATCCCGTAATAAACGAGTGACAGTCCCAACGCGGTGTTTGATAACGCGACTGGTTGGTTTGCCATCCACTCCATGCCTGCCTCAGAGGACGGCGTCGAGGGTGGCAGGTAAGGATTCGGTGAGTCACTCATGATTAGAAACGGAATTTTGGGTGAGTTTGCACGGGAAAGGGTTGCCCACAGAAAACGGATGCCAGGCTTATCGCCAGCAGTCGCGATTGTAAGGGATTCCAGGGGGCAAAGCCCCTAAAGGCTGGATCGTTTGAAAAAAAATGATGCTCGAGGGTTTAGGAATTCAGCGTGAAGTTGAATGCAGACAGCCCACGATTGGCGGTTGTAATCGCGATAGAATTGGCGTGGTGTGTTGATGTTATATGAGGCGGTTGTTTTTGCCGCTGCTGATTGCTGATTGCTGAATGTTGTGAATAATCATGTTCATGCATCACGATGTGGAGCAAGCACGCTCTGGTGAAAGCAAACGTCGCGTCATGGCGACAAGCGTTCGATCAGTTCGGTAATCGACGGTTTCGGGACTTTGTGGGTCACGATCGCAACGTCAATTTCGTACTGGCGGTACTTCTCAATGGCCCGATGGATTGCGTCCGTAATCCAATCGATGCGATTGCCAAATACGCCCCCGCCCACGAGTGTCAGAAAAAGCTTGTTATTTCCATTGCGCGTTGAGTTTTGGATCGCGGCGCAAAAGGTCGCTTCGTAGGTGGCCTCTAAGACAAGCTTTGCGAATTCAGTCCATTGATCGGTTGGTTGATTTCCGTAGGTGACTGGTAATGCCGAGCAGTATGCTTGGCTGACGCGATGATTCGCTTCTGGCAAGGTGACGGCGGCATTCCACTGCAGTCCAATTCGCAAAGCTGCACGATAACGGTCTCGTTCAGATTCGTCGGCCGAAGTTATTTTGCTCGTGATTTGCGCGAGTCCCGCATCGGTGGGAAATAGGTATCCATTCTCAAGGTTCCAAAGTTTCTCATCAGAGTTCCCAAGCAACGTCCCCAGGTCAGCCGAACAATCGATCTGGTGTTCAGTGGACTGACCGATGTGATTGCCGACTGGTGCGAAGTAGTTTCGATAGATTGTGCCGGCTCCGCATGACATAGCGCAAATGGGACCTTGCGTGTGGTCGTACTCGTAGATGCCAACACCTTCCTCGGGTGTTGTATCGGGGCTGGCCATTTCCAGCAGATTGAATTGCGATGCAACCTGAAACAGCGCGCCGGCGTTGGCCGGGTCGCGATGCAGCGATTGCGCATCGGCGACGAGTTGACGGACTTGTAGACGGCCGTTCCCGCCTGGGGTTGTGGCAAGACGGGAGCGTAATTCACTCAGCGATGGCGTTTCCAGGCTTCCGAATGCAAGTTGATTTCCATTGGGGCATACCAAGTTTTCACCAGCGACCGACAGTTCATTGCGAACCTGCTGAGGAGACTGTTCGGTGATACCGGTCAATTGTTCAAACCAGGACATGGTTGACTCTTGTGGTGATTCGTTGCTCTGCGGGAAAAATTGTGTGTGTCGTGTATCTGTAAGCCATTCTCTGAGAGAAGCCGCTTGCGTTCAACGGAGTGATATTAAATCACCTGGCGGCTTCGATCGTTCGATCACTTAACGACTGCGTAAATACCCCGGTTTGGTTTTCCTAAACAACAGATCGGCGGAAACCTGATGTCATTGGTTGCAACAGTTTGGCTGTCTGCCGCGCGGGCCGCCTGGAAGTGACGTAGGCAGTTGAGCGACTCTCGGATTTGATAATCCAATCCAATGTTATTGAAGCCCGTCATTCGCAAGCGGATCGCGAATGCGTCACGGGGCAGGTCGTTTTTGAGAGAGAGATTATCTTTGAGATAGAAAGAGAGATTGCTTTGAGATTGCGATTGAAATTGAGCGGCGACAAAAAGCGTAGGGGTTAGATTAAAGAGGATGGGTGAAGCCTCTGGGCGGAGGTGCGGTCGGCCGGACGGCATGCTCCACCCAGTCGCTAAATCTGCGATGTCCCGACGGTTCGGAAATCTGCGATGTCTCGTCGGTCCGGAATCCTGTCGGATCGGGGGTTTTCTGATCTTTCTGCTCAGCTCCTGGCAGTGTGACACTCATTTTATCGGTGGTGTACGCATGTTGGAAAAACCGCAAAACGCGGGGGTTGCGGCGTTCGGGGGAAGGTGAGGGGTTGGTCCTGCCTGTTTTGGAAGGCTTTTTTGACGTGAACTCGCTGGTTTTGCGGCGGGAATGCAGTTCGCCTCGGATTGCGGAAAGACCGTGACGAAGCGTGCCGAAATAGACTAGAATACAGCCGGTCGGTTGCCTGATTGAAACCGCCCTGAAATCCCACCTAAGACATCGTTGCGTCCACGCTATCGACGAACACATTGCGTCGAAGCTACCCGAGGCTGCATTCAGACAGCGATCGGCGTGGTTTAGGCGTCGGAGAAAGCTGGACGAAGCGAATCGTTTACCCCGCCGAACAAGAAACAACCAATCGCGAGTCTCGTTGAAAGGTCTGTCATGCTCAACCGTAGAAGATTGCTGCAAGGAATTGCTGCCGGTACCAGCGCTGCTTTCGGCGGCGCCCTTTCTCCCGAACGAATTTTGGCAGCGCCCAAGGGAAGCACGACTCCGAAGCGAATTGTTTTCTTCATGCAGAACCAAGGTTTTGATCCAAAAACCTGCATTCCGGAGGGGATGAAGAATAGCGGGTCGCTGGCAAACGTGAAGTTGCCTGAACCGATCAATGCACTGGAGCCTTACAAGGAACGCCTGCACATCATTAATGGCTTGCATGGCATTCACACCAGTCCTTCACACAGCGCGTTCTTTGGCGCACTCGGTGGTTATCGAGGCAGTGATGGTGTTCCGCCGAGCGCATCGACGATCGATTACGAATTGAGCAAGGTGCTGCCGGAAACGCTGCTGCCGCATCTGTGTATCGGCATGGACTCGATTGAGAACATGAAGACCAAGCCGACGATTGCGACGCTATCGGCTAGTGGTGCTGGTCAACCGATCTTCATGCACTCCAACCCCAACCACCTTTATCAGATGTTGTATGGAGGCATTTCTTCGGGTGACATTCGTCTTCAACACGAAGCGCGGTCGAGTGTCTTCAATCAGATCGAGCAATTGGCGGCGACCAAAGGACGCTTGCTACCGGATGGCGACCAGCAGCGTTACGGCCAATACGTACAAGGTTTCAAGGATGTGAACGGGCTCCGTGATCGGCTTGATACAGCCTCGGACCATCTGAGGAAATTCGCGCCTGCGGTCGACGATCGATATGCCAATCCTGAATTCGAAACTGATTGGCATGATGTGCTGTTGGATCTCGGGATTTCATCACTCACATCTGGTATCACCAACACATTGACCATTGGGTCAGGTCGCGGCGAAATCTTTGGCGCTTGGAAAGGTTTAGGCGTCGAGCAGCAAGGACATAACCTTGGCCACATGAACCAAGACGGCAATCCGATCTGGATCAAGATCCGTCAATACAACAGCCGTATGCTGGTCAGGATTATGGAAAAGCTAGAGAGCGTGCCGGAGGGAAATGGCACGATGATGGACAACACGCTGATCGTTTACACCAGCAACAACGCTGACAAACAGCACACCAACGGGGCCAATTGGCCCGTCATGCTGTTGGGCAACCTTGACGGAGCCTTCAAGACAGGTTGTTTCACTCAGTTGAATGGCAAACGACCCATCAATGCTCTCTACACCTCGCTTCTTCGCGCCGCCGGTCATGACTGTGATCGCTTCAACATGGACGACAAGATGGCGAAGAAGTTTGACGACAGCACTGGTCCACTGAAGGAAGTGCTGGTTTGAACCGCATTCATTCTTACAGCCCAAGCGTTTCTTTGAACCCAAGCGTTTGGTGATGGTTCGTGGAATCGTTTCGCCATGGTTTCTGTGAAGTGATTCCCGCTGCGATCTATCGCCTGCTTGAGTACTCGCTCGATAACTCGTTCGTTCACTCAATCTCTTATGCGTCGATCAATCAATCGATGGCCTGTTGGGGTCATCGCGTTCTGGTGTGGCATTTTGTCAGTTGCGAAAGCCGAGACTTACACGCCGGGCCAAAAAGTTAATCATGACTTCGGTCGTTTTGCGAAAGAGTTCCTCGCCGACCATTGCATTGACTGTCATAGTGGCTCATCGCCGGAGGGTGATCTTTCGCTGACTGACTTGGGGCCGCTCGATGAGATCAATGCCAGCACTTGGCGGAGTGTCTGGGCACAGGTCACTCTTGGAGAAATGCCGCCGGCAGACGCAGAGCAACCCGAAGTGATTCGGCGGTTGCAGTTTTCCGATCTGATCGTCGGCGAACTGAAACGTGTGATGAGAGACAAGGGCGGTTTTCGAGCTCATCTTGACCCGAATAAAGCTAATTTTGTCGATCACCAGTTGTTGTTTGGTCAATTGCCGACCGGTATTCAGCTCACGCCAACCTCGTCACCGGCTCGTCTTTGGCGCGTGACCCCGCAAGAGCACATCACGCGGTTAAATGAATTGATCAATATCGAGCCGGAGTTCGATCCGCAACAGCCAGGCGCTCGTACTCGTGGTGATGTCGTTCCCACGAATCATGGCGGTGAGCTCAAACTGTATTTTGGAACCGACCGAATCATTCAGTGGCAAGGTGGAACGGTCGCCTATGCAACCTCGGTGAAAAGCGTTCCCGTCGTGTTGTCCTC
>JARGNK010000134.1 GCA_029213145.1 Rubripirellula sp. | reverse complement strand
CGCACGATGTATAACGATTCACGCACACAAGCGGATAAAGAGACGCCCTCTGGTGATGGTGGAAAACCCGCTCCTATCGCATCAATTATCTGGCTGCAGCTCGCGGCCCTCGTGCTGTGCTGGCTAATTGGAATTTGGTTCCATTGGGACAATGATGGAATCTGGTTTCAGGGCGACTCCCCGCGACACGCTCTTAATGCGGCCTTCTTTTCGGATTTGCTGAAGGAAGGAATCTGGACCCCCATTGAGTACGCGCATCAATACTACGCTCGCTACCCGGCGATCAACGTTCAACGTTATCCGCCACTCTTTTACGCTTTGCTTGTGCCCTGCTTCCTCATATTCGGTGTCAGTTCCTTCGTTGCCAAATGCCTGGTGCATGCCTTTGCGTTATTGCTGGGCGTCTACACCCTCATCGGGCTTCGGCGGTGGATTGCTCCCGAAGCTGGAATCGTGGCAGGACTCGTTTTATTGATGCCCGGGACGATGCTTTGGTCCGGGGCAGTCATGCTGAATCTGCCAGCCTTGACATTAGGTGTTGCCTGCCTGTTTCACTTGCGTCTTGTCATGGAACATCCTGACACCCGTCGTGACAGCAAACACTTCTGCCTAGCACTCACTTTTGCTGCTCTCAGCATTTTGATTCACCCTACTATTGGTGTCGTCATTCCAATCGCTGGACTGTGGCTGTTACTGGATAGACGCTGGCGTCCGTTTCTTAACCTAAGGGTGTTAGCAGTTATTTTGTCCTGCATGCTGGTTTGCGGATCGGTTTATTGGCTGCTGCACCGCATGAGTGCTGCGCAGTTCTCACAAGCCGCCGTCAATAAAACAAGAGCTTTATCAGTCATCTGGCCACACTTCTACTTTCATGCCGTCCCCGGTTTGACTGGAAGGTGGACCCTGCCAGTAGCACTCGTTGGGTTTATCAGCTCACTCAGAGTCGCGCAGTTTCGACAGGATTCAATTCGAGTGGCCTTAGCAAGCTTGCTCTCAATTGCATTGCTGCAGTGCATCTGGGCCAAAGATGAACGCTACTTACTGTGGGCATGCCCCGCAGCAACCTGGTTCGTGGCGCAGGCATTTGTCGCCACATTTCGATGCGGAACATTTCGTCAACATAAAAAACTTGCACAAATAATTTCGGCTGCGGGATTGATGACCCTGACCGCTTACCTGCTTGCGATCGACAAAGATCATTTACCCAAATCAGTTAATGGTTTCTCGGAAGTCGCGGAACACATCACCAGAATCTCGCCCGGTGAGCCAGTCCTTTACCACGGCAAGCACGACGGCACTTTTGTCTTTTACACGAGGTGTATCGATGAGCGTTTTCGACAACAGATCGTATTAGTGGGGAAGCTACCAAGCAGACCGGGGCAATCCGTGAAAAAAAACCTACTTCACTGGAGACAAAACAAACCAAATAGCAGATCCCAGAAAAATACCATCAATGAAGAATGGTTGGGCGAACAAATCGCACAAACAAAATGCAGATGGCTACTCTTGGAAGAAACCTCAGCATCCAAGAAAGATCCGCTTGCAAACGCAATTGAGAACGTAGCCAAAAACAAGAGCTATCGCTTAGCGAAGGTTTTCAAGGTGGATTTAAAAAAAGGAACAAGGAATATCAAGCTTTACCGAATCCGCCCCGTCGAGACCGATGACGATAATCTGCAAGTTCCGGCCACACCGATGAGAATCGATGGAAGAACTTATCAACCAGTCAGTCCGCGTTGATCGTGGAAACACGGTGGCGTGCCATCGCTAGCAAGAGCCTAGCGGGAATCACGCTGACGAATCGCGATGACAACTGGAACAGCTCGATCATTGGTCAATGAGAGCCCAACTGAATCCAAACCGCTGCCACAGAGCCAAAATAAAAAAGCTCGAGCAGCCAACTGTCCCCTTGAATTCCCCAATCGCAACCGCGGTCTCACACCTACTGCTATTTGGTACGACGATCAGAGGAAGTGAAGCATGGAGCGTTGATCAGAAAGACACCGATACATTGATCAATGACCATGCGACTTGGTTGCAAACGCAAAGCCTCACCACACGTCACGAAATCCATCAGCGAACGACGCCTTGCTAAAAAGAATGCTGCAACGTTTTTATGCTATCCGCTGCCACAGCAGCGTGCTCTCAACGACCAAGTAACGACCGCCTTCGGATGACCCGTTTGATGTTGCGTAGAGGGGCGACGCCCCATTGGTGCCAGTGGCGGTACCAGCGTTTGTTATAGCTTCGATTGCGTTCGACCCTGCGATCAAATCCTGGCTGCAGAATTGCAATTTGCCGATCGAAACGCTCAACCGCGTAGTCATACAAACTCATATCCAATGCGTTACGTTCTTTGAGCAACGCCCATGTTTCGCTGGTAATCTCTAAGTCCGTTTGACTCTTGGGAGCAACATTCCAAGGCATATAGCCCTTTCGTGGCCAATCAAGGTGAACGCAGAGAAGTTCGACTGTCTCATCAAATCGTTCGGTCAATCCAACCACAGCGAAATCTTGATCAAGGTTGTTCTTCGCAATCTCTAGATGCTTGTGATTGAGGGGTCCAACATTCGGTGGCAACCCGGCAATTCGACGTACCTGACCATTCTCTAATTCTGGGATCGTCCGCTGTTGAAGTACTTCATGTAACGACATTGCGATCGCAGATTGATGGTACCCATTTTTCGGATCTCTCCGCATATTGCTATAAGCCGACACTACCCGAGCGAGGGGTTCTCGTAACATCGAAATGGTGATGGGGTCGAATGGGGTTTGATTTCGAATCGCATGGCTACAATGCCCACTGATGAATCGGATTGGCTGGCCCTTGTGTTCAGCAAGCAAACCAACCAAATCAATATCTTCGTCCGATGCATCCCAATTCAAAGGCAAGCGAAAAATGCAAGAATCGACCTTTCCCGGAATCCTACCATAGACTTTCGCTGCTAACGCGAACAATGCCGTACCAGCGGTCTTTGGAATATGCACAAAGAGAACGGGCGAGGCAGGAGATGGGCGATCTCTAGGCTGCATACGAATGGCGAATGGCGAATGGCGAATGGCGAATGTGATGTCTGAATTACAATAAGGAGTGAATCAACTCCATCACGGACTACTATAGCAGAAGCAATGAAATTCTCATTTTTTTGTAGTCGTTTAACTTCTCTGGCTTTCATTTCTCCTGAGGCGAGCCAAGATCATCCACCTCCAAAAGAGTATCCGCACGCTACCCAAGTGGAGATTGACCTCTCCGCCAATTTTTAGCAAGTTGCTTGCTCACGCCAAAATGGTTAGCTCCTGCACTCTAAAGCGAGCGTTTCCATTTTCCGTGTGAACACAGTCATCCACTTGAACCTCAGCTTGAAACTCCGTGCGGTAGCGAACCATGCTAAAGACATTTGTGCAGAGCACACATCGAATACCGCTGTTCTCCCACAGCTACCGTAGTTTTTACGCTGCCGTACTCAATCGCTTCGTGTCAACAACGCGTGGCCTGCCAGCCGTCAAGTCAGTCATGCTCAAAGGTTCCTATGCTCGACGAGAGCACGTGCCAGGAATCAGCGATATTGATCTTGCCATCGTCATTCATGATGCCACAACCTACAGCGAATTGTGCGAACTGGCTCAGGCGATCGTCAGATTTAAGCGTGGGTTGGTTCTCACGCACTGCCCCATCGTCGGTGAAATAGAAGTATTTTCGCATGCGGACACGATGAGTCCAATGTTCAAGTCTTACTCTGAGCGTTTCTCGTGGCGGGTCGTCTCTGGTGATCCAGTGCCGTTCTCGAATAGTCCCCCTGATACTCCTGAACAAATCTGGTCGAATTTCGGCAAGTTCGTTTTTTTTCACACCGTGTCCCCGAATTTCGTGCCGCTGCATTCGCAACGTCACCGCGCGGCGGGACTCGCCCGCACACTTGGAATCTGCGAGGTACCAAGTGACAACCTTGCAGCATATTCCGTATTGATTCAACGATTCGATGACTTACTAGCCCGGTTTGTCTCATCAGAATCCTCCTACCCGCTACGTTTTGAAACCGACCACATTGGGCCGTTCACCGGTTGTGGTAATAACTTCCGAAAGGAATACATCCTGGTCGAGAACTTTGAACCTCCGGCCAACGCAGTCGAGGCTGAGCGTAAACCAGGGCTCTGCTTTCCCCCAACATACGTAGGCCCCAATGCGATGCGGTTCGTCACCGGACCTTTCGAGGACCGCCAAAACCAAATGTGGGCGAAAATCAACCTTGAGACAGTCCGCTATCAATGGCGAGGAAGCTTCGTAAACAATGTGTCTGCTAACGAAGGATTCCTCGCCCGGTCTACGTTTGTTGACCTTGTTCGTTTGCTTTGTACGCTCAAGATGAACCCACTCGTCCCGACAGATGAATTCAGTGTTCCTGATCTCCCGCCCAAAGACGCCGTGCTTCAGCGCGAAGATTTCCAATCCATCTACGAAACCTTTGAATCAATTCAGTACCCATCGACATAACACACCGCGTGAGCCCTGTCGGGTCGGGCATTCGGCGAAACGCCCGCCATGGCTTAGCAGTGCTTTTGCGTAAAAGATCGATCCAGACTAAACTCTGACCTTCTAGCACTCCTTGCTTGGCGAGCAGTCTCGCACATGTGGCCAGTTGAATCGACAACGATTCACCGCAATTGGTTCAAAACGTGAGCCCGCTGCCTTGGAATAGCGAGATTGCTGTGATGCCCGACGGCTGACATCTCGCAATCAGCGGCTACCCACAAGCAACATGCCCCGACTCCACTCAGCCGCGAGCAGCCAACAAAATGCTAAGGATCATCAACAGGCTTCGGTCAACAAGTGATCGTTACGAAATCGAAACATGAAGATATTCATTACTGGCGTTTCCGGATTTTTAGGCCGAAACCTAGCGCGACACCTGGAGTCGCTCGGGCATCACGTGATGGGCGTTGACATCAACCGCAAAACCATTGACGAACTCTCATGCACCAACCCATCCATTGACGTAATCGAAGGTTCTATTTGTGATCCAGACACCATTGGGAAAATCCGAGATACGTTCATGAGTCACGGCACGACGCACGTCGTGCACGCTGCGGCTAATAAGTATATCGAGAAAAACGAAAATGCTCCGCTTGAAGCGGTGGAAGTGAATGTTACCGGCAGTGCGAATATTGCCAAAATCTGCCACGAATTCGAGATCCCAGTTTTAGGGATTAGCACCGACAAGGCGATCAATCCGTGCTCCCTTTATGGGCACACGAAACAATTGATGGAACGACTTTTTAACGGAATGGGATTTGACTGTTACCGCGGTGTAAACTTTTTTGGAAGCGATGGAAGCGTCATCCCAATCTGGCAGGCCCAGGCAGCAGCTTCAGTGGCTCTCACCGTTCGCCAATTAGACTCAACTCGTTACTTCACCCCAATCAATCAAACCGTTCTTGAGATAACGGAAATACTCCAGCATCGAGAAGCAACGGCGGCAATCCACTTACCAAAATCGGTCCATTTATTCACTTTGCGAAAACTTCTAAACGCGTTCATGTCGTTTTACAATTACACTAATTTCGCAGTGCAAGAAACGCATCCTTATGAAAAACTCCATGAGGAGCTTTGCGAAAGCGTTCAGATCATTGTGGGCACAGATGCCACACTTCACGATTGGTTTTCAGAAATGGAAGAGCATCATCGCGTTCCGCAACGGTGGTAACCGGATGCTTCAACCTTTGATGCCGTAACTTTCGACAGTGGACATGAATCAAGTCGATTCGCGGACAGCGAAACGGGCGTACTTGAATCATTTGACGAATTGACATTCAAGACTTTTCCACGCACTCGACCGCAACTCATCTTGTCATGTGAATCAACACTTGCCTTCTCACCGAACAATAGGATCATGAAACTCGATCTCCGAGCAATCCAATGTATCTGGATTAATGTCGACACTGACATCGAGAAAGCAGCACAAATGGAGTCGTTGCTTGACCGTCTTCAAATCAAACGTCGGCGGCGTTTCAGCGGCATCACAGGAATCGCTCCACATGCCGAGGTGAATTATGGTGAAGAACATTACCGAAACTGTGCTGAAAGTCACTTTGCTGTCTTGCGCACGGCGCTGAAGGATGACACATTCCCGTTGCTGATACTTGAAGATGATGTGGAAGCACAGGGATTCCCCGATGAACCAATAGAATTTCCCAGCGACGCAGACGCTATCTATCTTGGCACCAGCCACGGCAATCGGGATTACCTGGCGATCCCAGTCTCAGATCACCTTTTGCGCATCGAGCGAGTTTTCGCGGCCCATGCAGTCATCTACCTCAGCCGCAGCTACGCGGAAGCAGTGATCGCGGATGGCCTGCGATCAATCTATGAACACGATGAGCCCTTTGACGTAGCGGTCGCCTTTGAAACTCAACCCCGCTTTTGCATCTATGGAATGCGAAAGCCAATATTTTATCAAAGCGATGCAAAAAACCAGACGAATAAATGGGAACAGATGACGCGCACCCCACTTTCACCCCGCAACAAGACCGAGACGGATTCCCATTCACTTTCGATCTGAACAACGAGTCGACGGAGCTGATACGACAGCAGCTCGATCAATTGACATATCGCTTGACGGGGTAACGGTTTCGAAGCACCATCTCATCGATAATGAATCGCCGAATCCGTGGATACCAAGCAAGGACATCCCGATAAAATCGCAACTGGTCCCGAGCCTCAACATCAAGCGCGGCTTTGAAGTCCTGCAGATTGAAGCCTGCGAGACGAAGCCTAAGATCCTCGTGCATTCCATTGCACCACAAAATTGCCTCGCGGGACATTGAGTTGGGATCGCTGGTTATAACTTCAGCGACTTTACGACACCGGCTTGCCAAGCATTCAAGCTGCTCAAAAACGGTGGTGACGGACTCCCTAGGGAGTGAATAGGAATCCGAGATGGCAGGCAATGCGGCGATTCCCTGGTGATCGAAGTCTAGAAGTTTCCTAACTTCGCCGGCAAGCATCGCACCAACAAGTGATGCCGCTGCCTGCTCGGGCAGATCGGGACGATGCCCAGTCACTGCTGGCTGGTGGACTACACGAGTGGAAACTCCTTGACCGTACGCCAACTGGCAGCCGATGGCAGTGGAGAGTGGCCGTAGCAAATCAGCCACTAGCTCGTTGTCTGACCGATAGCTCGTCCGCACCGTTCGCAATGGGTTCTGCCGCGAAATTCGGTCATCCGTAAGAAACCACCATGGAAAAAGATCGAGACCATCGCGAAGATTCCTCGCAAGACACGAAGAGACGTGACTCTTCGAGTGCCGAAATGCAAAAAAACGGCTCTCACCGGCTGGGATGGTGCGGTACTCGATTGGCATTCCCGCGTTCGCAATCGTGGCGTCAACAACCGCAACCGTTCGGAAGTCGGGGATGCCATATTCGGTAATGGCAATCGCCACAATTTCATCGTCACCTGAATCTTGACTCGCGAGGGCGTCAGCATGATCGAGCGAGAATCGGGAACTCTCCCCGTCCCGCAACATCCGTTCAAATGCAATGTGCATCGTATCCCGTCGGCCCTCAGAAACAGGCACAGCTCCCAATCCCTGCTGCCTGATTTCCGACACCGTTCGCCCAAGTGGCTCAAAGACTGCACCGATTTGATTCGGTTGCATCTCAATTCGACCATCGAGTTCCGAGAACTGACTCGAGGAATGTAGCACCTGGCTATTCTCAATTGCGCCAGCGAATCGCTCGGAGCACACATTCAGAACCGGGGCCAATTCGGGAACGGCGGTGTCATCATCCATCGAGAGCACTTTTCCCAATAAAGGAAGCTCAGTCGCGATGCGACTCTGTGCGTAACCTGGCCGCAGCAAGCAATTCTCGAGAACCGATTCCGAAGGCCGGAGATGCTCACGAATCTTCAACGCAACGGCCGTTCGCGTCTCAATATCTTGAATGAAAATTTCGGGCCGCTGGCTGACTGGATGATCAGGATGATCGATCGCCCAATCTATGTTGGCCACCTTTGTCGAGAGAGGGCAGTCGACCGTCTGGTCTCCGATCACGACCCGAGAACCTTCCGCAAGACCCTCTGCATCAAAACGCGTCAGAATGCTGTGCAGCCATCGCCCGAGGTCACCGGGAGCATGACCAGTGATGCCCTGCCACCGCCCTCGGGTTGGACAACAGATCGTTCGACTAGCCTCCTCGCTCGGAAGCGTAGACCACTCAAGCTTGCCATCGCGATGCTTCATCGAATTACCAATTCGAGAATCCTCGCTCCGACTCTTGCAAAACGTGCTGCAGATTCTCGCAGTATTTCATTTTCTTGCGTCACTCGCCCGTCCCCCGCCCGTATTGGCACTCGCCTAAGTACCCAAAAAAACCGATGATAGGTACCGGTACGTTACAAGACTCTCCTGCGACGGCAGCCATGTTTTCACAACAACCTCGCTGCAACGAGTGTTATATGCCAAATGGAGATCGCACTGAAGGTGGAATTCCTCATCCGCTCAAACGTAATCCTGAATGAAACATAATGTTGTTGATCGATTTCTGAACGGTTTGACACTGCCCCAGGATTGCGTCAAATAAAGCAGAATCGTTTCAAATAAAACAGGCTGCCTGGCAGACTCGAAGCCCGCAGACTCGAAGCCTGCAGACTCAAAGGCCAATAGTTCGCGGCAATGCCCTAGCACTGATTCAAAAGCCTGATCCTTGATTCCGGGACTTGACAGGTAGACCTGATCACCATTCGGATTACCATCGGAGGGTCACGATCGTGGTGAGACTTACCTCTCCTTCGTGCGACGTAGAACAGCTGGTTTAGAGTCGCATCGGTGCAACGAGTTGCTAGTCGATAACCCGAATTACTCACCGAGCAAGATTGAATGAGCTCGTCTGATCCGACCGTCATTCATCCACTTCTCGTCCAACGAGTGGCGGGCGTATTGCTGCACCCTACATCACTGCCGTCGTTCGGCGGAGCATTCGGGATCGGCGACGTCGGACCAACAGCGCGGCGGTTCGTAGACTGGGCCGCATCCGCAGGACTCCGACGCTGGCAAATGCTACCGATTGGCCCAGTGGGAGAAGGAGAATCTCCTTACAGTGCTCGCTCAAGCTTCGCAATCGAGCCGATGCTCACTTCTGTCGCGGACCTTGCTGAGGACGGATACCTTCCTACCTCAGCGGTGCGACTCAAGCGGAATGAAACAGTTCAAGACGACCGAGGTCGAGCCTCGTGGCGCCGCGTCAGAGGATGGAAACAACCACGACTCGAAGCGGCGTTCCAAAAATTCCAGACACGTCGAGGCCGCATGGGGCTTCGAGGTATGGCCTATGCAGACTTCAGAACACGCCAAGCTGCATGGCTGGACGACTGGTGTCGGTATCAAACAAGCCGAACAAGCAAGCATCGCTCTGGAAACACACCTGAATGTGATCCGATGTATCATGCGTTCGTCCAATTTGTCCTGGATCGCCAATGGAGCAGATTGCAGCAACATGCACATGAACGTGAACTACGTCTGATTGGCGATCTTCCATTCTTCTGCGCACCGGACAGCGCAGATGTCACGTCGCGTCCAGATCTTTTTCGGCTTGATGAGTCAGGGCATCCCACCCTCCTGACCGGAATTCCCCCAGCCTCAGATCCTGACGACATCACAAATTCGGTCTGGGGCGACGCTGCAGTCCACCAAGGACAACTCTGGGGGCATCCACATTACAATTGGGCCGCGCACCAAAAAGAGCACTGGGCTTGGTGGCGTGATCGCGTCTGTACGCCGCTTGAGCGATTTGATCTGATCCGAATCGACCACTTCTATGGCTTCCTCAAAGTTTTCGAGATCCCTCGTGGCACGACAGATCTCCGCAATGGAAGCTGGCAAAGCACGCCCGGCGACGAATTACTGGCCGCACTTAAAGGTAAACTGGGTCGACTACCGTGCTTTGCCGAGGATCTCGGCGAACGCCCTCCACAGATGCAGCAGCTTTGTGATCGATACGGGCTCGTCGGTATGCGGATGCTGCAAACCGCCTTTTTCGGGACAGCTGAAGCTGAATCCGATCTACCTCACAACCATCCTCCCCTATGCGTTGTTTATCCCGGCTGCCACGACAATGATACCGTCGCAGGATGGTACCGCGACCTCGACACAGAGACCCGTCGCCGCTTCGCTCACTACGCTGGCCCATCAGCAGCAAGCGATCCCGCCGGAACGATGGCTAGGCTGGCATACACCAGCCCAGCCCATACGGCGATTGTACAGATGCAAGATTTCCTAGGCCTCAACCGACGAGCCCGCATGAATCGCCCCGGCAATCCGACCGGCAACTGGTGCTGGCGAATGCGACGGAGTGACACTCCCTCCAGTCTCGCCCGACGACTCGAAATGCTCGCTTCAGCAACCCAGCGGCTTGGGTAAAACCCCCAAGCAGATCACCCAAGGTCAACCGGCCGCCTCGAATCAACATGACCTGCACAACGAAGTTTTCAGGGACCTCGATTCATAACCGATGCCATGAATACTTTTGATCAATCCGCCGACCATCCCATTTTGCCATAGAGCGTAAACGCCGCGAAAACCGCCTGCATCGCAAAGACACCGATCGCCGCAAGCCGAACTTGAACCAGACCCAGCGGCTTGCAATCGGCCCGACCCAAACCGCTTGGTGCTGATTCCGGCGCACCGCGTACTCGAGTTGACGTTTCGAGCGAGGCAAGGCACCAGCCGATCGCAAGCAAAATGGTGGGATCAAAATAGCGTTGAAAGGCCCAAGAATTTACTGTGTAAGCGGTTGAAAATGAGATTGCGAAACCAGCGAGCAGACAAGCGGTGCGGCCCCGACCGGCCGTGGTCAAAAGGCCGAATAACACCCCAGCAGTGCCACCGCCCACAATGCTTCCCGCAAAGACAAGACAAGACCTATCTAGTACGGCCGGAGCCTTGCTCGCGAACAACCACAACCAACCGCTAATCCGGCCGTATTCTTTTCCAGCGACAGACTCAAAGGTAAGTCCCGCGAGTAGACCAATTCCCAGCCCAATCATCATCGTTCGCACAATGCGTCCATCACGAATCCAAAACGGCATCAAAATCACAATCGCGGGAGAGGCGTAGACCCCAAGCAAGGAGAGGACTCCAGGCGTGACTCCATAATTAAACCCCCCGGCGTGTGTCATGCCGCCACCGCCAATCTGAAACATCGGGGGCACAAGCCCTCCCCAAAGAAGGACAAAGCCGATGATGACCCCCGCTGCTAATATCGTCGCGACGGCAAAAATCACCATCGGAACGAGACCATTACCTGACGTCTGAGGTTGGTCCGGAAAGGTAAGATGCCGACGCACAGGAGTCCACTGCAACAAATACCCAACCATCGCAACGCCCGAGACCCAAATATTGATTTGCCGAACAAACACAGAGCAAACCAATGCGACTCCAGAACGAAATGCGAATACACCGTTCGCCTCGCAAAATAAAGTTGTACCAACCGTGACGGCAATCAACGCCAAGGAAAGGTTGTCGGTCATGACCCAGATCGCGTTACCCAATACATAAGGTGACGAAGCGACTGGTAACACACAAACAAAGGCCGTCCAAGGCGAAGAAATCCGTGACGCGTACCGAAACGCGGCCAAGACCAACAGCACGCCGAAAAAGCAAGAGCAGACCTGCAAAAGTGTTTCGGTGGCCCGCGGGTCAGAAAATCCTGTAGCACTCAAGAATACCGCCATTGCCAAATGCATGCCTGGCGTCGTGGCACTCGCATAATCTGACAGATCGACTTCCGGTAACCTCTCAGCAAAAGAGAGCACAACCGGAATATGATGATGGTCGTGATCAACACTCTTTTTGGGAAAGTGATCAAACCCTAAAAGCACCGGCCCAAGTGTTGCCGCGATAAAGATCACTAGCAGGAGCAGAGGTGCAGTGAACCACCCAGAGGGAGTCGATTCATTCATGCTCCATCACGATCACGAGGTGCGTCGAAAATCAAAAGCGAAAGTATATGCTCTATCGCCGGGACATAAAGACAAGCGAGAACACCACCCCCAAAGAGCACGAGAGAAATCAAAATCACGCGATCCTCACGCATCGCATCCATTGGGCTATCTCGCTCACCTCGACTCGCCCGACGGTAGAATCGATGAACCACCACCAGCACCAGCGGTGTCAACATCGCGAAACCGCTGGACCGCCTCCCAAATAGGTTCATCGCATGCAAACTCAGACTATAGAACACCCAACTCAGAATCACCGATACACCGCTGACACCAAGCAACCAATTTAATTCGAGTCGATCCTCGTAACCGGCAGGGCTCAACCAGCTTGCTCCCTCAGCTTTAACCGACTCCAATTCAGCTACCGAAAGATCCGACAAGCGTTTAATAAAGGCAAGGTAGAGGGTCAGAAAAAACACACACCCCAAAAGCCAAGACGAAATCGCCCGCTCAATCGCAAAAGCGCCAGCCGTCGCACGCATACCGAAACCGGTCGCCAAGACCACAGCATCCACGATCGCGATTCGCTTGAGGCCTCCATTGTAAAGGCATTGCAGGAGCAGATATGCCAGTAAAACACCGCCCACCGCGATCTCAACAAAGAAACCAGTCAAGATGCCAATGCAAACTAACATCACCCCGAATCGAAAGCCGGCAGACGGGGAGATCTGACCACACGCAATTGGCCGGTTCCGCTTTCGTGGATGTTTCCGATCAAGCTCGCAGTCCAGCGAATCGTTAATCGCATAAAACCCAGCGGCGAGTAAGCTGAAGGCAACGACCGTGAAGCAGGTTTTCGCAAGCCAACCGGGCAGTGCAGACGTCCGCGCGGCCGCTTCTAGCGACGGAATCGAGAACACAAGAGCCGGAAGGATGAAAAGATTCTTCACCCAGTCCGCTGGTCTCATTAGCTTGAGATAAGCAGTCAGCATGCCGTCATCAACGTCTCATTGAAACTCTGCATCGCACGATTAGCCACCACAGCAGCCACCACAGCCATTGACTCGGCACCTCGAGATTTAAGCGTCTCATTTGGACGCCACGCGCACGCCAGATTTGCAAGATCGGGATCGACGCCACCAAGCATCCCGTCGAACTATTTTGCAATGGACCTACAAAGGCGAATCATTGACCGGGATATAAAACTATAATTCGCACCAGGATCTAATCAACGCAATTCTTCACCGAACTCGCCACCGTTGTCAAATCGTCACAAAACACGAGTGAACTGATGAATCTTAGCAACACACTCATTCACACCCTTGCCACTGACGAAACAAGCCAAGGAGAAGCTTCGCGATCACGACGCTCGCGAATGCCGCGAGCCTAAGATCTCCAACGGCCAGAAATATTCTCTTTACTTCGCCACCAACATGCTATCCAGGCAAACGCAATCTCGTTCAGGACGAATCATACCGCCCAATCACGAGACCGTTTGGTACGACCAGCATCGAAAACCTGGCAAGTTTCAGGGGTCTCACTCTCACTTGACTGCAATAACCAACCGTAGTTTTACTCAAAAACAGCTTTTGCGGCTTCTCCCAAAAACGGCAGCATCCTTTTTCACCAACAGCGAGAATGCAAATCAAACTCGACCGATGCGGCTAGAAAAGTTCTCGATCAACGCGTTAGAATCCCCAGAGGCGAGTTTCCCCAACCGCGATTTTCCAAGCCTGCCGATTTGCGATCAACCTGTTAGCTCTTTGCCCACCATCATTCCGGCCGCAAATGTCTCGTCAATGTCCAACTTGAAGAAGAGTCAGCTTCCTGAATTAGATCCAGCATGCAACGCTGCCGAGAGCGAATCAACAAGACCCGCCGACAGATATCCGTAGAAATCCATGTCCAGACTCTTTGCCGGTACACCGTTTGACATCCCGCCAACGTGCGATCGATGTGATCGCCCCATCGAATCGTGCGACTGCCCGCCAGAGGTCGCAAAACCAACTTGGCTACCTCCCTCCAAGCAGCGTGCAAAGATTCGGACCGACCAACGAAAGCACCGACGTGTCGTTACTGTCATTTGGGGACTCTCACCCGACGAGACAAATCTGCCAGAACTATTGTCGGTCCTAAAAGGACATTGCGGGGCAGGCGGCTGCATCAGCAACGATGCAATCGAGCTACAAGGAGATCACAAGCAACGGGTGACCGACAAACTCAAGAAGATGGAGTATCGAGTTGGCTGATTCACTGAGCCCCAAGATATCAATATAAATCTCAACGGATTGAGTACTGCAGGACGTTTACGATCCGTCTTGATTTTCGTCAACGCGAACTGAGCACAGCCGTCCGCTTACACGTTGAACGTCTTGGTTCACTCTGATGACGCATCTCCCCGCACGTTCACAGCTACGAAGGTCTCAGCGACGATGAGCTCAGCGACGATGAGCTCAGCGACGATGAGCGGCGAGAACATGCGGCAGATCCAATGCAAGAAAGCATCGAACGAGGCAACTTTAAAACCGCCAGAAGGCCCGATTGAATTGCCCCGTCAAAATCCCAAAGAAAACCTGACCGAGTACGTCCGCCACATTAGCAACCTTCAAGATCAAGACCACTGACGGGAAGGCAATTCGGTGCGGAATGCAACCGTTTCACCGGGCATTTCTAGTCACTGGCAGTCATGACATTTACACTGAGCACGATTAGTAATAGATGGCGGACAAGTAATAGATGGCGGACACTGGACACTAGGCAGAACATCCCCTGTTTTCCACCAATCATTCAATTCGCCTGAAATGCTTGGCGCGATGCCCCTCAGGTCTGACCGCATTCCTGCAACGCAGAGTTTCCCGTCGAGCCATGTTCTTCAGTCGCAAGACGATCTACATCGAGAGCGACACTACTTGGGTTAAATCATGAATCGAAATCGACTACGGATGCAACTGATTCCCGTAACCTTTTGCTGGCTCGTCTTCTCCTGTAGTGCATCGGCATTGGCGGACGAGCGACCGGAAAAACCGAATATCGTCTTGATCCTTACGGATGACCTTGGTTGGCAGGATGTTCAATGCTACGACATTGACGAACCAAGTCCGATGGAGACCCCCAACATCGACCGTCTTGCCCAGCGAGGCGTCATGTTTTGGCAAGCCTATTCGCCCGCTCCAACTTGTGCTCCCTCTCGATGCGCGATCATGAGTGGAGTTCACCCCGCCCGTGCACAAAAAACACATGTGGTCGGCGGAAACCCGCCAAGACCCCATCACAAAACGGGGCACCCGATGATGCCACCCTGGTATAGCGGGCGAATGCCTGACGACGAGTTCACCCTCGCCGATGCGCTTCAAAAAGAGGGTTACGTCACTGGCCATGCCGGCAAGTGGCACATGGCCATACAGCACAACGCTTTTCCTGATGCCGAGGATCAAGGTTTTCAGTGGAGCCGTAGTTCTCGTGGCGCACGCACGCGAATGAAACCCAATCGCATTCGCGATTTTGCAACCAGTCGAAACGACGACCCGTACCGATTAGACGAAAATGGCTACCCTTTTCATCAGAACAGCGAAGATGCTTTATCGTTTTTGAAAGAGCACGATCACGAACCGTTTTTCCTTTACTATGCGACGTGGCTCGTGCATGCGCCGATCCACACCCGCAGCAAACAATTACTCGAAAAGTATTGTCAGAAACTGGGAGTCGAGCCCGACAAGGATGACCCAGAATCATGGACTCGCAAAGGGCAAACGAATCCGTTTTATTGCGCAATGGTCGAAGAATTGGATTATTACGTTGGCAAAATTTTCCACTACCTTCAACACACAAACGACCCGCGTTGGCCAGGTCACCGACTGTGCGAAAACACCTACCTGATTTTCACTTCGGACAATGGTGGCATGGAAGGCCATCCCGGTGAAATTTACACCGACAACTTCCCATTGGATCGCGGCAAGATCTCGCTGATGGAAGGCGGCACCCGTGTGCCCCTGATCATCACCGGTCCTGACGTACCAAAGGGAATGCAATCCGACGTGATGATCAATGGCCTCGACTTCTACCCAACGATCCTATCTTGGGCCGGTGCAAATTTAAGGCAAGGAAAGCATCTTGATGGCGCTGACATTTCAAAGCTTTTACGAGAAGATCCAACTGACCCAACGCTTGTCCTCGATGCCAACGCCAAACCCCGCGACACGATGGTTTGGCATTTCCCAAACAGCGTTGCCTTAGAGAGCAGCATACGCGTCGGCGACTACAAACTGGTTCGCAACTACAACCACCGGCATGACCCAAGTGCTGAGCCACTCGAATTGTACCGACTATACAAAACAGAAAACGGCAAACAGGTTCGTGTTGACATCGAAGAATCAAAGAATCTTGCAAAATCAGATTCTCAACGCGCTCGATCAATGAATGATCGTCTAACCCAAGTCCTCCAAGAAATGAAGGCGAGCTATCCATACAACAATCCTGCGTTTCGCAATGCAGGACCGAACGCCAAAAAAACCCCGACCATAGCCACCCATTCGCAAAACGGAAACTTAGTCACATTCACCTATGCACTGCATGGCGCACAAGTGGTTCGCGCCAATCTGATCTATAGCACGAATGGAAATGGCAGGCACGAAGAGTGGTTCCGCGCATCGGCGGAACTTTCCAGCGACCACACCATCACGACCGACCTGCCCCCAGGCACGACACACTACTTCATCAACTTGATCGATGAAAACAACTTCCTGGTTAGCTATCCCGATGTTCCGGGCGGCAACCACTTTAACCGGACAAAAGAGAAATTCGCAAAGTATGCAGTCCCAGCGAAGTGAGTTTCAACATTACGAATGACGAACTGAAAAGCATTACCACCGACCTACCGCACCCGAACTCGGTTTTCAAATCAACGTGTGAGCTCTGAAATGTGGCTCACTGAAAGACCGAACAGAAGCGATGCGGTGCTTGCAAGAAACACTTGCCAGCAACGCAGTCACAAAATTACTTAACGGCGGCGAAAACAAGTGGCTGTGCCCAAACGCTCGGTTGAGAGCAGGTTCTCGGCTCCTAGCGGAATCTCGCTCGATCCAAGAAACAGTCGCCCGGTCGGCGACAAGCGGTCAACAACCCGTTCCAACACGCGGTGCGCTACTTCACGCCGAAAATAGATCAGCATGTTCCGGCAAAAAATCAGGTCGAAGGTACCAGCGGGTTAAACGGGGCTCGTCAGGTCACCCACCATAAACTGAACCATCCTGCTGATGTTACTTTGCCCGCTTTATGGAACGCGCAGAGGATAACCGTTCCTTGATCTGGCTTGCCGGCCTCAGCGCGAACCTGTGGAGTCTCAATTCCGTGATCGCACGAATTTCGAACTAAGTGTGTCAGCGGATCGGCAATGGCTTCGACAATCGTTTTGTCCGTCTCAACCTCCGTTCCCTCCATCTTTAACGTGATGTTTTTTCCGAGGGAGGCGGAGAGGTCGCGAATCACCCGAGGGAACTTATTAAACACATTTTCAATCGGCTGCATCCGAGTCTGCATGATTGTCTCTTGCAGCTCAGTGGTCACTTGATCCAATCCACTCACGATGGTGTCAATATTAGACCCCGTGGTGGATTGCTCAGCTAAAACCCGCAGCAACTGATTGCGGCTCAACACCAACTCGCCGGCGAGATTCATAAAACGGTCCAATACACGCACGCCAACGCGGATGGTGGTGTCACTGCTGGATGCTCGCGAATTCGATGCAGCACCTTTCGTTTGGGAGCGACTTGGTTTTGGTGTGCTGGAGGATCCCGGCGTTGTATCTGAATCGCTGACCTGTTTATCGATCTCTGTTTTGATCGAAGCAAACGTCGCTTCTGCCCGTTCGGAGGCTTCATCAGGCTTAGCAGCCGTCTCCCGCGTCAGGTAAATCTGCTTCTACTGCCGATTCGACCCTGGCGACTCGAGCATTCTCTGCACCAGCCTTACAGGGTGCCGGTGCACTCAACTGAGTGAGAAGAGTATCCAGGGAATCGCAAATCTCGCTGTTATCTGTCTCATTGCTGGAATCAACAGATTCGATCAGCTTGCGAAGCCGGTCGGCTGCTTTCAACATCACGTCGACGTTGTAAGCATCAGGAATCAGCTGATGCTCCCGCACTTTCCCCAATACGTTCTCTAGTCTGTGCGCAACTTTATTGATCTCTACGAGGCTCAAAAATCCTGCGGCACCTTTGATCGAGTGAATAGCACGAAACACGCTACTGACAAGATCATCGTTAATGTCAGCACCGAGCGCTTCGACCTGAAGCAATTTCATCTCGATACCACCCAAATGTTCCTGAGCTTCCTCGACAAATTCACAGACAAGCTTTGCGTCTTGCATAGCGATGTTGTCCTACGTCAACGTCAAGATGTGTTGGTGCTTCACTCCCTCTCCTACTGAAATTGCCCAACACGATCGTCGAAAACGATGTTGTAGCTGCTGGTAAACGCTTCTCGTTTAGGACCGATTTTTTAAGTCGGATAAGTTGCAAAATCGGGGACACACTTTTCTATGCAATCGCATTGCGATTGGAGCAAACACACCACACTAAATTCAGCGACGTTTAGAAAAGGCAAACTGACAATTTCCAATCTTCGCTACAGAGCCAACGGCCCATTTTAAGGGGCAAAAAAGAGGCAAAATTGCTTCGCCACCCTCACGCGACTGAGTGCTAGAGTCAGTACGCGTCCAGCAACTGAATCTTCATGCAACTGATGCATCAAGCGACGCAAAACCCTTAACCAATTCCAAACAAACTCTTACAGATTTCACGGTGAATTGATGAAAGCACTGGTGGTTGATGATTCCGGTGTCATGCGAAGAATTATTTCGCGAGGCTTGAATTCTTTGTGGGTGAATGATGTCGCCGAAGCCAGTGATGGCCTGGAAGCGATTGAGGTCTTTGGTGATGGCGCTGGGTTTGACCTTATCTTGACGGATTGGAATATGCCAAAGGTGAACGGACTCGACTTTGTTCAATCCATTCGGAACGCCGGTCGCACTCTCCCAATCATCATGGTCACGACCGAGACAGAAAAAGAGCAGGTGGTCAGAGCGATTCAAGCAGGCGTGAACGACGACTTGATCAAGCCTTTCGATCAAGAAATGTTACGGCTGAAACTCGAACGCGTGATTCCGAACCCCAAGGCTTAAGCGATTTGCAGTCACTTCCGTATCGGTCAAGTAAAAGGTTCGTGCAGCTTTCTTATCATCAAACCAATATGGGCTCAACAAATGACGCTATGGACGGACACCGAGTCCGCCCTTGTCGTTGCCTTGGACCAATCGGCTTGCGAAGTCTTTCAAATGATGGCGGGGGTTGAACTTACTTCCATCAGCCGACCGGTCAGCATGCCCCCCGCCGATGAAGTGAGGGCAAAACAGCGAGGCGTCACTGTCCTCATGGGAATCACAGGTGATCTAAATGGGTCAGTGATCATTACCATGTCCAAATCCGCAGCGTGCGAATGGACAGGTCGCATGGTGGGATCCGAGGTTCTGGCGCTCGACCAGACCGTGATTGATGCAGTTGGCGAACTCGGCAACATAGTCGTTGGCGGTGCAAAACGCAGACTGTCGGACTTCCATCTCACAATGTCACTTCCGAGTGTTTTGCAGGATGGTATCGATCGATTGCGTTTCTCCTCCAAATCAGTCCCACTCCAGCGAGACTACCAATTCGATGAGCACCAACTTTCAATTGTGATTGCCTTGATGCCCAGCTGATTAAATTTCGGGCTGACTAAAGTTCGCCCCAGATCACTCGATCCGGCAACCCTCTGCCGGATGGTGGTAATCGATCCAATCGGAGAGGTGTTGAGGCGGGCTGTGCCGTGCAGGTCGCAGGCATACCCAACGGCAGCGAGGTAAACTACCAATCTCGCACGTTGGCAAATTCATTTTTTGCTCGCCGCACAGCAATGCAGGCTACAGACCGATTCCATCAATGTATTCCCGTTCATTGCTCCTGGATGCGATCCCAGGCTGAGCAAATTCGAACCATTAAGGCTGCCGGGGTCGGCCTGACGACCGAGTCACTCGAATTCGCTTTCTTGAAGGTTTGAAACATGTTGATCGGGCGGCATCTCGATCCGTTAAACTTTGACGGGTCCCTTCGCTACGAGGTTGATGCTGATGCTTTGGTTGCTGTTATTAATCCTCACGTTTCTCGCCCTCTCAGGTCTAATGGCGGCCGTCGATGCTGCCATCCTAAATGTGACACGTCCGGAAATTGACGTCCTGGTGAAGAAAGGGAAATGGGGTGCACAACGTCTCAGTCGTGTCAAGCATGAGATCGCCAAATCGGTGGTCGTCATCGTCATACTGACAAATACGATCAACGTGCTCGGCCCAATTCTGGTCAGCCAGAAAGCCTACGATCTCTATGGAACACAAAGCGTAGTCGCCATCACGATCGTCCTGACACTCGGAACGATTGTCTTTTCCGAAATTATCCCGAAAGCACTCGGGGCGCACTACGCTCCCCTAATCGCCCGCCTCACTGCACCGGCGATTCAGGTGGGAAGACTCCTCTTTTATCCATTGGTGGTTGTGTTCGCCTGGATGTCGAAGCAATTTACGAGGGGAACACGACGGATAGGCACGGAGGAGCAAATTCGATCGCTCGTTCGTATCGGTCGAAGCGCAGGTTACATCGAAGAGGATGAAGATGCTTTGATTCATCGTGCGTTTATCTTAAACGACAAGACCGCCGGTGAGATCATGACACCACTCCGACTCGTCAAGGCGCTCGGAGCCAACTTTACGCTCAAGCAAGCGGCAGCTGAAATCGGACGCAGCGAGTATTCAAGGTATCCCGTCTTTGGCCAGTCGCCCGATGACGTCCAGGGAATCACACTCAGTCGAGATGTCTTCAAGGCAATGGTTGACGAATCGACCAAACACCTATCATCGATTTCTAGAGAAGCAGGATAACGTCCTGATTATTGCGCTCATTTGAGAGCCAGCCCTGGCTCTGGTATT
>JARGNK010000332.1 GCA_029213145.1 Rubripirellula sp. | reverse complement strand
ATAATTACTTAACTGGGATTCAGTACAATGAGTCGAGTAAGTCAGACAAAGGTGCGTTGATTTTGTCTGGGACCGGACAAAAAAAGGACTCGGGCGAAGCAATTGTCTTCACTTCTCGTCTGTTCCGGTCCGGAACAAAGTATGGTGGCATCTTGTTCGTGATTAATGCTGATTCTGCAAAAGAGAATCAAAAAACAGTCCTTGCCATTTGTGAGTCGATCCGCGTGGAACAAGATTTTGCCAAGAATGCGGACTCCCGTCCTGACGTTACAAGCAGCAACCTTTTCGCTCAACCTTGGCTGGTCGAAGATATCGATGGTGGCGGAGTTGTCGACCGAGCTCAAACAACCATCACATTCTCGAAAGACGGGTCCGTATCAGGCAATACATCGGTAAATCGTTTTCGGGGCGCCGCAACTGTTGACGGAAACAAACTTTCGTTTGGCCCCCTTGCGACGACTCGACGAGCCGGCCCACCTGCGTTGATGCAGCAAGAGGCCAAATTTTTGAAAGCGATTGAAACGGTGACAGTTTTTCAGATCGAAGCAACTGGACTGCTGTTTTTACGTAACGACAAAGGCGACCCAGTACTTCGACTCTCCCCGCTCGAAGCGGCGAAAGAGCAATAAGGAGGTGCGTTGATCGGGCAAAACACGATAATCGGTAGAGAATTTGCAAGATTTGATTTCACGCGAACACCATTCCGATGGGAGGTGTATGAGATCAATGCATTTACCAGCCGTTCGTGTCGTCGCGTTTTTCGCCCTCAGTGCACTCTTCTCAAGTGATCTCCGCGTGTCAGGCCAAGAAACGGTGGCCATTCCTCAGACACCTCTGCCTGTACGCGATTCGGGGATGAACGAGGCCACTGGTCGTTCCCAGGATATTCGACAGTTTGGCGGTCCCTCGAGTGTCAGCGGACAATTAATTGAGGACAGCGAAATTCGTGACCCCGAGTTTCGCTGCCAGCGATTGCAGGGACACATGGAGCCCTGGTTCGATTTTAAACGACGATTGGATGAATCTTGTGGCCTCCAGTTGAGCATCGACGAATCGATGTTTTACCAAGCGGCGACCAGCAGTTTGGGCGAGACCGATGCTGCTGGCGGTCTCGTGCGTGTCTACGGTCAGTGGACACTTGCCGGCCAAGAATCAGGCAATCTAGGTCAGCTTGTATTTAAAGGCGAGAATCGCCATCGAATGGGCTCGCAAATCACCCCGTTCGATCTTGGCTTCGAGGCAGGATCGATTTTGCCGACAGGCACTTTCTTTAGCGAGTTCAATTACGGAATCACCAACCTGTACTGGAAGCAGTATCTGTGTGATCGCGATCTCGTCGTTGCAATCGGAAAGATTGATGTCACTGATTTCATTGACGTATACGCTTTGATGAACCCATTAATGCATTTTATCAATCTTGGATTCTCAACCAACCCAACGATTGCCGTTCCGAACCAGGGATTGGGGGTCGCTGCTGCCGCGATGTTGACAAATCGCATTTATCTACAGGGCGGTGTTGCCGATGCCAATGGACAGGCCACCCTGGCAGGATTTGATTCTTTTTTTCGCGATCACGAATATTTCAGCTACGCCGAGATCGGTCTGACATCCTCTCGGGATCGCATTTACTTGGACAATCTTCACGCGACGTTGTGGCACACCGATGCTAGAGCAGAAGCGCAAACACCAGAGGGCTGGGGTTTCGCCGTGACGGCCCAGAAATTTCTCTGCGAAAAATGGTTGCCCTTTTTTCGATTCGGCTATTCCGAAGGAGACGCGGCTCTAATGCAAACGACCTTGAGCACAGGGCTGGGATTGCGACGCGAAAACAATGATGTCGCCGGCGCCGGGATTAGTTTCGGAAAACCGTCTGCGAACGGCTTACGAGATCAAATCACCAGTGAAGCGTTCTATCGATTCCAGTTGACCCAATTTCTTGCGGTTACGCCTGATGTTCAAGTAATCGCCAACCCGGCACTCGATCCGAATGAAGATGTTTTGGCCCTATTCGGAATACGCCTACGGGCGGCATTCTAAAACACAACCAGCCCTGAAGCGTGTGTTCTCTCCAAAACAACGAACGGAATGATCACTGCCTCGAACGGAGCGGAAATCACATCTGGACGCGAGTGTCGAAATTCAGCGACCGGTACAGCTAATAACGCTGACCAACCGAAGTAGTGTCGGATGTCAGAGAATTGCCACAAAATTCCGCGTGAGTTCATTCACATTGACTTGCCGCTCGTCACCTCACCAAGGCATCGAAAATGGATGCCATTCAACCTCCGCGCACGAAACTTCCCCTCAACACGCGTTTGACCTACCCCCACCAGATTGGACTACGCGTACGAAATCCCCTAGAAATTTACTGTCTGCACGCGGATGATACGCGTAAGGAATTTTGACCAAAGCTCGATCGATTCCTAAGCTAGGTACGTTCGTTCCGTGGGAATGCAATTTGATTTCACATCATTGATCGTGAGCCGCACGATGCGACAGGTTGGTTTCATCGTCATTTCAGCGACGGAATTCATCACGTTTAATCATTTCCTGACAGCGTATGGTTATTTCCTGACGGCATCGAGCCATTTCCGGACAACATGGAGTGGGCGTTGGGCCTATCCTGCAAGGCCGTCACAAAGACTGATAGCGTAGTTTCTGCTGAACATAACTTGATCCAGCTACGGAGAAGGAAGAGAACGAATGAAAATGATCGTGGCGATGGGCAAAGCATTGGTAGTTTTTTGG
>JARGNK010000133.1:19426-21426 GCA_029213145.1 Rubripirellula sp. | reverse complement strand
GCTGACGATTGGGATTCCGATCCCTGGGCTGATGTTGATCGTAGTGCTGTTTCTCTCGGATATTCGAATCTCATTGGTTTGGCTAATCAATCGTGGGTTCAGTAAACTTTAAACGCTATGCATCCCAAGTCTTTGATTGGAATCACCGTTTTACTTGCTTGGTTGGTCCCCCAATGCGTCCGGGGGGCTGGCGAGGAAGAGTATGGAAATGGACCAGTCAATGCCGCTAATTACGTTCATCGACCCGGTATCTTGGCAGTCGTCAACGATACGCATCGCGTCTACCGCTGGTGGGTAAATGGTCATGAGCAATTTTTTTACAGGGGAGATTCGATTGGGCTCAATTCTGCACTCGAAGAGTTCGCAAAGGTCGAAGCGAGTCGCCGCGAAGTCGTTCTCTGTCCTGCCCCTGGCAAGACGGTGAGTTTCGATCAATCCAAGGAGTTCGTTTTTCAGTGGAAGCTGCAGCTCGTCGGAGGTATCGCTGGTCATCTCGGCAGACGTGATCGTGGCCAAGATTTATGGCCAACCTATCCGAGGATGTATGTCTTCGTGGGAGGCCCTATCCAGTTAACGGAATTGCAGTTTCCCGCAAATCTGAGTGTGATCAGTTTGTCCGAGATAAAGGCTCGTTATCGAATGGGGCTCACTAGCTCTTCGCAAGACGTGCGGGGGTTGGCTTGTGCACAGCTGGCAAAACTGGATCACTTCGATCTGCAGTCCATGAAAGTGATTGCAGCGCGGTTGGGCGATGAAAGTGTTTGGGTGCGAGCGAATGCCGCCACAACGTTGGCGATGTTTGGCAACTTGGCCGTCCATGTCAAACCTGAACTTCTGGCCGCGCGGCGGAACGCCGATCAAACCCTTGTCGGTGCCATTGAGCGAGCATTGCAAATCATTGACACGGCTGAGGCGGTTCACCCATCCGAACGGCCTTCGGCACAAGCAATGAATGCCATCGAAGTTTTTTTGAAAAATCGAAAATAAGATCCATCATTCAGCTGCAGTAGCAATGCTGGCCCCCCCGTCAATCTGACTCGTGCGCAATGGTGCAGAGGGAATGCATCGATGTGCGGTTGAAGGTTGTGACGTGTAGAGTGTTGTGATCAAGATAGGGGGCCGCGAATGAGATAAAACGCGGGAGCAGACGAGTATCTTTTAACATCCAGCTGAAACTATGAATCGATGGCGCGGTTGAGGTGTTGTGGAAGGATTTTTCAATTGCGAGACGAGGCGAAAATGACGGAGCATGGAGGTGCAGCGAGGCTGTAGGAGTCGGGTGAACGTCCCGGCTTTTTCGACGTCCCGGCTTTTTCGACGTTCCGCTTTTTCGACGTTCGGCTTTTTCGACGTTCGGAGGTACCTTGGGAGCGTTTAGACGCTTCCCTGAAACCACACATCGGGCCTAACGCTCCCAACTTAACGATTGGGAGCGACTTCTTTCTCCCATTGTTGCAGCAGGCCATCCAACCGTTGGGATTCACCCGGCATTCGTTCTCGCAAATCAAATGCTTCGCCCTCATCGAGCGACAAGTCATAAAGCCATGTTTGCTGCTTGCCATCTTCAAGCTTGGTAACCAGCTTGTGATCTCCATCGCGAATTGCAGTCCAGGTTCGTTCGCCACGCCGTCCGCGCCAAAATAAGGTGCGAGGGAAATTCTCCGCATTTGAAGTTAAATGCTCGATTATGTCGATGCCGTCGAGCAGGATTTTGTTAGTTGTGACACCGGCGATTCTCAGGAACGAGTGGGTAAGGTCGAATGTCGCGCAGACTTGCTTGCTTGTGATCCCCGCTTCGATTTTTCCGGGCCATCTCGCAATCATCGGAACTCGGATACCGCCCTCAAGTGTGCTCCCTTTGGCTCCTCGAAGTGCTCCCATGTAGGAGGCTCCTTCGAATCCACCGTTGTCGGAAGCGAAGACAACCAGTGTGTTGTCGGTAAACCCTTTTGCATCAAGTGAATTGAGGATGCGCCCCACCTCGGTATCCAAATTCTCCA
>JARGNK010000133.1:5500-19416 GCA_029213145.1 Rubripirellula sp. | reverse complement strand
TGCATCCAATTTTCTTCGTTCACCTCTTTGTCGATGTCTCCTGGCGTTTGGAAAGGAAAGTGTGGGCTTTCATGGGAGACAAAAAGAAAAAAAGGGCCATCCTGTGATTGGATAAACTCCACCGCTTCATCCGTGATCAGTGTCGTCATATAGCCGTCTCGGTAGACTGGCAGCTCACCATCAAACAGAACGTGCAAGGGGCTGGTCTCTCGATGGTTGAAGTAGTGCACGTTGCCACCGAGATAGCCAAAAAAATCATCCCAACCGTGTCGCATTGGATGAAACTTTGGCTCATACCCGAGATGCCATTTTCCAAATATCGCGCAACGATAGCCTGCCTCGCGAAGCTTGCCCGGGATCATCGTATTTTCGGCGGGCAATCCAAGTTCACGACTCGCCGCTAAACGAATGGCATCATCATAGCGGCCCACGTTGCCTGTGCCGATTGCGCACTCCAGGCCACCAACTCGTTGCTGATAACGGCCAGTCAGCAAAGCGGTGCGTGTTGGGCTGCATTCTGGCCCATTAGCATAATGTTGCGTCATCCTGACACCCGACCTAGCCAAGCTATCCAAATTTGGTGTTTCCGCACTTGGATGGCCGTAGCAGCCAAGATCGCCATAGCCCAGATCATCCGCCAAGATGAAGACGATGTTGGGGGGCGACGCGGCGTGGGCGATACAGGAAAAAATCAGAATCGTAATCAAACAAATTGTCTTTCGCATCCGCTCATTGTAGACGGTTGGCTTCCCACATTGAACCTATTGGTTCCTAGCGATCTGAGTCGCAGTGTGTGGTGAGTCAGGCTGGAAAAGCGTCATCGCAGATGAGGTTTTCTTCACTCGATGGCTGTCGATTGGCCTGCCGGCTGCCAAGTTCCGAGAGCATCCCGTTTTATTGATGTCTCTATAGCGCGACTCGCACCGCAGATGTTGATCGCTTTAGAGCTAGTTGGTTTGATGATCGGTGTGCTGAACCATGCGGATGATGCGGGTTTTCTTTTTTCTTCAGCGGGGTGATCCAAACAACCTTTGATTCTCTTGTTGAAAGTGGGGAGTCTCTCCCAACGATCCGTTTGTTGGTGGATGGCAAGACCTCCGTGATTGTCGAGAGTTGAGGTATTCAGTGTCATCAACTGCGCAACCAAAGTGCGCATCGCGTACTGTTCCCGGTTGATCGCGGCGACGGGGTTTGGAGGGAATCTTCAGGTCTGCTTCTTTGGCGAGTCGCTGGTGTTTTGCCGGCGTGATCCTTGATTTTTCGTTCTGAGACTTCCAATCAGTTTTATTCAAATCGTTTTTCTCTCAGGTAACTCATTGAGACGGTTCGATTCATCGGGTTGAAAGCTCGAAGCTGCTTCGGTGGTGTCCCCAGTTGGGCAACACGGTCCAATTGACTTGTCGGAACCAAAACCCGGCCAAATTGGTTTGCATTTTGGTTGAACACAATCACAGCGTCTTTTAGCGGCGGCAAGAGTCGCGCTGGGATGTTAAATTATCGGGATTCAATCCCTAGAAGAGGAATAATGATGAGTGATGCTTTACCTCGAACCATCACGCGGGCGATGCAATTCAATCATGGCTGTGCCAATGGGCTGAGCCACCGCTGGCAAAACGGCCAATACTGTTCGATTATTACGAGGGCCGGAATCGTGGGATGCGGGATCTATGACCTGGAAACAGCCGCTGAATTTGGACAGGCGATTGCCATTGCCAAGGGAACGCCGACTCATCCCCTGGTCGAGCCGGAGGATCTTCTCGATGCGAAGATCGTTGGTGTTACTCCGCACGCGGAGAAAATCGGAATCGAAGTAGGGATGACTGGTAAGGAAGCGGTCGAAAAAATGTTGCTCTCTGATCATGGAACTTGATCGCCAAAATCCAATTTTCCGAGTTCTCTTTGGGTGATCGCCGTGCGAGTCGATTCGAAAGTTACCCAGGTTGCTATTGTGCCAACTTCCTTGGGAACGCTTTTGGTGGGTGGTTCAGACCGAGGCCTGCGCTATGTTGCTTTTGGTGAGAATGCATCACAGATGCGTTCGGCGATGCAGCAACAGTTTCCCGTAGCGAAGATTGAAATGACGGGGACACTGAAGGCTTGGGTCACCGTTTTGCGTTCGGGGCTGGAGCAACCATTGACCGAGATGACGCTTCCGCTCGAGCTCACCGGTACACCGTTCCAGAAACGGGTGTGGAAGGGCCTGCAAGAAATTCCCGTCGGGAGCACTGAATCCTACGCTCAACTGGCTCGTCGTCTTGGCAGGCCAACCGCGACACGAGCTGTTGCGGGGGCTTGCGCGGCGAATCAATTGGCCTTAGCCATCCCCTGTCATCGTGTCATTCGCAGTGATGGCAAGCTAGGCGGCTATCGTTGGGGGCTCGAGCGAAAAAAGCAATTGCTCGAACTTGAGCGTTCAGTTGTACGAACGAGCAAGCTTTCCACGTAAAAATACATGTTGAATCCAGCGGTCATCCCAACCGAACATCAACTTGGAGAGTGGATCGCTGTTCGCTGACTGCCAGTCAATCGAAGGTCGAATGATTAACAGGTCAGCGGAGGCACCGACGCGCAATCGACCCGCGTCAAGCCAACTTAACGCATCAGCATTTCCTGCGGTGATCGAATACCAGGCCTCACTCGCGGAAGGAACGGAAGTTCCCAGCCGAGCTGCGGTCAGGATCATCTCTCGTGCAACCCGCACCATCGAACGCTCGTAGCCCGCGCCGATATCGCTTCCGATTGCAAGCTGAATCGGTTCCTCCATCAGCGTTTGACGGTGCATCTCTCCGCTTCGCAAAAATGAATTGGCAGTTGGGCAATGAACAATTTTTGAGTTTGCTGTCGCAAGTTGCTGGCGATCCAGTGGATCAAGGTAAATGCCATGTCCCAAAAGCGTTCTTTCTGTCAGCAATCCGGCATCACAATAGACTTGAGAATAGCGTTTCCCAAATTGGCGTTGCACCTGCTGGCATTCAATCTTGGTTTCCGCGATGTGGGTCTGGATTGTCGCTTGCTGTTCGGTCGCCAGTTTGCCCGATCCTCGCAGCAATTCTTCGCTACACGACAGGGCAAACCGTGGTGTGACAGCGGCGGCTACCCGGCGATTCGGTGGGTATTTTGCACCTAACGATTCAGCCTCATTTAGGAGTTGCGCAGCAGGACGGCAGAGCGAAGCTGGGGCGTTGCAATCCATTAGCACCTGTCCAATAAGTGCCCGGACCCCTTTCTGTTCTGCGACCTGGAGACAACGCCGCGTTGCTTCGTGGTGAACGGTCGCATAGGCTGCGATGCCGGTCGTCCCGTGACCTACTAATTCTTCGAGTGCCGTGGCAGTGGTGCTGGCAGCTAATTCAGGATCGTTCCATTTGTTTTCTTCTGGAAACGTGAATTCTTCAAGCCAGCGGAGTAATGGCAGACCGTGGGCCCCAATGATGCCAAATTGCGACAAGTGCAAATGTGCATCAATGAAACCAGGGCAGATGAGACAATCGTGACCCCCGATGACACCTTGGATGGAGCGATTCCCTCTTGGCGTGAGCTCATCTAGTGAGATTTCTGCGATGATCTCGCCGTCTAGTTTTACGTGACCGGTGCGTAATTGGCAGCCGCCGGAACCATCTTCGATTAGCAAATGGCCTGTCAGGATCATGTCTGCACGCGCGGTAGGAAAAAGATTGTCAATGGACTAAACTACTACGAGACGCCATCTGACCACGAGCCTGATTTTCCACCCGCTTTCCCCCCACCAAGGGCAATTCGGGCAAGAACACTCGCCCCCTTCGTCTAGTGGCCCAGGACGCTGGACTCTCAGTCCAGAAACAGTAGTTCGAATCTGCTAGGGGGTACTGAATCGGGGCGGATCTCGATAACAGCACTCGCTCACCCGTCGCAGGTTAGGGGATGCACGGCAACCTGCTCCGCGGCCTTTAGAAAGCATCGCGAAGTGGCCGACGGCTTAAGTGAATTGGCCAGAGCGGTGAATTGGCCAGAGCGGTGAATTGGCCAGAGCGGTGAATTCAATGCAGGTGTGATGCTCGTTGAACAATCACCAGTCACCAGCCGTATCGAGCGCCCAGTCCAGGCGTTGGGCGGACGATAATGCTGATCTCTGAATGAGTTGCAGTGGTGAAACTGGCCTTTTCAAGACCCCAT
Organism: Rubripirellula sp.; assembly: GCA_029213145.1. Taxonomy (GTDB): domain Bacteria; phylum Planctomycetota; class Planctomycetia; order Pirellulales; family Pirellulaceae; genus Rubripirellula. The sequence goes on along the minus strand of JARGNK010000133.1, from coordinate 15,264 downwards.
GGCAACGTTGCTTGATGCGGTTGGGCTCCTGAAAACACAAGGTTAGGTCAATCGAAAGATCAGCCCTTTAAGAAGTTCTCGTGAAAGCGGTTTGCTGACGTAGGCGTCCATTCCAGCTTGTAGGCAGGACTCTCGGTCACCTGAAAGTGTCTGTGCCGTTAGTGCGATGATTGGGATGTGGCGGTCGGATTCTTGTTCCAGTTCACGGATTCTGGCAGTTGCTTCTAAGCCGTCACATTCAGGCATCAAAACGTCCATCAAAATCAGGTCGAAGGGTTTCTCGGCAGTTTGCCAAATTTTGATCGCATCATTCCCGTTGGCTGCCACGCTCACGTCATGCCCCCACTTCGCCAGCAGAGCACGCATCAGCGCTTGGTTAACGAGGGAATCGTCTGCCAACAAAATATTCAGTTTGTGTTGCTTGCCAGAGGGTGACTGTGAAGACACCGTGGGTATCAATTCCTTTTCGGCATTGGAAGTGGCTGGGTAGAACTCGGGATTCGCGGTCTCGAGTTTAACGGTGAAGAAAAACGAGCAACCATTGGGTTCGTTGTTTTTACACCACAAACGGCCGTCCATCAGTTCGACCAACTCACGCGAAATGGCCAGGCCCAAGCCGGTGCCGCCATAGGTGCGTGTTGATGACATGTCAGCCTGAGTGAACGCTGAGAAAAGCGACTCGGTATCTCCGTCTGGCAACCCAACTCCCGTATCGCGAACTTCAAAATGCAATTGCATCGGCTCGATACCGGGCGCTGAATTCGGTTGTCTCGATTCCTCCAACGGCATGAATTTGACAATCACATCGATACGTCCCTCGCGGGTAAATTTGAACGAATTGTTGATCAAATTCACCAACACTTGGCGTATCCTGCTTGCGTCCCCAGTCAACCAGGCCGGTATGTTTTGGTCGATCTCGGAACAAACCATGATTCCTTCGACCCTTCCTTGGATCTGGAAAATCGCCAGCGTTTCATCAATCAGCTCATCAAATTTAAATGGACGATTCTTCAATCGGAGGCTATCTGCTTCGATGCTGGAGAAATCTAAGATCTGATCAATGATTTTCAGCAGACCTCCTGCGGAGGCTTTCACTGCCTGTATGAATTCAAATTGTTCTGCATCGAGCTTTGTTTCCAAAAGGAGGTCGGTCATGCCGAGCACGCCGTTCATCGGAGTCCTCATCTCATGACTGACTGTTGCCATGAAATCACTTTTGGCTTGGTTTGCCGATTCCGCGTTCTTGGTTGCAAGCTTTAGTTCTTCGGCTTGTTTATCTAACTTTTTTCGCGTGTTCTCTAGTTTCTTAATGGTTTTGCGTAGCTCTTCCGAACGATTTGCATCCGAAATTTTTGTCGCAGCGATCGATGCGATAGTTGTCAACCATTCTTCATGACGTTCGGTATAGAAGCCCGCTTGACGATGTTCGGTATCAATAACCCCAATGCATTTGCCCTGCAGCATAATGGGGACGGCGAGTTCCGAAAGACGAAAGTCATCATCCACAATGTAGCGAGGATCGAGTCGCGTATCGGCGATGCGCTCCGCGATCGCGTGCTTTGCGACGCTTCCAACGATGCCTTGGCCAACGGGAATCGTAATGGCGTCTTTGATCACTCGACCTTCGGGATTCTTTGGCCCATAGGCAGCTTTTTGAATCAGAAGCTGTTGTTCATGATCCAAGAGATAGATCACGCAATCTTCGAACCCCATCCCTGCAATCACCCGATCAGCGATTAACCAGAGGATTTCGTCGAGTGTCGATCGTTGTAGCAGATCGAGTGCGAAGTGATGGATCAACTTCAGAAACTCGTCCGGCGTTAGTTCGTACCTGAAGTTCATCGTGGATTTGGCTTTGCCGAAAAACCGTTTGAATAATTTCAAGTGGCGATCACAAACGCCGCTGCCAGTCGAAAGGAACGTATCACTATCGATTCATCGCGCACACAAGCAGTTTGACTCTGACGCTTGGAAACCACAGAAAGCTGATGCGAAATTGAATCTGCTTCTGAAGACCCCAGCGTAGGATGTGTGAAAAGTTAACGGCTTGCGAGCTGTCGCGATCTTACCGCCACCGATTTTAACCAGGATTCGCAAGATGTTGCGAACGTCGAGGTGGCTTCGTTTTTTGGGTGTGTGTGCGGCTGCCCGTAAATTTATCGTTGTGTGGCCGCATAAAGGAGCGTTAAGTTGCAGTAACATCCATGTATACCACAATATCGCTGCGTTCATTCAAGTCATGCCGCTAGGATTGTTTTTCCTTGATGAGGGATTGCAACGACTGTGAGGGATATCCTCTTGGCAGACGCTGCATTCACAGAGATGGATCGTGGATTTTTGCAACGTTCGTGACACTTTTTCTGTTAAGCGATGGCTCAGGCGGCAAGCTCGGTTCCCTGCCCAGTTCCCAGAATGCCAGCCTGCTATGGGGGGCACGAAGTCGCAGTACCTTTCTGCACTTCAATTCGCTGGTCGCACTGGGGCGCAGTTGTGCGTTGGCGTTCTACTGCTGTCGGCTCTTTAGCGATGCGTGTGGAGGATACGCAGCATGATCAAAGGTCGCCGCTGGAATGATCTCATGGTAGCGAAACGCAACCATGAAAAGTAGCGATCAAAGCCTGTTGGCCGATTTGTGTTGCAGCGATAGCTTGTTGCGAATAGCCTTAGTAGGGTGGGATTTACAGGTGACAACCTTCCCTACTGCGCGAAGAGGCTGATTGAGATTGCCGACGAAAAAGCACTTGCTTCGTTCTTTGGAAAAATGAATTCCCAGAAATTTCGCCGTTTCGCTCTAGCAATCTGTTTGGTGCTGCTGTCCACGTTTGCCGGGATTTCCTGGTATGTCGGTGGACAGTTGGTAGCGCCGGCGAATCGATTGGTTGGGCCTCCGCCGAGCGAGACAGGAATCGAGTCGATCGAAATTCTTTCAAAATCTGGCTCGCCGCTTTCTGCCTGGTACGTCCCGAATCAAACGGCGGACGCGACCGTGATCCTACTTCATCCAATCCGCTCGGATCGGCGCGCAATGCTCGGCCGATCTAATTTATTACATGATGCAGGCTGCGCCACACTGTTAGTCGATTTACAAGCCCACGGTGAGTCACCGGGCGATCAGATTACAGCGGGCTATCGTGAACGTTTAGATGTCATGGCGGCTGTAGAATTTGTGCGAACCAAGACTCCCGATCATCGGATTGGCATTGTTGGCTGGTCGTTAGGTGGTGCGGCAGCCTTGTTTGCATCACCATTAGAAATCGATGCGTTGGTGATTGAGTCCGTGTATCCCACTGTCAGCGCAGCAGTTCACAACCGGATCTCGATGAGGTTGGGACCATTGGCCCACCTGCTGACACCCGTTCTCTTGGTACAGATGAATCCACGTCTTGGAATCGCTGCGTCGCAAATGCGTCCAGTCGATTATGTTCCTGAGGTCGGTTGCCCGATCCTCGTGGCTGCGGGAAATCGGGATGCTCATACAACGCTTGCAGAGAGCATTCAGATTTTTAATGCAGCGAAAGATCCGAAGCAGTTTGTTGAATTCAAAGGCGCGGTTCACCAAGACTTATTGAAGTACGATGTAGAGCGATATGGCGAAGTCGTTGACTTTTTGCTCGCTCACTTATCCGATAACCCGCCGCCGGAAAAGAACGTTGACGAAGTTGGCCAAGCTGCGGTTCAGCCGGACCTAACGCCCGACGAAAGCTACAGCGGTGACGCGGTTGATGCCAGGCGAATTGACCAATGATTCGCCAGGTCGCTTGCGAGCGACGTACCGGTTGTTCAATGCGTTCTAAAATAGTGCCATCTGATTGAGTTTTGGCTTTCTCTGTCGCCGGCGTCGTTTGTTGTCTGTTGGCTTCGGAAATTCTGACACCAGTGAATCTTGGTTTCTTGGCGAGTGGTTGCAACGTTTGGCGTGCTTTGCGGCAATGTTCTCGCGTTTCCCGGCTGGGTAAGATCTTGGCGCAATTGCAATTTAAATGAAACCTGGTGATTTATTCGGTGAGCATCGATTCCGATATGGAATCTCGCGGTTGTTGCTGGGACAATACAGAAGGTTTCTATTCTGGCTTTTGAATCCTAAGCGACCCAATGCAGATCACGTGTTTACGCTGTGGCAGACAGCAATCAATCACTCCTCAGCCCCGCGGAACGAAGGTTCGTTGTACTGGTTGCGATACTCTGATTGATGTTCCCGACGATTCTCAAATTCCCCCCTCCTCTCAGATTTCAGAACGAGCATTTCCTAATTATCTGAATCGAAATAACACGCCCTCGATTAGTAACGATGCGATCATCTTTACTGCTGTAATAGGCTTGTTTGTTTTGGTTTTGGTGATCGTTACCTCGGCGGTTATCAGACTGGTGACGGCGGACCCCATCGAGGCGGCAGTGTCCGAGGAGCCGACCGAAGCAGCTGTCGCAGCAACTCGGTTTGTATTCGATGAAGGTTATTCCATCATGCTTCCGTTAGAGTTCAAGCAACTATCCCGCCAGGAAAGCGAACGCGGCTACGCGGTTTATCGATTTCAGGATGGGGAGGGGTGTCGGTTAACCACTGCTATCATTCCCAATGAGGCCTACAGTCGAATGACAAGTCCGCCCCGCGATTACGCCAAGGCGCTTGTCAAGAGTGTGCCGGAATTAAGCGAAGGTGTTGACGGCGATGTTCAGCCAACCCGTGTTACGGTGGGCAGCTTGCCAGCGACCATCTTTCGCTTTTATGAAAAAGAAAATTATCGTGGTGTGAACTTTACTTATCACATGGTCGCGATGGATCGTGGTAAGAAACTCGTTCTTCGGTTCGCCGGCAAATATGGCGGCTTCAGTGAGAATGCAGAAAGCATCACGATGCCAGATCACTGGTATGACGCGCTGCTGACACTGAAAGAAGAGCGTTAGGCTGCGCTAGAAGCTTTGACCCACATCGGCATTGGACCCGTATCGCTATTTGGTCTGCACCGGTAAGAGGCGCGTTGGTCTAGGTGTTTGCTCGAATGAAGCTTGACGCGATCAGGCTTTCATTGCCCTTGTGATTCCCAAAGGCCATCGGAAAGAAAATTCATATCGGGCAATATTTGAAACTAATTGGCATCTCGAAATCCATCTGAGGTTGAATCGTTCTGTAAATCGATCTGCTCGATTGAGGTGTGTAGGGCGGGTGTTTAGCGAGCGCGTGATTTGATCCACCAACTAGCAATCACAGCTAGGGTAGCGAGAAAGGCGAGTGTCCATGTCCAGCTGCGTGATCGCTGATCAATTTTCGGTAGGAGCCCAGCTTGGGGCGGTGCTGTGTACTGGTTGTTGAATTCAGCTTCGGGGTCAGCGCCACGTTGGATCCATTTGCGTTCCTTGAGCTCTAAATCCTGAAACCAAGCTGAAGCCTGTTCCAATTCTTTCCGGAACGTTTTCTCCAAGGCTTCCAGTTTTAGCTGCGTCGTTTTCGAGGGGCTGGACGTTTGGCTAAAGATAGCGGACTCTGCCAGCTGACGATATTTTCTGCTTTCGGTTTTTGTTTCGTAGCTTGCTTTAAGCAGGGCGCGAACGGCAAGACGCTTGCCATCGTTTGGGTAACCAGCCGCCAGGATTAAGTCGGCGGCAGCTTCCAGCAGCACGGGTGAATCATGCTTTCCAAATCGCATCATCCCCAGTACGCCCTTCAATGCTTTAGCAACTTCCTCTGAAATCGCATCGGAATCTTGGGGAGCGATATTGTGGGCTTGAAGAACAAACCTTGCGAAGCCAAACGGCTCAAAAGAATTGCGTGGTGAATCATCCAGTGGTAATTGCAGCTGCCCATCGACCTGGCGACTGAGCAGGTACTCAACGAGAAGCTTTTGGTAAAATTCACGACCGAAATGAGCATCGGGGTTGATTTCGAGCGCACGATCGATTTCTTCAAGACCCTCCTCAAATCTGCCCGCGTGAATATAGAAGGTACCTAGATTGGCGGCGGTTTCGTACAGTCCAGGTGAGAGTTTTTCTTTCTGTAGGATGACTTTGATCGCTTGGTCGTGTTGGCCGAGCTTGTCATGGGCAACTGCCAAGTCGTCATAGAGCCCCGGGTCGTTTGATCCTTCGGCGATCTTTTTGGAGCGATCTTTGATCCGCCAGCGGTAGAAGTCTGGTGAGTGTCGAAGGAAATGACCCGTGATGAGTTCTAGCGTCGACGGAAATCGCATCCGCTCCTGCTGCAGCGTGTCGCGATCCCACAAGCATGCTTGAGCCGGAAGAATCAACAGCAAGAAAACAAACGGTATGAAGTAACAGGCCACGCGACGCATTGAGAATCCTTGGTATCAAGAAAGGGGATGCGTACTTCGTTTGTAACGAGTTCTTCGCGTTGTTTCGGGATAATCGATTAATTGGCCGGCATTTTTTTCTCGTGATTGAAAAGCCAAGCCAAGCGTTATGTTAGCACACGCGATGGCGGGCGACGTCATTCGTGGATCCCACGTGGCAAAATCGAGATTGTCTTGTTTAGTGACCACAACTTGTTTTGATGCAGTTTGTTTTGATGAAGGGGCAATTCGCGCCGTGAATGTCGATCGGTTAGGATGGGATTGGTAAATTTTTGGTTCGAACAGCTGTGGTTTGCTTTTTTGATGAGAGATTTGAGCATGCTTGTTTTTCGCCCGCTTCTTTTGCTTGCGCTGGTATTTGCCGTTTCTTCACCGGTAGCGTTGGCGGCTGATGGTGAGCGACCTCCGAATATTTTGTTTTGCATTGCGGATGATTGGGGATGGCCGCATGCAGGAGCTTATGGCGATGCTGTTGTGAAGACGCCAGTCTTCGATGGACTGGCGCGACAAGGTGTGTTGTTTGAGCATGCTTACATATCGTCTCCATCGTGTACTCCGTCGCGGGGTGCGATTCTGACCGGCCAGTTTCACTGGCGTCTCGGTGGGGCGGCCAATTTATGGAGTGTTTTCCCAGATCGGCTTGATACTTACCCTGAAATACTTGCGAAGGCGGGCTACATCGTCGGCAGGACCGGAAAGGCTTGGGGGCCAGGTAGGCCGGAAACAAAGAACCGCGATTTAGCGGGCAAAAACTACAAAAACTTTGCCACCTTTGTCGAGCAACTCGACTCGGCGAAGCCGTTCTGTTTTTGGCTTGGTTCAAGTGACCCGCACCGACCCTACAAAGCTGGTAGCGGAAAGCAGAGCGGAATGAAGATCGAGGAGGTTGATTTGCCAGCCTGTTATCCCGATTCGGATGTTATCCGCAGCGATATCGCAGATTACTATTTTGAGGTCCAGCGGTTTGATTCTCTGGTTGGGCAAGCACTCAAAGAGCTGGCAAAAATTGGAGCCTCGGAAAATACCATTGTCGTAATGACGGGTGATCATGGTTTTCCATTCCCGCGCGGAAAAAGCAATCTGTATGACTTGGGATCACGGGTGCCCATGGTCGTTCGATGGCCGGGAAAAATCGCTGCTGATCGTGTTGTTACCGATTTTGTTAGTACGACTGATTTGGCACCGACCTTCCTGGAAGCTGCTGGATTACCAGTTGACGAAGAAATGACAGGCCGAAGCTTAGTGTCGATTCTGAGCAGTGATGCAGAAGGTCGCGTCAGCAAAGATCGGGATGCGATTGTATTCGGTAAAGAGCGTCACGTTCCGGGGCAGCTTGCCCCGGAAACCGGTGGTTACCCGAGTCGTGCCATCCGCACCGACGACTTTCTTTTGATTCGAAATTTTCATCCCGAGCGTTGGCCCAATGGCACTCCTGATTATCAGCAAGCTGTGATTCCAAATGCTTGGTTTGCTGACACAGACAACGGGCCGACGAAGTCCTACATCGTCAACAACCAAGATCGTGACGAACAGCATCGGCTTAGCTACGAACTCTGTTTTGGGATGAGGCCGGAAATCGAGTTTTACAATTTAAGAGCCGATGCGGAACAACTGAATAACGTAGCGTCGCTTCCTCAGTACAACACGCAAATCAAAGACTTGTCATCCCGCTTGGAAACTGTGCTAAGAGAATCGAACGATCCCAGGTTGTTGAACAAGGGTGTCACCCAGGACGGGATCAATTTCGACGATTATCCCTACTTGGGCGGAGCACCAAAGTTTCCTCGCATTAAGTAATCAGGGCATGAAGGAGAAGAGAGCATGAACACTGCTGATAATTTGCTGCTGCATGGGCAAAGTGCGCTTATTTTAACAGGGGATATTTATGAAGACCTGGAGCTTTGGTATCCGAAGCTGCGGTTAGAAGAGGCCGGTGCGCGAGTCGTTGTGGCCGGTCCACAGGCTGGTGCTCACTATTCCGGAAAGCATGGTTATCCATGTGTCAGTGATGCAGCCATCGATCAAATGCACTCGGAATCGTTTAATGCTTTGGTTGTGCCGGGTGGCTTCATGCCAGACAAGCTGCGACGCGACCCTGTCGTGCTTGATTTGGTACGCGGTTTCCAAGCTGCTCTAAAACCAATTGCCGCGATTTGCCATGGTGGTTGGATCCCGATTTCCGCGGGCGTCTATCAGGGTGTGCGAGTGACAGGATCGCCTGGGATCAAAGATGATCTGGTCAATGCGGGTGCGACCTACGTCGATGCCGAAGTGGTGGTGGACCAAAATCACATCACCAGTCGACGCCCTGATGATCTGCCCGCGTTTTGTCGCGCACTGATCCAGGTGATGACTGATTGGGCCGCAAATTTAGGCTGAAGCCTGTTGGCAGTTTGCGTTCCGCCGCGGCCCCACCCGTTGAGCTGATAGAGTCGGAGCGACGATCCGTAACCCGGATCCGCAAGACACTGCGCGAGGCCCTCGTCCATGGGTGGGCTCGCAGGCAGCTCAACGCATTAACGGGCGGTTTATCGATCGCAACCGCAGTCGGGCGAAGGTTTCTACCGCAGCCGGAGTTTAACTCCGGCTAAGCGACGTCAAATTTCTCACCCTCCTCTGGTCGAAACAGAGTGCTTGATTCTGTTTGAGCGTCGCTGCTATTCGCGGACTTCGGTCAGGACAGTTCGCTATTTGGTGGGGTCATCCTCGACGCGGACCAACAGATACTGTTGGGTCTGTCCATCAGCGAAGTGAAGTAAGACTGGGCAGGTATCACCAGTCAGGTTGGAAAGTCCGGCTTCCATGATCGGCCAATCTTTCCCGCTAACTCCCCACGCGGTGCGCTGGCTTTCCATGTCCACCGCGCCCTCTACCTGATCAACTTGATCGGTGTCGTTTTTGCAGAGGGTTCCGGCAATCACACCGTCCTTGCTGACAGCGAGTTGCAAGAACAGGCTGGGAGGTGGCCCTGAGGCTTCGCCGTCTGCCGTAATCGCGAATACACCTAGCGGCATCCAATCATCCTGGCTGACTTGGGCAGCAGTCGCGGTGGTCGGCTCCGGTGCTGTTGCGACGATCGCCTGAGCTTGTTCGGCGTAAACCTGTTCGCTCGCTACGATCGAATCTCCGTAATAAACATCGCCGCCCTCGTAGTAGATGTTGTCGCCGTAGTTGTAGCTGGTCACAGTGTTTGACCGCCAGGGTGCCCAGTTGGAAAGGACTGCCCAGGTGGTGTAGCGGTATGGAGCTGTCCAACGCCATTGCGCCCAGTAAGGGTGATCCGCCCAGAACGCGCCCCGTGGGTAATTATCACGAACTTGATCGCGGACTTGATCGCGTCGCTCGACGCGATCCACGGTGCGTTGTTGCACATTATCGATGCGATCTGCGCGGTAATTCGTCAGATTGTCATTGCGAGTATCAAGTCGATCTGAGCGGGATTCTTGTCGATTCGACGTGTTG
>JARGNK010000133.1:0-5400 GCA_029213145.1 Rubripirellula sp. | reverse complement strand
TGTCTTGGCGGTCCGTGCGGTTGTTCGAAATGTTGTCGCGACGATCGGTTCGGTTGTCAGCGAGCTGCCCGTTGCCCGCAGCAGGCCTCCCGGCAGGGAGCGTTGAAGCAGTGGGGCGATCTCGGTTCTGCAAGAAATCGGCGGCAGCATTGCCACCGTTGGCAGGCATTTGGGAAACGCCACCATTGGGCCCAGCCGGACGCTTCGATCCAGAGGGCATATCGAGAAAGTTTTGTAGCTGCGAGTTGGTAGGTCGTTTGCCTCCCGCAGCTCCACTGCCGGGGCGGTTACCAGTTCCAGGGGAAGGTCGCGTGCTGGCTCCGGGTGATGGTCGCGTGCTGGCTCCGGGTGATGGTCGCGTGCCGGCTCCGGGTGATGGTCGCGTGCCGGCTCCGGGACGTGAGCCTGCGTTGGGAAGATTTCCAGTACTAGGACGGGAGCCTGTAGCTGGCGGTTTACTGGGACTCGGTCGTGTCGACGGTGTTGGCCGGGAGCCCGTGCTCGGTCGTGTCGACGGTGTTGGTCGGGAGGCTGACGGTGTTGGTCGGGAGGCTGACGGTGTTGGTCGGGAGGCTGACGGTGTTGGTCGGGAGCTTGTGCTGGGACGCGAACTCATCGAAGGTGATCGACTGGAAGCAGCACTCCCTCCCCGCGACGCTCCGCCACCTCCGCGTGAGGCACCACCGCCACGGCCCCCGGGGCCGCGAGCAGCGACCTCGCTCGCGACAAAGGCAACCGTTGCACTCAAGAACAATAACCAAATGGCAGTACGTTTCATCTTATTCCTCAATCTGTCTCTTTGATTCTTATGTTTCGTCTGTAATGTTGTGGTGTTGCAGGCACCCTGTTATTGCTTGACCACCACAACCTCATCAACGTTCGGCAGCAGATCGCCAGCAATGGTCCGCTGGGTCGATTTTAAAGTGAATGTATTCTCATCGACGTAGGTAATAATATTGACGGCGGTGGCCCGGCTACCGTCGGAGGACGTCCCTTGCTTGCGGACATACCAGCGATTCGCGTCCTTTGACCAGCGCCCCTCAGAAAAGCCACCATCTGAATCGAAGGTCCAGGAACGAATTTGATTGTTCGCCGGATCCCAGCCAACAAATTGAATGCCGGAAAGACCAATCCGACCAGCTACTGAAACGGTGAACGATCGTGCGATGAAGTTCTTGTTTTTTGACCATCGGCAATCCGTCGCGACTTGTCCTTCCTCCGCTTGGTCGACCCAACTTCCAATCATCCATTCCAATTCTTTCAGTCGTTCATAATTGGATTGCACGATTGGATTCGGATCATCGGTCACGCGATCGAGTAACCATTTTTCTTCGCGACGAATGTAGACGGCGGAGTAGTCAATACTTCGTGATTCAAGTGTGTCCGCTGTGAATGTTGCGGTGCCGTTTTCGACCGCAACGTTTGGTGAGACGAATTCTAACGACTGAACGGCTACCTCCATTTGCAAGCCTTGCTTCGCATCAAAAATGGCTTCGAATTGGTTGGCGATTTCATCGCGGCCATTGACTTGCTTGCCAGTTAGACGGTTGATGTAAACTGCTTCCGGCGACCAAAATGCAGATAAAGCCTTCGCGTCATGCGCATTGAACGTTTGCACATATTTTTTTCCGACACTACGGAGTGCTTCGAGATCCGGGTTTGGTGTATCCGCGTCCTGGAGTTGCGCAGTTGCAACAGTGGTGGTCGCCGGGACATCCTGAGCCGTGGCATGGAATTGAAAAAATGCCACCTGTAAGAGGGCATGTGACGGCAGAGTGAATGCTAAAAGTTGCTTCATCTTGTAGCTACCAAAGATTGACTGGGTAAAGGATGAGCGGAATCTGTGATTCCGATGCCTGATATGCGAACGGCAAACGTTAATTTTTATCAAGTCCATTGATGATCTCCAGTGGAAAACCGCCGAGGGTTCAGAATCCACTTTCCTAGGTGGATAGTGTGAGCCATGGTGAGTGTTCCGGTGAAGGGGGTACCGTGATCCACTTTGAGATTTCTAAGTGATGGTTCGATTTGTTGGGTAAAAAGTATTCCTTCCAGAGATGACTTTCCTGCTGCGGGGGTTAGGATCGGCAGACCTGCGGGGAATTGCGGCGTACCGTCTGGGATGGGGTTTCTTGCCCAGCTGAATCACTTTGATCAGTCCGGACGGGCCGGGACGGGGGGCCGGGGCGGGCATTGCCTTGGGCCGGGGCGGGCATTGCCTTCACCCGACAAACGGGGCGGCATTGCCTTCACCCGACAAGAATTGCGTCTGCCCGCATGTCTGGCCGAACGAGGCGTTCCCGAGGTGCTTTTTGCTACCAATCGAAGTCAGCAATCCGCCGTTTTTGGATCGAGCTTTTCAAAAAAGCCGCTTCGGCCAAATCGTCTCACTGCACAACGATCAGCGTGTTTGCCAACGTACGGTGCTCGAATTGTTTTGCTTGACGGCGTTGGACGCAGCTAGCGAGACCATGAACTCTTAGGCGGTTGGTGAAAGTGTTCGACAGCGGGGTCTCGCGGAGCGTATTAGCCGATGCCGCTCTAGTGCGTCATGGCGTAGACAGCCAGATTGAGTGCGAGTTGCCGGCCATCTTCCGGGGAAACACCTCTTCCCGCGTTGCACCGATTGTCCATGCTGAACACGCAACACAAACCATCTTCGCACATCACACTAACCAAACGATCACCGTAGAACAGTCCTTCAAAGTGAACGTCGACGTTGCGATGCAGGCTCCTGACTCGGTCGATTTGATAAAACGAGTGATAGACGGGATGGTCATAGTCGAGGATCCTTGTCTCGGTACCAGGAAACACTCGCGTCATTTCACGACGCCACGCCTTCGGGAATTCAGGGTTGGTGCAACACCCAGAGACAAACAGAAAACCACCATGTTTCAGGTAAATCCTCAGGCTTTCCAATTCATTGTCTTTGAGGACAAAGTCGTTGTGCCCATTCATGAACAGAAAAGGCGTTTCAAACAGCTTTGGATCGGTGAAAGCCAACCGCTCTTCATCGCCAATCTGAATGGTTGAAACCTCCGAGACCAACTTAGTGAGATTACGTCCTACGCCACTGCAGTCGTTGCCGTTGTTGCGACTGTATTTAATGCGTCCCATAAAAAATGACGCGGAGGGATCCGCCATCGAAAAATCGGTGGGCGATTGCGCGATTGCCGGCATGAAGACATTGCTCAGCAAGGCGATGATAAATACAGGGCGGAACGGATGCGTCATTTTGCGTGATTGAGGTTGTCGGGATGCCGCTGTCGTGGTTCGTCTTTTCGACGCAGGTCTAGTTCAAGGGGTTCGGTCGACGGTGTGTTAACCGAAGGGTCTATTTGTTTTGTTTTTAGGTAGAGATTAAGGCCTTGGTTGAGGGTTTGATCACTCACCTGAAAAGCTCAGATTAGATTCCATCGCTTTCGACAGATCCATTCTAGTGAAACGCACGTTAGCAGGAGAGTCATTATCCAGCCATTGATTCCCGCAGGGAGAGCATGCTTGTTTTCAACTTGAGGTGGCTGTTGGGGGTTGAGATAAGGTTGCAGCATTTCTGGTGCGTTGGTAATCGATTCGGCTTTGACCGCAATGCCGCCGCTGATCCCAGCAAATTGCCTCAGGATTTCCATGTTGCGCGATGTATTTGCTAGTTCCACCGCTGCATCACGAACGTCAATATCACGGCTCGCTAAGATTTGCTTCCCAGCTCCATAAAGGGTCGCGGTCAGGACGCCCGTGGCGTCAGCGGTGAGTGCTGCGGTGGCTTGGTTCCCCGCTTCAATGTCGATCATCTGATCCAAGCGATCTTGCCCCTCTGCGTCTTGGACAAGCAAGCGAACTCGGTGTCGTTCTTGAGTTTCGCTGCCGGTTGCGGCGCGGTGGTCAATCAACAGTTCAATTCGTTCGCCGGGGACTGGGGAAAGGTTCGTGGGGGATATCGTAAACACCTCACGCCCGGCGTCAGCAAGGTAACGCAGCAGTTGCAACCAAAATCGATCGAAGTGTTCCGGGTTGCTTTCGCGAGCTAGTCGCCATCGCCATAGATTTTGCATGCAGATTACGGAAGCGAAGCCGTTGCCGTAACGCTGCGATGCCATCAAGACGGAGCCATTTTCATCCTCCAGCCATGTTTCGGCTCCCGGTTTGACTTCGTCAACCGAGGCACGGCTGGTGAATCGAGGCATTTCTCGCCACGCGACTTCGGCTGGCATTTTATCGCTGATCTGAAAGACCGGATGCTGTAACGCAAGTGACGTCGGCTGCAATTGAAAGAGGTTTCTAGCAGACCGATCTGAAAGAACGGCAAATCGAACTGGTAGCAGTTCTTCGAGTCGGCTTTCGCGCCAAGAAGCATTGAATGTTTGCGGCCCACCGATCATGAGCAGGCCACCCCCTAGCTCACCACAAAAATCAGCCAGCAGTTGTTGTTGAAACGGGGTGAGGTCGCCAGGCCGCAAGTTTGATAAAACGACCACCCGGAATTCACTCAGCTTTTCTAAGCTGTTTGGAAAACCACCCACCAAATCTACATCGCTCTGGACATTTTCAAAAAATTTAGAGGTGTTGGCAGTGCGACTCAATCCTGACAGGCGAATTGCCGGGTCGCTGCTGGCTGCGATGTTGGCAAATTTGTAATCCCAGGTTAAGCCGCCTTGCAAGTACAGCACCCGAATCTCTTTCGATTCGGTCACCCGTACAATCGCGGTCGCGGTTGATTTCGCAAGCGTTAACGATTCGGTCGCGGGTGGTAGCAAGCGAAACTCGTAGGCGTGCGTTGCTTCGGAATCCACCGTTACATCGAAATTCTCGGTCCAGGTTCTTGGCCCATCAAAGGCATCGATCCGTCGCTGGTCGATCAACCGTCCGTCTCGCATCAGAAGTAATTGCAGCGAAGGAATTGACTTTCCAGTTGCGTTCAACTTTGCCGATAGGCGAATCGTTTGTCCCGGGTCGGCGAGGGAAGGAGCTGTGGCGTCTTCCAAACTAACCACTCGGCCGCCGGCTTGGCTCCCAAAACCGATGCCAACCATCGGTACGGCACTGGTCACTAACGCCGCGACGGCACGCGAGTGCTCAGTTGGTTGCGTGGTTATTCCGTCGGTCAGTGTGATCGCAACCAGCGGTGGTGGGTCCGATCCTAGGACAGCTTTTAGGATCGCACGACCGAGATTCGTCGACGGTCCATTCGGCTTTGCCGTGGCAATTTCGTTACCGGTGACTTGACGGGAATCGTCGGAGAAGAGAATCGGTGTGATTTCTAATTGCGACTGATCGACGGTTGGCAATAACACATCACGAGCAAAATTTACTGCTTGTTGGTATCGACTTTCGTCACCCTCACGGACGGACATGCTTTCGCTGCGATCGATCAGCAGGGCAACCTTGTTGCGAGTCTGCTCT
>JARGNK010000132.1:18729-21448 GCA_029213145.1 Rubripirellula sp. | reverse complement strand
TGGAAATCTCGAGACAGGCTGGAAATCTCGGGCCAGGCTGGAAATCTCGGGCCAGACTGGAGATCACAGGCCAGACTGGAGATCACAGGCCAGACTGGAGATCACAGGCCAGACTGGAGATCACAGGACAGACTGGAGATCACAGGACAGACTGGAGATCACAGGACAGACTTGAAATAGCGAAGGCACCTCTGGGTGGCCCAGCTGCGGTATCTTGCCAGTTCACCTTGATGCTTAGATTGCGGTCTGAGTGGAATGCGAATTACCCTCCAGGCCCAACGGTTCTGTCTTAGGAAAAGGCGGGACAATGGCGAGGTTGACGTGCGTGGCGTTGATTGGCCCAGAGGTATCTCTAGCCGAGAACGCCTTTTTGGGTCTTGGGTGGAGGTCTTCCTAGTGGCTCAAGTTCGCAAGGATCTGGTTCAGCAGCAGTTCCGGTTCAAAATGGTATTACTCGCATTAGGGGAGTGCGGCTAAGCCTGGGCGGCAGTGGGTTTACTGAATGGTTTTTTGGGGCGAGGACATTGCGTTCAAGTCGGTTTGCTGTACGGCAGGTATTCCCCGAGGGCTGATCTTGATTGCCGCGGAGTCTCATTGGGGCTAGCTGCCGCGGGGCTTCAGGTGATTGTTTGAAAATCACGCCGTTAGGCGTGGAGGGTCGCGACCGCTGACGACTGGCCCTATTCGCCCCAAGAGGGCAAAATCGGCGACCACAGAGTGGGCCGTTCGTGTCAATGCCAGTTTCTTGTGAAACCAGTCTTGTTTCACCAGGGTGAATTCTCCTAGTTTCGCCTTCCAGACGGGTGGCAGGAGTCATCCAAGCATTCGCTTTCACAAGAGAGCATCCCCAGTGGGAAGGATTCTTTGCGTGGTTAATCAGAAGGGAGGCGTTGGCAAGACCACCACCGCCGTCAATCTTTCTGCTGCCTTATCCCTGTCGGGCCAGCGAACCCTGCTGGTCGACATGGATCCGCAATGTAATGCTTCCACGTCACTTGGCATGCAGCCCACCGAGGGCCACGCTTTGGTTCGTAGCGAGTCGCTCGAGGAAAGCATTGTCGAGTCATCAGTGGAGGGTTTGTCGGTTTTGCCGGGGAGTCGCACCTTTCACGACGTCGATAAGTTGGCCAGCGGTGGCGATCAGGCTTCCAAGCAAGTTCGCGAGCATCTCGATCAAGCGATCAACCGGCATGATTTTATCCTGATTGACTGCCCGCCAAGTGTTGGGGCATTGACGGAAACTGCCTTGGTGGGATCTACCGAGGTTCTGATGCCCATTCAATGCGAGTACTTCGCAATGGAAGGGCTCACGCAGCTTATTCACACAATCAAGCGGGTTATGGTTGCGACCGAGGGGCGTCTGAAGTTCGGAGGCATCCTGCTGACCATGTATGACCCTTGCTTGGAATTGACAAAAGAAGTTGACGAAGAGGTTCGTGATTTCTTTGGGGATATTGTATTTGACAACGTCGTGCCTCGTGATGTTTCGCTAAGCGAAGCACCGAGTCACGGTCAAACCGTGTTTCAATACGCTCCGCGTTCACGTGGGGCGTTCGCCTACACCCAGCTATGCATGGAGGTGCTTCAGCGTGACTAGTACTGCATCTGCGAAAGATCGACGTTTGGGCAAAGGACTTGCCGCGTTGTTAGGAACTCCGGTCGACGAAAACGGGAATCCGTTGGAGGGTGAAGCGAGCAGTGGCGTTGAGTCACTCGAGCTTTCGGTTGATGAGATCGAAAATAATCCGTTTCAGCCGCGGCGTGAATTTAATCCCGAAGAAATTGCTTCGCTCGCTCAAAGCATTAAGAACCATCAGCAGTTGCAGCCTATTTTGGTGCGGGTTGTTGATGGGCGTTATCAGCTGATTAGTGGTGAGCGCCGTTTGCGTGCGACCATTCATGCAGGTTTAAAGCGAATTCGCGCGGAGGTCCGTGAGGCGGATGATCGCCTGGTTGCCGAATTGGCGATTATCGAGAACTTGCAGCGGAAAGATTTGAATCCGATTGAAAAGGCGATGTCTTTCAAGCGGTACATCCAAGAACATCATTGCAAGCAGGATGATCTTGCTCGTCGCCTGAGTATTGATCGCAGCACGATTGCCAACCTGATGCGTCTGCTCGAGTTGCCGCAGGCGATTCTCGATCGGTTGGCTGCGGGAGAATTGAGCGCTGGGCATGCTCGCGCTTTGTTGCCAATCGGTGACGAGGAGATCCAAGTTCGTACCGCAAGTAAGATTGTGGAAGAGACTTGGAGTGTTCGAGCGACCGAGACTCATGTCGCTGACATGCTGAAGCGTGAAGAGGATGTTGAGACGGGTCGCAAGATCGTCAATGCGACTCGCCAAAAACGCCGCCAGATCTCGCCACAAATTGAGGCGATGCAGCAGGAGATGCGAATGATATTTGGGACCAAGGTTGAAATTAAGAGCACCGCCCGTGGGCGGGGCAAAATCACCCTTCATTTTACCGATGCAGACGAATTCGATCGGCTTCGTGAGGTGCTTTGCGAGGCAGGCCGTCCAGCACTGAAAATTGCTGGTTAGTTTGTTAGCCTTGCTCGTTGCCCGCCTGGTCGTTTGCTTTCGATGGCCAGGCCCGATGTATTGCTCAGGCTCGGCCCTGCACTGGTTCAGGCCTGCTCCTCTTCACGGTGCCCGCGTCGAGCGTACCTCAGGGGGCCTCTGGGTCTTTGCTGGGGCCTCTGGGTCTTTGCTGGGGC
>JARGNK010000132.1:0-18629 GCA_029213145.1 Rubripirellula sp. | reverse complement strand
GGGTCTTTGCTGGGGCGCGATAGGCGAGTTCACCTAGGCAGGTTGCATTTGCCGGTCGGGCGGTTCGTTGTTGAGCTGACTGAGCTTAGTTTGGAATGGGCTGCCAGTCGGGTCAGGTTTTGTGTCAACTGGGGTAGTTGGTTCAGGACCTATGTCTACTGCGGTAAAACCGTGATTCTGAATTGGGGAATGTGTAGTTTCCTGCGGAGTTTCACGGGCGAACCGTGAGGGGGGGAGCGGCGTATTAAGCTGCGTCAGGTTCTTCGTTCCCCCGTATGTCGTTCTTCTATGCCCCGTGGCAGTGCACCATTTCGGTCTCGTGATAGTGACGACTTCGCTGATGATTTCGTTACGCGGGGTGCAATTTCGATGGGTTCGATTGGTGGTGTGCGGTGCTTAATATCGTACAGCGTACCTGCCGGCCTGTTGGTATTGCTGGGGGTTGTTACTTTTGCAGCTGATCGGCCTGGCAGCACGGCCGATCTCCCTCCGAGTGCCATGCTGGCGACTGCTTTCTGGGCTTCTGGTTGGGTGGTTCAAGCCGCTTTCTTTTGGGGTTTGAGCAAATTGCTTGGGGCTCCTGCGACATATCTGCGAGTTGGTCTGTTAGGGGTCGAGTCGATGCCTCGGGTCTGGACGGTCAATCAGGCGGGGTTGGTGAGCATCGCGACGTTGATTCCAATCCTGCTATTGGGAATGTTTTACCGATTGATAGAAGGTGGTTTTTCGATGCCTCAATTGGCGCCCGCCGAACAGGCTGTTTGGTTGCCGCCTAGCGTCGGTCTAAAATCGCATGAATCGATTTGGTTAACGGGTGCATGGCTCTGTTGGGTCCAGGTCGTTTTGCAAATGATTCCTTTTCCGCGAACACCCGGCAGGCAATTACTTGCTGCGATGGTCGTGGGAATGGGACGTTCACTGCCGCCGCCGATCCAAGTGCGTCTGTTGCGTCAAATGCTGATTGTCGTGTCGATCGGATTCGTGGTGCTGAGTTTGCTGCTGCATTCAAGTGATAATTCGGGTTTGGCTTCAAAGTGGCCGTTGTTGTTGCTTGGCGGGATACTAATGTTTATTTCCTCACGCAGTTTTGAGGTCGCTTCACTCGTTGATGGCTTGCGCCAGGGACATTCTTCTCTTGGGCATTTGCCGAGAGAATCTTGGGTTCAGCGGACGCGGCATTCGCTCGCACAGCGCCGTGACCGAGTCCGCCTGCAACGGGCGATGAAACGCGAGCGCGGCGAGGCGGCAGATGCGCAGCGGTTGGACGAGATTCTCCATCGGTTGCATCATGACGGTGTCCAATCGCTTAGCGTTGAGGATCGTAGAATCTTGGATCGCGTGAGTGAGAACTTGCGTCGCGAGCGCGGGAATCAGGAATCGACGAAGTGATTTTCTTGGGACCGGCAGCCCACTGACCGTTGCGTTGTGATTAGAATTCTGCGCTACGGTTTGGTCGGGTTTCGTCGTGGCAGAGGTCTCTCATGCGGTTTCCAGCTATTTTTCTAGGCGTGTACTTACTCGCCACCCTCGGATTCTCGTGCAATGTGTGGTCGCAGGAGGCCGAGGCGGCGGTTGCCACCGTTGATCAAACGCAGGGGGTGACTTCTGATACTGATGAGCAGGTCAGCGACGATCCTGTGGTCGATGTTGGTGCTGGCGAAGTTTCGCCTATTCTGCAAGCAGCTGGTCCCGGCGATCAGGAGCCAGACCGCATCTTGGTTGGTGCAACTGGGGGGGATGCGAGTGGAGAGGCTGCTGGCGGCTCGGTCGATTCGGGCTCGATTGATATGACGCCGGTGATCTTGCTGGTGATCGGGATTGTTTCCGTGTTGGGGATGATCATCGGATTAAAACTCAACGCCTTTCTAGCGCTGATCATTTCGGCCTTGATCGTCAGTTTGGGCGTTGGCTTGGTGCAAGACCAGGATGCTGGGTCGCGGATGAACGCGGTGGTTCAAGGGTTTGGCAGCTCAGCAGGCGGCATTGGGATCGTCATCGCGATGGCAGCTATCATCGGGAAGTGCATGCTGGACAGTGGTGCTGCCGATCGGATTGTTCGCAGCGCGGTACATGTGACCGGCGAAAAGAAAGCGTCGTTCGGGTTGATGGTCAGCGGATTCATTCTTGCGATCCCCGTCTTTTTCGACACGGTCTTTTACTTGCTGGTTCCGCTCGCTCGGAGTTTGTATCGACGCACGAATAAAAACTATTTGAAATACCTGATGGCGATTGGCACCGGCGGTGCGATCACACACACGCTGGTTCCCCCGACGCCGGGGCCGCTTTTGGTCGCTGCGATTCTCGGTGTCGATATCGGGGTGATGATGTTGGTTGGAACACTCGTTGCGATCCCTTCGGCGATTGCGGGTCTGATTTTTTCCACCGTGGCGGATAAGGTCATGCCCGTTGAAATGCGACCACTCGGTGCAAAGGAGGAAAAACATCAGGCGTTGGCCGAGGAAAAGTTGCCATCGTTGTGGGTCTCGCTGTTGCCGGTTTTGATTCCCGTGGTGTTGATCGGCGCCGGTACTATGGCAACAACGATCGCCGATAGCGAAGATCGCGCGAAACTGCAGATTGCCGACATTGCAGACTACGAGCAATTCGCGAATCTGCTGGTTACGGCCGATGCCGATTCACCTGGCGCTTGTGTGTTGGCGAGTGGCCGGATCGATCCGTCTGAGCGGCAGCTCTTGAAATCGCCGCCGGTGGATGAAGCAGGGCAGCAGCGCTATGTCGCGATTTTAAATCGGGTCCTCATGGATGATCATTTCTATCGTGAGGAAGCCTTTCTTGGTGTGCCATTGTCAAATCTCTCTAAGGAAATGTTGGAAGCCAATCAGTTGAGAATGAAACCGGTTGATCGCCGCCGCATGAACCGTTCATTATTAGAAGACGCCTGCTCGGGCTTGGTAGCCGAGCATGATTGGGACACCCCTAAGAGGAAGATTGCAAGCAGGCTTTCGCTACCGAGCAATGCAAACTTCGCGCTCATGTTGGCGGCGATTGTTGCAATGTTAACGCTTAAGTACGTTCGCTCTCTCTCCTGGCGAAGTTTGGCGGATGATGTGGAAGACTCACTGATGAGTGGCG
The DNA here is from genome assembly GCA_029213145.1 of Rubripirellula sp. GTDB lineage: Bacteria > Planctomycetota > Planctomycetia > Pirellulales > Pirellulaceae > Rubripirellula. The sequence continues at coordinate 15,536 of JARGNK010000132.1, read as the reverse complement.
GTATTATCATCTTGATTACGGCTGCCGGTGGTGCCTTTGGAGCAATGCTCGGGGATACGAACATTAGCGATACGATCAAGGACTACTTTTCCGAGGCTGGAGCTTCAGGGCTTGCGCTGCTCTTTCTCGGTTGGGGAATCGCGTCAGTGCTGAAGGTTGCCCAGGGAAGCAGCACGGTAGCGATGATCGTTGGGGCGGGTATGATGGCTGCGATCATCGGTGATGCAAAACCCGAGTTTCATATGGTTTACGTGGCCGCAGCCGTGGGAACTGGCTCGTTGTTCGGTAGCTGGATGAATGACAGCGGTTTTTGGGTGTTCACTAAGATGGGCGGTTTGACAGAGGGTGAGTCGCTGCGGAGTTGGACGCCTTTGTTGGCTGTGTTGTCGATCGTTGGGTTGTTGGTCACCATCTTGTTAAGTGAAATTTTGCCCATGAAAGCGAGTCTATGAGTTGGCGAGGGAATGCTGATGAACGCAACATCGTTACGGCCGGATGCCTGATCGCCACAGGCTCTGCGGTACTGACCGGGTTCTTGTTGTTTATCAATGGATCTTTGGTCATGGCTATTTTGGCGGCGCTTGCACAATCTGGGCCGGAGTGGATGGCCAAGCCTGCTTTCTCGCAATTCATGTTGTTTGCAATGCCCGTTTTGCTCGTGGTCATCGAGTGGATGATGATCGACTATGTCCGCACCCGATTCAGGCAGCGGCCCAGCGAATAGCCGACCTTTCTTGCTAATGGCAAAACTTGAGCGATGCAACTGTATCTTGTGAGACATGCGGAGAGTGAAAACAATGCTCGCCCAATCGAACTGCGAGTCGAAGATCCGTCGATCACGGATCTTGGCCATCGCCAGGCTCAGCATTTATCAAAATGGATGGAATCGTTGACGATCGATACCTTGATCACGAGTCCGGTTCGCCGAGCCCTGCAGACGACTCGATACATTGCCCAAGCGACCGGCAGTCATGTGCACGTCTGGGCCGATATCTTTGAGGAAGGGGGGATCTACCGGGGGCACGGGCCGACCGCCGTCGAGGGAGGGCCTGGGCTAACGCGGCAGAACGTCATTGAACACGTGGTTGATTCCGGCGATCATTGCACACTCGACGATTCGATTACCCAGGAGGGTTGGTGGGGGCGCGAACGAGAAACCCCCGACCAGGCGGAGCTGCGGTCTAGGAATGTCAAGCAACGCCTTATCAACACGTTTGGTTCAAATGGGAATTCAGTTGTTGCCGTGATTCATGCCGACCTGAAGCGTCGCTTATTAATACAGCTACTTGGTGATCCCGCCGAAGCCATTGGGCTCGGGCACTTACGCAACACAGGCGTGACAAAATTAGTCTATAACGGACTTGATTGGACTTTGGATTGGTTCAATTCAATCAGCCACCTTCCAAACGACCTGATCACGAACAATTTGCAACCATGATCTAGCGAGATTCGACCCTGCCATCGGTCTCGGATTCGTTCGCCCACACATGCTCCATTCCCGTCCTTTTTGTTTGCTGCTGCTTGTCCTTGTGCAGCTAGTTGGGCCGCTCGCTTGCGCGCAAAGTCCGCCAGACAGACATCACGAGGAGACGACGGGGAACCTTGCTGAAATCAGTCGGGTCCTGGATGAAGTCGAATCAGAGATCGCTCGGCGTCACGCTCTCTTTCAAGCGGGCAGTCGCATACATGCAGATTACTTTCGCGATCTCGTTCGCGATTATCGGCAAGCTGTGAACGATATCAACTTCGCGAGACAGCAAAACTTGCTCGCCAAGGTCAGTTCGCTGCAACGAACCGAACGCAGTTTGGCCTTGCGGTTATGGCAGTTGGATCGCTTGCGGCCACTCATGGCAGAGGTGGACGAAGACTATCATTCATTGACAAGAGTGATGCGGGATCTAAAAGCGAATCACTCACAGGGAATTAAGGATGATTTGATTGCTGGGCGGTTCCGTAGCTTATCAGCCAAGGTAGACGAGGTCGAGCATGAACGTTTGCAGCGCCGCCTAGTATCCGAGAGAGTCTTTTATGACGTGCGAATGTGGGATGACCTGTTGTCAGAGCATGATCGCCAAAAGAAAAACCAAATAGCAGATACGTCGCACGGCCCAATGGATCGATTGCGAATTCCCATTCAACGACTGACACGGTTGAAATGGGATAAGGGAAGACTTGCTGTTGACCGGAGTCATTGGGAAGACTTGTTTCTGCCGGAATCTTTGGCGAGTATTGCGTTGGAGGTGGCGACGGAATTGGAAGTCCGTGGCTGGAAAATTTCCAGTCAAGGGTACCGTAGTTTCCTGCCCGAAAATGTGTTTCACCGGCGTGAGCCGGGAGTTGTTCTGCTATTTCAAAATCTTCGGTACGCGGTAACGCAGCAGGGTAAGATAAAAATCAGATCAAACATTTTGCACGATAACAAGGGAGGAGAATTTTCCACTGACGAGCTGCGGGGAAAGTTCGCCAACATCGATGGTCGGTACCTGTTTTCGCTTGAAGAACTCGAAGGTGCGAAACGGCAAATGTTGATCTCGGACCATTCCGGCGAGTGGAAGCTAACGCTCCGAAACTTTGGGTTCGATAGTTTGGAGTTAATTCAGGACCAAGTGCGGGCGGTGGTGCGGGGCAAAACGACATCGGAATCGGTTGAGCGAGAGGGAGTGACGATAGCCGACATCTATGCTCAGAACACCGACTGGTTTGAACAAGAGATTTTTCCTCAACTTCAAAGTGTCGGTATTTTGATTCCCGAAACACGGTTTGATCCGCGTGTGATTGAGCGAGTGACGACGAAGCTGCGTGTTGCCGATCCCGTCGTCGTGCAGGGACTTAATCAACTGCTTGAGCAAATTGACAGCGACCATTTTAAAACACGAACCGAAGCGACCCAGAGATTGGAATCGAATCTTCCATCCTACGGTCCAATGCTTGCTGATCTCCGCCGAAACCATTCTTTATCACTCGAAGCTCGCATGCGAATCCAACGAGCAATTGAGATTCATCATAGAGATTTTGGCCAGCTCGAATGGTTGATCACAAAATTGGATCTTGCCAACGATGCAGACTACCTAGGAAAGGTCCTCAACCTTGTTGATGAAGACCAACGGCCTCGAATTCAGGCTCAGCTGGATGTGTTGTCAACTCGGTCACCATGACCCAGCAAGTCGGTGAGTGCGACGGAAACCGAGTTTCATTCGTCGATTGGGTTGTTAGTTCGATTCGATTGGGAAGCCATTCGGAGCGGGTAATTCTTGAACGTTGTTTCCAAGATCCCGCTGCATCTCAGCGATGACGGTTTCGCTAACGCCCATCTGGTGCAGTTTGATGATTTCGGGGACCGAAGGATTGGTAGCGATTCCGCGAAGCTGGATTTGCTGCAGAATGATCGCATCGCTTAGGCCGGCGTTGACCATGGAGACCACGTCTTCGGTAGTGATGGCTCGATTTTCGTTTCGCTGGGGAACAGGCGCTGGAGCGATTTCCGGTGTTATCAAGACGCTAGGCGCGGCAAGCGTTGGCGACTGAAAACCATGAACGCTATCGCCATAATAGTGAGGCTTGTAGTAATTCGGACCCGAATGGTAACCGCCGTAGGGGTGCGCAGGTTGGCGGTAACTACGTGGCGTTGAGGTGTAGGGGGAGTGATACTGTTGGTAGTGTTCGAGACGCTGATCTTTTTGGTTGCCGATTGTGCCGCCTGCCATCGCTCCGGCAGCTGCACCGATGAGGGCACCAGCGGTTTCGTTGTTACCTTTATCGCCGATAGCCGCACCAATAGCGGCGCCCGCCAAGCCCCCGAGAATCACTCCTCGGCGACGGTATTTTCGATTCTGGGCTTCAACGGTTGACGCGAGAAAGGCGAACAGGAGTGCGGCGATGACGATGCGGTGATTCATGGGACCGTGCTTCAACAGGTTGGCAGGGCAAGCCCTGGAGGGTCTGGTAGGAGTGTCGAGTTTGCCGGAACTTTTTCCAACGAAAAATTGTGTGTCATCATCCGATCGGCGGCGAGTTAAAAACTTGTGACGACTATTTGATTTGCGTCAAGCGAAGCGGTGGCGCGAGTCGGATCGATTACAACAACGTCGTGACGGTTACAGGGGAATTTGGACTAGCGAAAGGCTGGTATCGAGGATTCGTCACGCTCGAGGCGGAGATGCCGTCACCGTGGCTGATCTGGGGCACCCCACGAGATCGAAATCGCAGAAGGTTGATGCGTCTTCAAAGGGTAAAGAAATTGGTCGCGTTAATCAGCGAAATCGAATACGAACGCGGCACGCTGAATCGAGGTCTTGTTTGGGCCTGGAGGGTGATTTTCAAGGCGAAGAATGGGCGGATCTGATCGCTTGGCTACCCTGCGATCAGTAAATCCATCCAAGTGGAAGGTTGTTCAGCAACCCAGATTTGATGGGTGGATTTGAGTCCCGACCCGCTGTCTTTGCGTGCTGCAATTGCCGCGGCGACATTGAATCGAGATTCGCGGTTGAAAATCCCGCGCTCGTAGAATGGCCAGCTCAGTCGAATTTCAACTGTTTTGGTTGGAGGTGCCACGCAAACGCGGCGATGCCAGCGATCTTTCAGATCGCAACTCTTAATCTTCGAACGATGTGTCCGAGGGTTGTTGGACAAATCTTGGGTCTTTAGGATTTTCAGCGGGTTGTTCGCGTACCAAGATGCTGGGGCCGAACAATTCAGTCATTTTTTTGGGCGATTGCAGAACGCTCAGTGGAACCGAAAAAGCGGGGCGAACGGGAGCAGCATAGGATCGCGGCATCCGGCGACGACCAAATGGCCCAGCGGCATACAATTGGCTTGCTGTCAACAGAATAAAGACGAAGACGGCCGTGAAACGAAAAGTTGGCATTGATACCCCCCACAGGTCGCTCGTTGCATCGAGTGAAACAGACTTCTATTGCCGTATTGTTGCTCATAAAACGTGGCTGCGTCGTTACAAAAGAGACTCTGCCTGCTTATCTCATACCTTGCCTTCCTGTTACGCTGGTGACCCAACGGCAGGGGTTCGCGTTTGCCGTTTCATTTTTGTTGCCTGAGATGAGTTTGAATTGACATGAGTGAAGACCCGTTCGCGAGATTCGAGCGTTCTCGCAGCGGTTGGATACTTCCTGCCGCATTCTTCATATTGGGGGCGATTCCAACTGCCTTGGCTGTAAGTAAAGTCCATCAGATGGGATTGTTGAGGGATGTGGTAGACGAGGCTGAAGGACCGGATTTGGAACTCGGCGAGGGCAAGCTGGATCGGGAGGATGGTGAAGATGAGTGATCCTAACGAAGCGGCCGTTGAGGCATTATTGGCCGCCGTGGCGGCTGCTCCGGACAATGTGGATTTGGTGTCTCAGCTTGTTAAGTTGATGACCGCTATGCTGCGGTTCGATGAAGCGGAGGAAATTGCTCGCAAGGCATTACAGATTCATCCGGGGCACATTGGCTTGCAATTGATGCTCGCAGAAATCTACTGCCGTCAAGGGAAGGACTCGCACGCGTTAGCGATTGTTGAAACCCTTTCGCGGGGCAAGCATGCTGATCCATTGGCGATGGTATTGCACGCCCGACTATTGCAACGCCAAGGCGATATTCGGGCCGCCGTCTCGAGCTATCGAGAAGCGATTGATCTGGATGATCAGGTTGCAGACGCGGAATTGGAAAGTCTGCTCGGAATCCAGGATTTCGGCGATCACGAGGAGATTCAGGAGCCTGCGGCTGCAAGTTGGCAGAACGATGTCGATGACGAACCGATGGATTTTTCAACGGAACTACCTGACCAGGGGTTTGAGTCAGTCGGTGGCATGGATGCGGTGAAAGATGAGATTCGAATCAAAATCATCTACCCACTGCAGCATCAAGACATGTATGCCGCTTACGGAAAGAAAATTGGTGGTGGAATCCTGTTGTATGGGCCTCCCGGTTGTGGCAAAACACATTTGGCACGCGCGACAGCTGGGGAGGTGAACGCTGGATTCCTTTCCATCGGCATCAACGATGTGTTGGATATGTGGATTGGCAACAGCGAAAAGAACCTGCATGCGTTATTTCAGCAAGCTCGTTCGAGCACGCCATGTGTCCTGTTTTTTGATGAGGTTGACGCGTTAGGGGCGTCGCGCTCTGACATGAAACGCAGTGGTGGTCGCCAACTGATCAATCAATTTCTTTCTGAGCTAGACGGTGTTGAGGCAAACAATGACGGCGTGCTCTGCTTAGCTGCGACCAATACGCCGTGGCATTTGGATTCTGCCTTTCGCCGTCCTGGGCGATTTGATCGCGTGATCTTTGTTCCACCCCCAGATGCGGCCGCACGGCAGGAAATTCTTGAAATTCAGTTGAATGGAAAACCGACTGATCAGGTGGACACAAAAAAAGTCGCTGCGAAAACGGTTGATTATTCCGGTGCCGATTTAAAGGCGATCGTCGATCGTGCGGTGGAGGCAAAGTTGCATGAGGCAATTAAGTCGGGAATGCCCAAGCCGATTGCGACGAAAGATTTACTCTCCGCTGCCAGGGAAATTCGGCCCTCAACGCGAGAATGGTTTTCGACGGCACGCAACCACGCTCTGTATGCGAACGAAGGTGGGTTGTATGACGAGATTCTGGAATACCTGAAAATCAAATGATGAGTGATCGCTACGGACGGATTCAGTTGCTGTTGTCACAGCGACGTTATGATATGGCCGAGCGAGACCTGCGGTCGATGTTGACCGAAGATCCTCAGGATGCATCAGCCCTCGCGATGTTGTCGCTCTGCATTTCTCATTTTCCACAACGCCTCGTGGAAGCGACCGAAATTGCCCAGCGGGCCATTGGGATCTCACCGGATGAAGCCTTCACGCATTACGCGTTGGCGGTATGTTACTTGCGTCGCAACCGCAATTCTGAAGCTGAGCAAGCGATTAATGAATCGCTTCGGTTGGATCCCTATGATGCTGATGCATTTGCCATCTTGGGGCAATCGTTTTTGTCACGCAACCGTTTTGACGATGCGTTACAGGCTGCCGATCGTGGGCTGGCGGTTGATCCCGATCACACGGATTGCGGGAATTTACGCTCGATCTCATTGGAACGACTCGGGCGTGGCGATGAGGCGATTCAATCAGCGAAGGAAACACTGAAACGTGATCCGGATAATCCGATGTCGCACGCGGCAACGGGGTTTACGCTGTTGAACAGTGGGAACTATCGTGAGGCACAGATCGCCTTCCGAGAAGCGTTGCGGTTGGATCCGCAAAATGAGATGGCCCGTGTTGGAATGATCAATGCGCTGAACAATCGCAGTTTTCTATTTCGAATGGTGCACAAGTTTTATGTCGCACTCAGTCGGTTGAACTCTTCCGCTGCCTTTGCCTTGATTATTGGTGCTTGGGTACTTGTCCAGGTGTTGACGCGACTGGTGGCACCCGCCGTGCCTGCCTTGCGGCCGCTGATTTTTCCGATCGTAGCGTTCTACGTGTTATTTGTGATCTTCACGTGGATTTCCCAGCCTTTGTTCAACACATTTCTACGTTTCCACCCTTTTGGGCAGCATCTGTTGGATCGGTCTCAGCGTTGGGCGTCGAATTTAATTGCCCCTTCGCTCGCTTTAAGCTTATTTGGGTTTGGTTGGGGGGTGTATTGCGGTGCTCCGGTTTCAGCGATTTTGGCGGCGGCTTATTGGCTGGGCCTGACCATTCCAATTTCTGCGGCATTTCTAATGCCGACACGTCAACGTCAATGGTTGGTTGGTACCGCTGCGATAGGGATCGCTGTCTTGCCCGCTGTGGGTGTTGCGAATGCGATTTGGGAAAGTTCTTCACAGCCATTGATCAGCAGTTTTACTTATTTCGCTTACGGACTTCTGGCTATTCAAGTCGCCAGCAATCTCGTCGCAGCGAAACCGGTGCGACAATAAAAGCGTCGCACGGACTGCGTGGAATTGATACGGACGGTACGCTCGCTAAACGTTGATAAAAGACGTACAAACAACCTGGGGGGCACGATAGCAACTACTGCATCTCGACGTTCCTTTTGGTTGCTGATATGTCCGTGACTACCGAAACCGAACCCGCTGCCTTCGCGTTTGCGAAACAAGCGTTTGCGCTTGTTGGTGAGTATCAAACGCCTCCCACTCCAAAGATTTATGAAGCTTGGTTTCGGTATGTCGAAGGTGACTGCCCGCCGATTAGCGAACTGCTGAATCTTGTGCTCTTGGAAACGGGGGCCGTTTCGGTGGAGTTCATGGAGCAACTGTACGAACAGTTCTGTGCCCAGCGAAATCCAGCAAACGATCACGTCAGCGACGTGCTTGATAAAGAGTTGCCCCAATTGCAAAAACTGATCATTTTCAGGTTATCTGCGGGCAACGAGTTCAAGAGTTCGATCAATTCGGCGAGCGAAGCGATTACTCCTTGATTGGAGTTCTCGAGCGTGGAAATAGCGCAAGGTATCGAGCAGTTGCTGAGAAGTAACCAGGCGATGCAAACGAAGCTCAACGAGATGGGATCGCGGCTACAAGAGTCACAGGGGCAGGTGGACGTTCTTCAGCATAATTTGCTTGATTTGCAAAAGACGATGTTGACCGATCCACTGACCGGTGTCGGGAACCGTCGATTTTTTGGTCAATTGTTAGATCAGGCAGTTGAAAGGGCTGATCGCGACGTGTCAGCGTTTCTGATCTTGATCGACTTGGATGGATTTAAAGGGATCAACGACAAATTCGGGCATGACGCGGGTGATCAGGTTTTAGAGTTCGTTGCGACAGAGACTTGCAAACTTCGTTCCGACTTTCCGCTTGTTCGCTATGGTGGCGATGAGTTTGCAATTTTCATGGAGGCAACCGACCTGAGGAAGCCGATGAGTTCACGAGTGAACTCCGGCATTACTTTTCCACGCAGAGTTTGCGATTTTCTCGAAGTAAGGAATTGTTTGGAAGCATCAGTATGTCGATCGGAGTTGCCCGATTGCGCCCCGATGACGATAGAGCGACAAGGTTCGATCGGGCAGACGGATTGTTGTACCGCGCGAAAGGGAGTGGCCGTAATTGTGTCATGACGGAAGGGTCAAGCAAGCTTTAGCGCGGAGAAATGGCCGGACGTCGTCGCGATGACCAGACGCCCGCAAGCTGGTAGCGCAGTAACATCATCAAGTTGATTTGCGACAAAACGGCTAGCCGCAGGCAACGTTAGGGTGTCTGAAGCGGCCCTATTCCGGCTGGAACTGGTGGCAAACTCAATGGCGGTTGAAGAATGTTGGGGCTTGCGCCAACCGCCGCCGCGGTACCTTCGAATAGTTGATCTCTCTTGATGCGGAGTACCGAGTAGGTGTCTTCGGGGATCACGTAGTACCAGTCGGCGAACCGTGCGTTCAATTCACGTACGCGGCGGCGCGCAACCTCGATGCGATCGTCCCGTTCGTCCAGTTTTCGACGGTTTTCTTTCGTGATCTTCTCTTGCTCCGCCTCAAGCCGTTCCAGACGCTCTTCTTTCGTCAACTCGTCGTCGCTTTCCTGCGTTTGTGGATCTGCGTCGTCACCATCTCCTCTGCGATTGAGAAGCTCATCCAATTCTTCAAGCGTTCCAGGGACCGATTTCAATTCTGGTGGTGGGAATTTTGATTCATCGACGACCGTGGTCACTAGTAGGAAGCGGTTAACGCCGGCCTCAACCTCGATGCTGTTGTCACCGGACGCGTCTTCTTGATTCGTTACTCCCGCGATATTCCCAAACCGCATGATGTACCTCACGCCCTCTTGTAGTCCTACACTTAATTCACCATTGGCCGAGAGAATTTCCATTTCTCCGTTCGGTCCCGAAGGTACCGGATAGAACCCACGTTGAGCGAGCGAGGTGATCGCACTCTTGTCACTTAACAGGTCCTGGTTGGCACGGAGGTTTGCACTCATACCATCCGGTTTGCGGGCAACATTGACGATTCTTAGGTCGTCTAATGCATTTTTCATTTGGTCGAGTTTTAACCGGTTCAGAACCTGGTCGTCTTTCACCTCGACCACTGTCGGATCAGCTAAGGGATTCTTAGGGTCATATTCGAGTAAGCTCTCGAGTTGCCAATCGGTATTAACCATCCTTACCGTGGCCGCATAATTACGCGACCATGAGATCTGCATTTGCCCTTGGTTCTGCCCCGAAGTTACCGGATTAGACGCCGCGTTGTAGTCCTTGATTTCCATATCTTGGATATCAATGCTGCTGAGCTGCAGTAGGTCTTCCTCAATCCAGTCCTGGAAGCGTGTGGTCAGCGGAGAGATGTCCAATTTAACAACGTAAACAGGATCTTGACCGGGGATTCGGACGTAACGTTTCTCGCGGTCGTCTTTTGGGGAATCGCCAATGATCAGAGCGGCGAGAGTTTCCTGTTTTTCGTCCTTGAAGCTGACGAGTCGGCCGACACCTTCGTCACCCACTTCGAGATCTTCGATTTTGGGCTCTTCGACCCCCAGGTCGTCGTGATCTTCCGCGTTGCTGGTTTGAATGTCGAGGATTTTCAATCCGACCAACGAGTTGGCGGCGTCTCGCATCTGTTCAATGGCATCGGCAGGATAACCACCGCGTGAGGGGATTGTCCAAAGACCAGACTCGGGGTCTTTGCGTACTTCAAAACTTCTGAGCTGCCCTTGTTCGTCGTTGAAGGTCACGATTTTCATGCTGGCAGCCGCCAGCGGATCGGTAAACCTGTCAAACAGAGGAAATCCGGCTACGAATCGTTTCGAATCATCTGTTGTCGCCCGCGGCCATGCCACGAAGGCGGCAATCGACATCATGCCGACGGCAACCAGCCAGAAGATCCCAGTTTTTGTCCCTTCGTTCACGTCAAACTCACTATTTAAGACGACTCTTGGAGATGTTCTCGCGTTCTCGTAGGCGGCGAGATGCGAACACGATGACGCCGACCACTAGTGGCGGGATGCAAGGTAACGCGATTGCTGCTGCCTTGACCTTATTTTGAATCGTAGTGACGGCATCAGCGGCTTGCCGTTCGATTTCACGAATCTTCAAATCTCGATCACGCTGGGTCTTGGTCTGTTTTACCGCGAGTTTTCGTTGTTCGAGTTCTTGCAAAGTCTGAAACCGCTGCGATTTCGCCTGCAGTTCAGCGGGTTGTACTTTCCCACTGTCGCTTTGCTTTGTGATTTTCTCGACTTCCTCGCGAAGTTTTTTAAGCTGCTGATCCATCGATTCCTGAGCTTCCCGCATAGCCTCGTCGTACTGTTGCTGGTAGGCACGACTTTGGTTGCGAACTTCCATTCTCGCAATCTCCTTGACTGAATCGATCATTCGAAGACTTGCGAAAATGGGTTCATGCTTTCGAACTTCGATGAAGTCTGTTTCGTCGGTCAGCCAATCGATGCAATTCAGGATGAAGGTTACGTTTTGGAACTGAAATCGTGATTCGGTGACTGTATTTGGGTCCGCACGAATCATGGAGAACTGAGGCAGCATCAAGTCTGTGTCGGCCACATACACGGCTTGAATTCCGGCCGAATTCTCTCCACCTTCTCCCTCGACGGTAATAGCGATCGGCATGTAGGGAGAAACACCGCGAGTTTCGCGATCGATCGTTGTCCGACCTTGCACGAGATCGGCTAGCTTTGTGCCCTTGATTAAGCCGCTCTGGTCACCCGTGATCAGTAGGGGAGTATGTGTAAGTTCTGAGTCGGGTTTTGCATTCACTGCACCGCTGTAGATCGCGAGCACTTCTTGCATCCCGGCGGTGATAGGGCTTTGACTGCTGAGTGCGGTACCCTCTTGGACGCCCGGAGCGTCTTCGTCGACGAATACCCACATTTCATCGGCGTTATCGTCGAGAGTTGGGTACGGATTGTACAGTTGCCAAACCAAGTCAGGCATATACATCCCCTGCAAGGCCGCACTTCCTGGTACGTCTAGTCCTAGCAGGTCCCAAAGCTCTCTTATGTCGGGCTTTGGCATGATGCCGGCGTAACCAGGCATCTGCTTGGGTTGCCCCGTCGGCGTGATATATCCCGTTCCCATCGGGGCAGGATCCTCAAAGATCGCAACAGGCACGCCCGCTTTGATGGCGTCGAGTAGACGAGCAAAGTTAGGTGGTGCCAGGGAGGAAGGCTGGACAGCGATGAGTGCTTCGAAAGTGGTAGGTGAAACGGGCGAATTGAGGTCTACGGCCTCGACTTCATACTGTTTTGCTAATTCCTCGATCAGAATGTGCTGCCTCAGTTGTTGGACCTGGTTGCCAACAACAATCTGACCACCCATCAACCTTGCGTCAGTTGTGACGACACCAATTCGTTTCCTCTTTCCGGAAGCGACCGTATTGATCGATCGAACGAGTTCGTACTCAACTGGGATTCCATATTCAAAGATAGGAACGGTGACTTTTTCGAGCCCCGATTTGAATGCGGCTCCCAGGATCACTTGCTTTTGCTGTTCGGCACCCTTTTCACGGACGACGCGAGTGACGGGCTCGATGCCAAATCGCTCGGAGGCTAAGGCAGCGTCGTCACTGAAGAGTTCGATATCGTCGTATAAGTTGACTTCGATCGTGCGATTGCGTTTGGCTGCTTCTGCGCGGAACTCCTTCAATAAATTGACTAACTCGTAGCGTGTCCGGGCGTAGATCTCGGGGATTTCCCTGCTGATAAAAGCATCGATCACGATCGGCCGATCCGAATCGAGTTCGCGAATCAGTTTCTTCGTGGCCGGTGCCAAGGAACTGACTTTTCCCTCGGTAAGATCGTACCGAACAACATCCCAGTTTCGACACAAGACAACGCTGGCGCCGGTGAATAAGACCAAGGCGAGAATTCGGGCAATGTAGTGCCAGGCCATCGTGTTACCGTCTTTTCCACCCGTCCAGTGCCGACGGCCAATCAGAACCATGCAGATGTAAATTGCGACGGAAGCAACCAGCACGAAGTAGCAGACCGATGAGGTGCTGATTACACCCCGTCCAAAATCATCGAAAGGACGGGCGATACCACTATTGGCGATCAGATCAGAAATGAATTTCGAAGGAACGATGGAATCAGCGAGGGACGCAAAGGCGAGCGGAGCATTGAACAACGATCCGAGTACAAAGCCGACCGTCAGGTTCCCGGTCAAAAAAGATGCGACCATTCCGATCGCCAACATCGCGAGGCCAACGAACCAATAGCCAAGGTAGCTTGCAAAAATTAAACCGATGTCGAGCTGACCCTCGGTCAGGATGGCCAAAGTCACGAATGTGCTTATCTGACTGAACAACAAGGACGACGTAAAAATAGCAGCCGATGACATGTATTTGCCGATGACGATGTCGAAGTCATCTGCTGGCAGTGTTAACAGTAATTCGTCGGTTCCCGCGCGTTTCTCCTCTGCCCAAATACTCATGGTGATGGCAGGAATGAAGACTAGCATGATCAGCGGAAACCAATGATTTAGCTGATCCAACGTCGCGAGGTTTTGATTGAAGAACTCGTAGGGCCAGAAGGCGGCAAGCGACGTCAAGAAAACGAAAATACAGAGGAAAACGTACCCGGTTGGATTGCTGAAGTAAGCGAAGAAGTTTCGCTTCATCACTGCATAGGCGGCCCGTTTTGTTCCTGCTAACAATGCGATCACGAAGACCAGCAGCAACAGAAACAACAGATCGTAGATCAGAAGAGTCAGCAGAGCCGTTGTGACGTTAGTGAGCGCCATGTTGATTTGGTGGTGAGAAAGGTTGGTTCGTTAGAAGATCGCTGTTTGCTTCAAGAAGTTTCTTCTTGAGTCACATTGTCATGTGTCAAGGTGTGGAAAGCTTCGTCGAGGTCGCCTTCGCCCCGTTCTCGAAGTGTTGACACATCGCCGTCATACACAAGCCGACCCTCGTTAATCATGACAACGCGGTCAGCCATCGCCTCGACTTCTTGCAGAATATGCGTACTGAGCAAAATCGTTTTAGTTTCACTTAAACGCCGCATCGTACTACGAACACCGCGGATTTGGTTCGGGTCCAGCCCGGCAGTTGGCTCATCAAGAATCAGCACGTCGGGATCATGCAGCAAAGCTTGACTCATGCCAACACGCTGCTTGAACCCTTTCGAGAGCTTGCTGATTGGTTTGTACATCACTGACGACAAGTCGCAGATATCGACGACAATTTCTATTCGTTCTGTTTTTTTGTTGGCGGTAAGGCCACGGGCATCAGCGAAGAAATCGAGCATCGCTGTGGGAGTCATTTCGTAATACAACGGCCCACTCTCGGGCAGGTAACCGAGGTGGCGACTCCCTTCGATGCGGTTTTCCATCATGTTATTCCCGGCAATCCTCGCTTCCCCTTGGCTGGCAGCGATGTATCCGGTCAGCATCTTCATTGTCGTACTCTTCCCCGCCCCGTTGGGGCCTAGGAAGGCGACCAATTCCCCTTCGTTTACCTGGAAGGTCACGTCGCGGGCTGCGGCGAATGGGCCGTAGAATTTGCTTAGGCCGATCGCCTCAATCATTGGGCGTCGCTCTTCGCCCGTGGGGGCGGAATGATCGGCATCCGCAGCGGCCGCTTGGTCCTGTGAATTCATGGGCGTTCGCGTTTATCACGCAGCAGGGAGGAATTTGAAGATGGGCTTCCGTCCTGAGGTACGGATCGAGCGGTTGCCTGGTTCGCTAACCCTCGTAGAAACACCTGGCCGGGTTGGATGCAACTCCTGTCACAGAACCAAGCGAATGACGAGGCGATCTTGTGGGGCAGGCAGACTCGTCGGAAAGCCCGATAGGCTCTTAAGCCCGGTGGTAACGCAAGTCATTGCGTACCGGTAGAGGCCCGGTATCACCTGAAAGAATCGAGGCATCGTCGTAAAGAATCGAGGCGTTGTTCCGAATACGCCCCCATTTTCCGCCGTTTCATACGCGTTCGCACCCAACGTCAGGGTATCGCGTTTGGGGTTAGCAGCGGCCGATCACTTGCTTGTTCCCGACCTGCCTGATTCGCAATCGCGCCGGTTCTCTAACCAAAACTTGGTACGGGGAACTCAACTGAGTCGTGAAATGCCGGCAACCCTATGACGGTTGCCAGCCGCGAACGCACTCGTGGAACGGATTTGCTCTCCGCTCAATATTGGATACCCATGACTGAATACCCACGATGGTGCGATCAGTGGTAGGACCGAGCGGGGTTTCGCTTCCGCGTTATTGTATTCTGCGTGACCTCTGAGGGGCCTACAGCCAACCTTCTCGCGCAATCACGATTTCGGCACCGGGTGTCATTCGCCTGAGTTTTCGGACAGCTTCGGTCTTGCTCAGCGCTCCGGATTTCACTCGTGCGATCATTTGAAGGGTTTTCTTGCGGCGGGTTCGGCGTCGGCGGATTTCGCGGCGGCGTTCAGTTCCTGACATGTTCAAATTCTCCGTTGAAATAAATAGAAATGAGTTTGTTCGACCGTTGGAGCGAACAAAGGCCTTGCCTTCGCCCGCGAGGCGAGTGGCTACGAGGATTTCTTTTTAGCGACGCCTTTTTTCTTAGTCGCCTTTTTCTTGGTCGTTTTCTTTTTTGTCGCTGTCTTTTTCTTGGCAGCCTTCTTCTTGGTTGCCTTTTTCTTCTTCTTG
>JARGNK010000131.1 GCA_029213145.1 Rubripirellula sp. | reverse complement strand
ATCATCGCTCACTTCATCATCGCTCACTTCATCATCGCTCACTTCATCATCGCTCACTTCATCATTGTGAAACCAAATCACTTGAGCGATTCGTTCTCTCGGCAGTGTAATTTGTCTGGATTGAACCTCTACCAAAGCACGATTTGCATCCAGTTCCAATACTCGGCAACGCAGATAGTCGCCGTTGTAGGAACAGAGCAAATGTGATGGAGGAAAACTTTTTTGTAGCCTTGGGATCGTCAGCAAGCGATCCCGCTTGGCTTGGTCCAGATCCGGTGGCGGCGAATGGGTTCCCAATTCAATTGCTTTGATTTGCGGGTGCGATAACAATTGATCGTCACTATTGATCGTCGATAGCCGCACGCCTGATTGATCGATCGATTCGACTCGACAAGAAATCGCGTCGCCCGTTCTTAGGTGAATAATATGGGCATCTCGCTCAGGCTCATCTGTTCCTTTCTGGTCGACACGTCGCAAAAACAGTTCGCCAAAATTCAAGCCTCGTCGCGCCTGTTGTAATCGTTGGCGTTGCATTTCCAAGGCTTGTGCCGCCAGGGTGGTGGTATCTAGGTTGGGTGGGTCGCGATAAACGATCCTGCCTGAGGCAGAAGCTTTTAGGTGGCTGCTATTTAATGCTCCGAAGGGATGCCATTTGAGAACGGTTTTCGTGTTTGTTTTCTCGGCTTCGAAAGCCGCCCTCTCGCTCGCCCCGATTTGAGCAGGAACAATACGCCCAGTTAACGAATGGCCCTCGATCTCGAGTCGGCCTGGTCGTCCTGATGGAGCGTCACCGTTGATTTCCACTGCATCATTATTGAAGACGACCATCGACCGAACTATCGCTTTGGAAACGCTGACCTGGCCATTCCATTGTCGGCCGGAAAGATTCCAGGATGCTTTGTCAATCGACTGCAAATCCCCACTCAAACGTTGGCCGCCCGGGAGATAGAGGGCGCATTGGGGCTGGTCGGCAATCTCGGAGGAAAGACGGGCTTGAATGCGTACCACATCGTCCAAGATCAAATCACTGGCCTCATTTTCGGCCAGTCGTAGCTGTTTGGTTTCGGTGTCTAGGTGCGTTAGCGCACCACAAACAATCGATCCGTCTGTCGTCGCGATTGCAACGCTACCTGCCAAGCTCTTAGGCAAAGGTCCCCGCCACTCGGCAATTCGAAAACGCTCGACACGCAACGAATCCCCATCATTGATAATGCGAAGTGTTTGATCCTTCGTGCTACCTTTCGGGTGGGGAAGCGATTTCAGCAGTTCGTCATTTTCTCCGTAAAGGTGGAGCGGGCCGTTGTTCGCCTCGATTGCAAGTGCCAATCGAACGCTTTGCACCTGACCCAATTCGAGCAGGGGGACGTTCTGTTGCGAGTTGGCGTCCGTTGCTACAAGTTGTTGGTCGCGTGCCAAAAGTTGCCAGCCACCCGATTTCGAAGCATTTTCAAGAAGCTCAATCTTGAACTTTGGTCGTCCGCTCCAAGAGAGAACCAAATCAATGACTCTGCTGCCGGGAATAGCTAACTTTCGTGTGACTGCGGCACCTATCTGCTGAGTCCAGAGATGATCTGCGTCAAAATGCCAGCCGGAATGATTCCAGTGTGGGGACGTCCACGTCTGTCTGCCTTCGAGCTTCGCTAGTACGGTCTGTTGATTTTGCCCAGCGCGATAGATACTACGAATCGCATCTTGATTCAGTTTGATTTCACCCAGTTCGAACGCATCGACGATGACTCCGGATTGGTTCCAATCACGGATGTCTCCCGAAACCAGATCACGATTCATTAATTCAACCACAAAGGGAGCTGGAATCGAATTTGGCGGTTCAGCTTGGGCAGAATTGCGCGATGGAAACTTAATCGATTTAACGGAGGAGAAGCGGAACTCAAACGGGCTGGCAAAAGCATCCGCCTGCCACTGGATGACTCGCCCATCCTGGCTCCCCTCGATTCGCCCTTGGATTGAGTTGCCATTGATAAGAGTTAGCACGCCGTTCGCGCCTTCCCGGGCTTGGTCCTCAGCGGTCACCACGGGCGTGTTCAACGCGACCATGAAGATAACGAGGTTCATGGTTCGATGGAGCAAGCGTACAAAACACCAAATCACGGGACACTCGTTTCAAGGGGGCGAACAGGCGAATAAGAGAACACTTCTATCGATACGCGTATCAACGCTCATAAATCGGAAGGAACCGATAGTTGACGGCTAACGCAAGCAGATTCAAGGTAGTGGCAACGTACTTGCCCTGGGTACCCTCGAAGCCACCATCCTGTTTTTGCTCCCCTTTCAGGCGACGAACAAGAGCTTTGTTCCATTGCTTGTAAGCATCGAAATCACCTTGGAACAGCGCCTGCGCCTGGTAGTAACTTTGATATTCAACGCCTCCGTACCCGGCCGTCCCGGCACTGTTTTTATCTTTGAGGTAGCCGAGTGTCTGTTTGAATTGCGGTAGATCTTTTCGACGGGCAACCGCATAAACCAGTGTCCCAATTGAAATCCGGGCGAGTGACTCATTGAAGCCACCAACACCGCCAGAGTAAGCAACTTGTCCCGAGGACGCAGTCATCCCCACGAAGTAAGCAATGGCCTGGTCAATCGCTTCATCGGGAACTTCAATCCCGGCATTTCTTGCCGCCAACAATCCCATCAAAACGGAACCGGTGACGGAGGTGTCGGCCTCGTTTCCGCTGGGGCTGTATCGCCAAGCTTTGAATGAGTTGTCTTTCTGGGCCGTGATCGCACTACGAACCGACAATTCCAACGACTGTCCAATTGAGGGCTGTTTACCATCCGGTTCAGTCCACAAATCTCGATCATCGATCATGCCGTAGGCTTCGGCCAATGCCAGCATGGCAAATCCATGCTGGTACATGCTGACTCCAAAATAACCAGTGCTCTTGTCCTGAGCCAAGATGATGTACCGCACCGCGCGTCGGATATTCGCACTGTACAGGCCATAATTTGGGTCTTCCCCAGAAGCCATAAAACACATCAGCGCCATGCCGGCCAATCCAGCGCCGCGATGTTGTGATTGCCAGCCACCGTCTCGATCTTGACGACTAGCGAGATATTTCAAGCCACGGTCGTACATTTCTCGCACATCACGCGGGACGGGATCACCACTGCGGATCTCGAGCGATTGTGCGGTCGCGTCTTGTCCCGAAACCATCCAAACAGCCAGCAAGGCGAGTGTCAAACGAACCGTTGTGCGCTCGATCATGGTTGCACCCATTCGTCCAATTGATTGAAGTACTGATCCAAGCCATGCCGAAACTCCTCTGGCAACTCTGGACCGAATGTTCCGGTCGATTGGGAAGCCGACATTTCTTCCCGAACCTCGTCTGAATTTAAGCCAGCGCCTACGAGTGCCAATGCAGGGATTTCCGTATCTCCATTCCCGCCGCCACCTGGTTTGCTGCCGCCTCCACCACCAGCCTGTGGATTGAACCGCTTTGACTTCAACAGCATTTCGATAATTTCAGTTTCTGCTGCGATCGCGGGAACACCCGTTTCGGGTTTGGCCAGAATCTCGGTCGTCTCCTTCATCACCTCCGACGCCTGGCCGAGCAAATTCATCTCCTTTGTGAAATTAGCATCGGCCTCCGGAAGATCCGAGATTCGTTTTAGCACCTTTGCCATTCTGGCCTGATATTCGTTTTGCGCTAGTGAAAGACGAGTCGCTGTTTCAGTGTGCTCGGTGTCACTGACAGCAGGTCGTGCCTGTTCGGCCACGCGGGTTTGTTCACGGAGGTTGACTTCGCCCTCGAGTAGCTGCAAGACTTCCAGCACGATGGAAGGTGGCAAGCTATCTTTGCTTTTACCTCCCGGGCATGCGCCACTTTGCGACACCTCTACCAGGTCCTCAGCCCAGCGATCGAAGGTGTCACTCCAGTATTCAGCCTGCGAAATCGCCAATCCATTTTCTTTACGTAACTCTTCCGCCAAAATTCGCAGTTCCGCAGTGACATCCTCCTTCCGCATATCCTCTAAAACTTGTTTGAACAACATGTAACGGCTTCGATCAAAGTAGGCCGACATGTCGTCCATGATGTTTGACGCTTCCTGACTGCTGCGGACTTCTCGATCCCCCAGTTCGGCGAAGAGTTTGCCGTCGGCCTCTTTCTCGCGATCGGAGACTCCAAAAGAATTTGAAACCAAGGAAGCTAAGCTGGCGGCGACCTGTTGTTGGTGCCTTGAAGATGCCTTTAAACGCTTGACCAGGGTGCTCCCCTCTAGATTGGCCAGCACGTCGTTCAAATCACCTGCAACTTTCTCGAACTCTGATAACAGATCTTCTTGCTCATCGACGGCATCATCGAGTGGTCCCGATTCGGGTGGCGGTTCATTGCTGGCTTCCTGCTTTCCATTGCCCGCTAACTGAGTTTGGGTTAGCGAGAGGCGTGGTTTAGCTGACGGCTGTTTTCCCGAGTTTTGGTCTTTTAGATCCTGCGCCTGATTTTGATCAAATTGGTGCTGCGTTGATTCGATGTCACTAACTGAAGGCGTCGGCTTGCTGGCATCATTGTTTTCTTCAGGTGGGCTTGCGGAGTTTCCGTTGAGTGATTGATTGAGGCGATTTTGCCCTGCCGAGGGAGATTCGGGACGTTCACTCACATTGGCTGCGGCCGCCTGCTTTGCCGCCTGCTTTAGCAGGTCTGCAACCGACGGCATTCGATTCTCTGCAATCTCATCGAGCACTTGCACCATTTCAGCCCAGCGTTGCAGGTGGCCAACGCCGATCTCGTCGTTTCGCATCGCTTCAGCCAACAACGACTTTCCGTTGCGTACTAAGCCAGCCAATTGTCGGCCATTTGCTCGCTCCTGATCGGCTTGGTTGGCAAGCCGTTTTAAATTACCCGCCTGACCTCGCTCCTCCGGGGAAAGCTGCCGTAATTGTTTGTTGGTCTCATGCAGTCGCATCTCCCGGTCACGTACATCGAGCGACATTTTGTGCCAGCGACGCAATTGCTCAGTGACCCAAATGGCATGCTGGGCCGGATCAAGAATCTCAAACAGGCAATCCGGACCGTAGGATCGTTCTCGGCCGGGGAGATAGTCTTCCACAAAGACACGGAAGCTAATGAGCTGCGGTTCGATTTTTTCATCGCTGGCACAGAACGTTGCGGCGAGTTCCATTGATTCCGCAGTCGAATGCCCCGCTGCGATAATTCTCTCACCCATCGTGGTGTCGGATGCAATCGCCCCGGCAGCTTTCCATTCGATCCCTACGCGTTTGACCCCAAAATCATCGCGGGCACGCACTCGAAATGAAATGACTTCGCTGTCGAGTAAGATCTTTCGCCTTGGCAGATTCTCACAGACGAGGGTTGGCGATTCATCGTCAACAACATCGATGAGTAATTCAAGCGGCTCTTGGCCCTGCAGGCCGTATTCGTCCTCCCAGTTAAGAACGAATTGGCGGGCATCGTTAAGCGTGGCTGATTCAGTCGAAAACTTATCTGCTGTTGGCTTGGTCGGGCTACCATTCACGGTCGCCGACACCAAATTGCGAGTTGCCTTGACGTGTAGTCGCGTTCCGCTGCCGCGAACAACCGACATCTTTGAGCCGCGGATCGGTTTGTGGATCGGCTTGGAACGTCCCAGATACTTCGGCAGTTGTACCTCTACGTCAATTTCACTCAACTCAGGCCGCAGCATTGGGATGACTGGAAGCCAACCGCGATAATCGCCAACGCGAACAAACAGTTCCCTTTGACTAATCTGCCCAGGTAATTCAAAACGGTATTCTTGTTCAGTGCGTGCGGCTTCCTTTGGGGATTGTCCAGAGAACGCGACTCGCGCGGCCGCCGGTTTCCATTGTGAATCGGATTCTAGCTTGACCGATAGGTTGAAGGGCTCACCGTGAGCAACCACCAATTGCTCCGGCAATGCTTCAATTGCAGCAAATGTGTATCGAGGCGTATCAGCCCATGGTTGCATGTATCGCGACCAGGCATTGCGAGTCGCGACAGTTGTAGCGAGCCAAAGGATGCCGACTAGCACTGTCAAACCGGCAGCTACCACCATCCGCCGCCGATGCCGCGGGTGAGGAACTGCGGTGCTCAGATCTTGATCGTCGATGCTTTTCGCGACTTGACGAATTGCCGCTTCGACAAGTTCGGGTGAGCGATTCTGCTCAGACGCGTCTTCGGACAGTTCGATGACCCCTAGCAGTTGGTCCCCAACTTCAGGTCGAGTTTCGGCTAAGAGCCGCGCGAGCTGCTCGAACCGCCGTCGCCGCATGACCCAGCGGTCGATGGCAAGCGGGATCATGGTGCAGGTTAAAATGGCAACGCCGAAAATCGCTGTTCGCACCACCGCTGGCGTGTCGAATAAACGGTCCAGAACGTAGGTCAACAAGAAACCGACTAGGATTCCGCTGGCCGCACCTGCGAACGCTTCGAGCAACTTCACCCACCATACGCGGCGGCGGTAGGTGTGCAGTTGATCCTGCAACGATTCCGGAAGTTTTAATTGCGATTCCATTTGCACCAATTTACCTCCCCCATTCAAGTGTCGCCAGCATTGCTTCGCAGAACCAAACGATCAGAGAGGATTCAAAGTCATTCCATTTTAGAGCGACATTCGGAAGTGTAATTGTTGGAAAGAGTGCTGGCGGTTAGTGGGCCGGAAATCAGGAACTTACCATCCAATCAACTCCCCCCTACCAATTCCCTGCCGCCGCGATGGTGCTGGAATTCGCTAACCAAGCTCATTCAAACGTCCACTGCTGTCACCAATCGAATCTACTGGTGTTCCCATGATATCTAGCATGGAAAGAAACAGGTTCCCCATCGGCCGTTCATGCTCGGGTTGGATGTACCTTCCGGTCGTCACTTGACCACCACCCCCGCCGGCCAGGACGATCGGCAAATCACCATGGTTATGACGGTTGCCGTCACTGATTCCGCTTCCGTACAGCACAATCGACTGATCTAGTAACGTGCCATCACCATCCGGAATCGAATCAAGTTTCTCAAGGAAGTAGGCGAACTGCTCGACCAAGTAGTGATCAATTTTCTGTAATTTGGCGACCGGTTCGGGCCGGTTGCGGTGGTGACTCATGCCGTGGTGCGCATCGTTGACCCCGATTTCGGTGTAGCGTCGATTGCCTCCCGCGTTATCCAACATAAAAGTAGCGACCCGAGTGGTATCGGTTTGAAACCCAATCGCCATCATGTCGTACATCAACCGGGCGTGCTCTCGGAACGCTTCGATCCGGCCAAAGGGTACTTCAATGTCGGGGAGAGCTTTCTGATCTTCTTCCTCGGCTCGCTGAATCCTAAGTTCAATTTCGCGAATGCTGCTGAAGTATTCGTCTAGTTTACGTTTATCCGTTTGCCCCACACGCTGCATTAATTTTTGGGCATCGTGTTGAACGACATCCAAAATACTTTGGCGAACGAAATTGCGTTGTCGTCGTTCTGCTGAATCTTGGCGGGTAAACATTCTCTCAAACGCCATTCGCGGCGTAATCTCTTTTGGAATCGGCTGCGTCTCGTTACGCCAGGAGATGTTTGATGAATAAGCGCAGCTATACCCGGAATCACAGCTGCCGGCGTTGCGACTTGGTTCCAGCCCCAGTTCAATCGAAGGTAGAGGTGTCTGACCCGCCAGCTGGGAGGCAGCAACCTGATCGATTGAAATGCCAAGTTGAATGTTGCCGCTGGTTTTTACCGGCCTAGCAGCGGTAAGGAACGTTGCGGCGCAACGCGCGTGATCCCCAGCGCCATCGGCGTGGGCCCGCCCGTTGTCGTGCGCAAGATTTCGAATCACATTGAGCTTTGACTTAAAAGGTTGCAGCGGCGCAAGCGTTTTCGAAAGCTGCCACTGATCACCTTCCACCGTGGGGTTCCAATCGGGCATGATTGCGCCGTTGGGAAAGAAGATGCACGCCATCCTAACCGGGCTGCTTGAGGCTTCCATTGCTGAAAGTTGCCGAGCGGTTGGCTGCATCATTTCCAGCAGGGGCAAGCCCATGGCAACCGCGGTTCCACGCAGCATCGTGCGTCGACGAATTCTACAATTCTCACTCATCATCAGTTCCTTGCTTTTTCGCTTCGATTGGAATCGATGAATCAGTGTTGTTCCAATCGTAGTATTGAAATGGCCGACTGCGAATGACTTCTAAAATCACATCTGCCATGGCGTGCTCACTGGCTGCTGTTTTCGTCATGATTTCATCGACGACGCAGCGATCTTGAGGGGTAAGTTCTCTGCCCAAAGCGAATGTCATCACTTTTTGCGTGAAGGTTTTTGCAAAGGCAGACGATTCTGTTTGCCCTAGCATCTCATTGAGCTGTTTGGCTCCATTGAATTTTCGACCACCAGGTAGTTCGCCACTTGCATCAATCGGTCGGTCACCTTCGATCATCCGAAACCTTCCAATTGCATCAAATTGTTCCAGGCCAAACCCCAATTGGTCCATAACGCGATGGCATGCGGCACAACTAGGATTCTCGCGATGCAATTCAAGTTGCTCACGAAAGGTCGCGTTTTCACCCGCTGTTTTGGTTTCTGCTAACTCAGGAACACCGGGGGGTGGTTCCGGCGGTGGCGTCCCGAAGATATTTTCCAAAATCCATTTGCCCCGTTTCACCGGTGAGGTTCGAGTTGGTCCGCTGGTCAAAGTTAAGACGCTCGCGTGTGACAGCAAGCCTCGACGCGGTGTGCTGCCTAAATTGACCTGGCGAAATTGATCGCCCGTTACCCCATCAATCTCGTAATGCTTGGCCAATTCTTCGTTTAGAAACGAGTACTCGGTTGTCAATAAATCGGCGACCGGAAGATTTGCCTGCAGGGCTGAATCGAACAACAGCATTGTTTCCTGTGCCATTGCTTGGCGAAGCGATGGAGTGAAGTTTGTGTACCGCTCCAGATCTGCTTCGTGAACCTGCAAATTACGTAAACCGAGCCATTGAGCGGCGAACTGATCACTAAGGGCTTCTGCTTTTGGATCCGCAATCATCCGGCGTACCATCGCTTCCAAGCGGCCATCATCTTGTAGCTTGTTTTGATCGGCTGCATCCAATAATTGCTCGTCTGGCAAACTGCTCCACAAAAAGTAGGAAAGCCGAGTTGCAAGCTGATGCTGAGTCAGGCGGACCGTTCCATCTTCTTCAACTTGATTATCTGGCCTATCGGCTGGTGGCGTTTCGATCCGAAACAAAAAGCGTGGCGAGACTAGAATCGCCGTCACTGCAATCTGCATCCCCCGCACATAACTTTCGTCTCGATTGGTCGCATCGATGACCAGTTGAGCATAACGCGTCACTTCGTCGTCATCGACGTGGCCGCGAAAAGCAAGTCTCATTAGGGGGGCTAAGCTTTCCTTCGCTGCTTCTGCCACCTTCGACCATTTGCCGCTCCGCCGCTCGGCATAACGACGAACGATTTTTGCCTGGCTTGGTGGTAATAGGTGTCGAGGTGTTTTGGTCGGCCCGCGGACTTCGATTTCACGCACCATGTAGGGAAACGCGGATACATCAAAATTGCGTTCAGGTCGTATTGGTTTTTTCCGTCGCTCCAATGCGGCGGCGATGATGCCAGGGTCAAGGTTGGCGAAAAATTCGGATTTGGTTTCGCCGATCAACAATTCTTGTTCTTCCTCAAGCGGTTCCACGTAAAAGCGTTGCTCTCCCTTCGGTAACGCCACTCTAAATTCAACACGCTGAGAGCTGCCGCCTCCGCCGTAGTAGCCAAGTTCGGCAACGCCTACCAGTAGCCCATCCCTATTCCAAACCGCCGCCTTGATTTTGGGAGCCTCCGGCTCAGAATTTCCACCGCGGACCCCGATGCGATATTCTCCCTCCACCGGCACATCAAAATCAGCCCACGCAAATGAGTCGGTCGCCAAAAAACGTCCGGTGAAGCTTCCTGTTTTCGTCGCGCCGTGAACGAGAATTTGATCGCTGGCCTGTTCTTGATCCAAGCTAGGCAAATCATCGGGATCCATCAAAACCTGACTCGCGACCGCCTCCGCAGCGTCAAAATATTTCTCCATCAGTAAAGGAGAAAGCGAAAGAACATCGCCATTGTTATCAAAACCCGCTCCTACTTCGTCTGACGGAAAGCTTTCGGCTGGCTGTAGGTCCATGCCGAATAGGTCACGAATTGATCGGTTGTATTCGGCCCGGTTCAAACGTCGGGCGGTTACCTTTCCCGGGCGAGGGCGAAGATCACAGGAAACGGTGAACAACGTCTGATCCAGCAATTCGACTAACAACTTGCGTTCTTCGCTGGAGGGTTGGTCAGAATCCTCAGGGGGCATCGCACCAAACCGAACGATCTCCAAGACTCGCTTCATTTGCCCACCCGAGTTCGCCACATCTTCTGCTTCGAGGGATTGGAAAAAAGTCAGATCGAGCTCACCCTCTTGGAAATCTTGATTGTGGCAATCCAAACAGAGTCGCTGCATCAGCGGCCAGCCCTTCGTGTTCCATTCACGCACGATGTCTTTTGAAGATGCACGATCTTTTGAAGACGCAAGGTTGGCTGCCGTTCGCTTGGCTGTCGGCATGTCGTCAGATTTGCGCTCGTCCCCAAGGGTTGCCGTAACGCAACTCGACCAGAGGTAGAAGACAATTGTTAGTGCAACGCTTTTCAGGGTGGGCACAAGGCTGTACCTGGTAGGACTGGGGGAGGTCGGTGAAAAGACCGACGGCAGTCAGTGGGCGGGGACTCCTAAGTATAAGAAAAACGTCGTTTCTTGCCAGCTTTGAATGCAAGCAAACCACTTTCAGTTCCTGGGAAATGAGCCGGACGGCGGCTGTGAGCAGAGCGTATCCAGGCTCGGACGCGCGAGATTCGGCGTGGCTCCCTTGAAACTGGGAGGTTAATTGCCGGAAAATGGCGTAAATTGCCGCATTAAGTGATTCAATGAACACGTCGTTCCCGACTCGAGCAGACCAGCTGACGGCCTTTGTCCCACTCGATCTGGCTAGGTTCTGAGATCGCGAATGACTCAGAAAGGTAGGAATAAAACGAACGAGATTGAACCGTTCGAATTCAAATCTAAGCTCGCCGATGGCCGAAAAAACTGGTGGTAGTAGTGAGCGGTAGTTCGCTAGATTGGACGAGATTTGATCGGTCGTTGTTCCGCGAATCAAGGTGAGAACCTGTAACCGACGATTTGCCGCTGCTAGACCATGTTTTTTAATTCAGCTGGAAGCCGCATTGGTTTACCGAGCTTGTCGACGCTTGCGACTAACGAATCAGCTTCGACGATTAGTTCACCATCACGTTCAATCCGATAGTGATGCCGAATTCGCACTCGCCGCACTTCTACGACTTCCGTGGTCAGCATCAGTAGATCGTCAAATTCAGCTGCAGCGTGGTAAATCACGTTCATTTCCCGAACAACCAGCATGCAGCCGCTATCTTCGATCTCACGGTATGGCATGCCCCGATCCCGCAGCATTTCAACGCGGCCACGTTCAAAATAGTTTAGATAGTTGGCATGGTGCACTCGCCGCTGACCGTCGGTTTCTTGATAGGTGACGCGAATCGGCAACTGGTGGGCAGGCATGATCGAATGAGGTCTCTCAGATGTTTTTGGATGAAATCTGCGATGGGCTGAGGGCTTGGTCGGTACCTTCCAGCGTGCAACCGATCAAGCCGATCACTGCTGGAAGGGCAATTGCAGAGCCGACAGGACAGAATTGACCCCAACCGACAGCGAAGTCTACACTCTGATCGTCCCGGACCAACCGGGAACAGGCGAAAGGCCTTTTTGAACGGAGTCCAAACATGCGAAAGCTTACGAAATGAGCATCGGCGACGATTCAAGCACAACGTATGAAACGTTGCGAGGGCGGAATTTCCCGGCAATTCGGCAATTCACAATCTTCCTCGAAAATCGGGTTGGCCAGCTGCTCGAAGTGGTTAAGCGGTTCGAGGGCACCGGCATCCGAATTTGTGCCTTATCGATTAATGACGCAGCGGAATGTGCGTTTGTGCGTTTTTTAGTCAGCGACGCAGACCGGGGGCGTGAGATCCTTGAACGCAGCGGCTTGGCGATCATCGAAACCGATTTGGTCGGAGTTGAATTGCCCGCGGGGCCTCAACCGCTTTTACGAGTTTGCACGGCCCTGCTTCAGGCAGAATTGAACATCATCCAGGCTTACCCATTGATCGTTCGTCCACATGGCAAGCCAGCGGTCGCCATTATGGTGGAAAGCATCGAAATGGCGATGCAAACACTCCGTGAGAAGGGCTTTACGATCATCACCGAGGGCGACCTGCAAGGTGATCCTCACACTGACTGATCCGTCCGTTGATCGGGTTCAATCACCAGCCTCCGCCCATTGCCTTTCGGTAGCCCGAGAGGAGGCTGGCGATTCGTGTGTCGTTGAACGTTGGTGCTCTCGATTAGGCGACTCGCTTGACGTACAGCCACCATTCGGCGGCCAAAACACCGAGCATCGCAACCAGGGCCCACCGCCAATAGTCTTTTCTTTCTTCGGCATTCCCAACCGCTGCCTCGACCGCGACGTAGCCGACTTCGATACTCGGTGCTGCTGCGATTGTGCTTTCCCGTTGATCAAACAGGTTGATGGCGAACAGGCCAGCAAGCTCATCCTTCGCCTCGATGCGATAGTTACCCGGTTGTTCAGTAGCAAGGATCTCCGCGATGCCACTGGTTCCCAATCGGATTTCCGTTACCTCGCCACCGACGCGTCGGAGCTTCGCTTCCCCGATTGCGTTTTCCAATCGCACTTCAACTGTTTCACCGGGACGGTGTGAGGGAGCGCCTGTTGCTTCGGCGGCCCCAGCGAGGTATCTCAACACGTTCAACATGAAGACCGGCCAAGATCGCTCGGCGTACCAGTTCGTATTGATTTCAGTTGAACCGGTCTCTGTGGTAGAAACAATTTCAAAGCCAAGGACAAGATCTTGGTAGCCTGCCCGTGGTGCCAGCACGAGTACGGCTCCAATGTCGGCGACCATCAAATCAGTGGAGCCAGATGGTCCCTGCAACCCTCTGCCGTTGAAGATCAACAAGGAGTAAAGCTCAAGGTACCGCATCATCGGATGGGCTCGATCGACATCAACCAGTGCGACGGAGGACAATGGAGATTGCCAAGACCAGTTGGCTGCACCAGTTTCGGTTGCCTCAGTCTGGGCTACCCCAGTTTCGCTTGGCTCTGACGCGTCGTTTGTTCCATTCGTATCAGCATTTTGCGGGTCATCTGCGTTCCCCGATTCAGTCGCAGTCGTCTCAGGTGGTGTATTGCCAGTCGATGCTGCCCCGAACGCGTTAGCGGGTGGCAGTGCACCAATGAAAAAGGTGTTGGTTAATGGCATTTGCGGCGGCGTGCAACGATCAAAGATGATTAAATCATCGGTGCCGGCAAACGCTCTCGCAGCATAGGCTTCGCTGCTTAGATAGGACGGTAGTACAAAATCGGCATTACAGATTTTTGCGGCCTTTTCGGTGCTCAGCCCCAATCGGATTGGTGTATTGCCCTCGGTGACGACAAGAACCGACACGTTCCGCAATGGCGTTAAACCGGCATAAGCGATGTTGTCGATTTTGAGATCGTCATCCAAATCCAATTTCAGTTCTAATGTCGCAGCAGCCTCGCTTTCGAGCGAAAACGATAGGCCCGTTTGATCCCCTGGTTCGAGCGACACGGGCGTGGCATCGAAAAACTCACCATCAAGTGTCAGGGTGGCGGTTGTTTCGATGGCTTGGTTACCGAGATTCATCACGGTTCCAAAGGCTTGAACTTCAGTCGGTTGTTCCAGATTACGCTCGGCACTGAATGCAGTGATCGCCAAGTTGTTTACTGAATCCGTCCCAATCGACACGAACTCTGGCTTTAAGTTTCCTAAATTGAATTCGGTAACGGCGGCGAAACCGCCGTCACTGTAGATCAGCAGATCGGCAGGCTTTTCTTGCGCTACCTGCACGTCATTGACATCTCCCATCTCGCTCGATCGACGCGGGTTGGCCAAGCCGTCAGCCGCTTTCAATGCACCTAAAATATCGGTCGGTTGATTTGTCGCTTGCACACTGGCCAAAGCATCCCGCAAGCGGCGACGATCGGAAGTAAATGACTGCACGGTCACGGGGCGATCACTAAAAGTGACCAGCATCGCCACATCGGTGTCATCCATCTCTTCGATCTTTTGCTCGATCATTCGCTTCGCTTTGGTCAGTCGGGTTTCTCCTGCTCCAAGATCGGTCGCCTGCATACTGGCTGAGTTGTCGAGCAAAAATACGGAGCGACTTTGTTCACTGACATCGCCTCGCATTCCCGAAATGAACAATGCCAAGGCTGCGACAGCGATCGCGAGTAGCTGCAAGAACAGCAACAAACTGCGGCGCAGTCGCTGTAGCAAACTGTTAACGTGCAAATCCTCGATGGTTTGTGACCACAGATAAGTGCTGGGTACCTCGACCGGTTCTCGTCGAAGTTTCAGGAAGTACAGGATGATAATTCCGACCGATACGGCAGCCAAAATCGCCCAGCCGAGCGTGCTCGTAAAAGCAGGGGTCCAACTCATCGCACGACCCCCCGCTGACGTAAGTATTTGGTGACGATCGTTTCTACCGACGTTTCGGTCCGTACGGGAATGTACGAGATCGAACGACGGCTACAGAATGATTTGATCCCGCCGATGAACGACTTCACTGTCTCTTTGTACTTCTCGATCGCATAAGCGTTGATCGTGATCTCTGCTGCATCACCATCTTCGACGTCGATTAAGCGTCGGTCACCGCGCAATGGCGGGTCGATCTCCTCGGGCGACAGAACATGCATGACGAAAACATCCATCCGGCGTCCCACCAGCATTCGCAACGCTGACTCGTAGCCATGCTTATCCATCAAATCAGACAACAGAATGACGACTCCCGTGCCAGAGTTCCGAATCGAGAAGTCTTTGATGCCTTCGGAAAGGGTAACGTTATGGCCACTCTCAAATGACCCCAAGTAATTCAGCATTTTCCACAAGCTGGCTCGTCCTCGCAGAACGGGAGCACTTCTCCCCGGGGGGCCTAGGGCTTGCACGCTGACACGGTCGGCCCGACAAAGTCCAACATATCCCAGGGCTGCAGCCAGTTGCTTGGCAACCGTTAACTTGTTTGGGTCACCGAAATTCATCGACTCGCTGGCGTCAATCAAAACGTAGACGTGTAAGTCTTCTTCTTCTTGAAACAGTTTGAGAAACAACTGGTCCAAGCGGGCATAGAGATTCCAATCAATCAGCCTTAAATCGTCTCCCGCAACGTAATTACGAAAGTCGTGGAATTCGACGCTTTGCCCCTTCCTTTTACTCTTGCGCTCGCCTTTCATGCGGCCGCGGAATACTTTTCTTGAAACCAGTTCCATCCGTTCCAATCGTGCCAACAGTTCTGGCGACAGCAGTTGGTTGGCAGACGCAGCATTGCTCATTCGCAGGTCCTGGCTCGTGCTGAGCGGTAAGAAAAATTAGGCAAGCAGTGATGGAAGTTAAAATCGCTCTGGGGAGAACAGGAATGTCTGATCCCGCACCTAATTCTTGGTGATTGGCTAGGAGCTGTACGCTACAGCGTGTTGGCAGCGGTGTCTGCGGCGACGACCGCGTTATTTCCATAGTAGCGGCAAACGCTCATCATTTGCACCAAGCCGGCCTGCTTGGCGAATCCCACTTCCCTTCCGATTGGTCAATTTGTCACCTAGGTCTTCCCGGCCGCGTTCAGCTGCGGCCTGAAGTCGTTGCACGACGTCTGGGTGCTCTTCGATGACATTCTTCGTTTCCGAAACGTCCGCGTCCAAATCGAACAGACTTAGTCCTATATTGGCCTGTTGATAGGGAATTGGGAGGCCCCCGGTTCCCCCAGGGTGCCCATTGGTGGTTCGGTAGCGATGCGGAAAGACCAGCTTGAAGCGATCATTTCGTACGGCTTGGAGTTGGCCACCCCCGTAGTAGCAGAAAAAGGCTTCATGAGGCGATTTGGCACCTTCCTCGCCAAACATCAGAGGGCGAATGTCTTTGCCGTCGATTTTGTGGTTGGGGAGTTCTGCGTTGATCAACTTCGCAACTGTGGGCAGCAGGTCGATGGTGCTGCAGAGTTGGTTGCACTCAGTACCGGCAGGGATCTTCCCCTTCCACCACATGATGGTTGGCTCTCGATAACCGCCCTCAAACATCGTGCCTTTGCCTTCGCGAAGCGGAGTCGCTTGCCCTGCGTGCGTGCCGTAGGAAAGCCAAGGCCCGTTGTCACTTGTAAAGACCACCAGCGTATTGCGTTCAGCACCAATGTCTTCTACCGCCTGCAATACCTGCCCGACTGACCAATCAATTTCCATCATCACGTCAGCGAAAATACCACGGCCGCTTTTTCCGCGAAAAGCTTCGGAGGCATACAGTGGTACGTGCACCATTGGGTGGGGAAGATACAAAAAGAAAGGCCGATCAGTGTTACCTTTGATAAACTTCACCGCTCGCTCGGTGAACTCCTTGGTCATCTGCTCCTGATCTTCTGGCTGAATATCTTTATTCGCGATCGACCATCCATTGGTCGTGGAAGCTTCGATCATCGGTAGGGCAGCCCAGTTGATCTTCGCATTTGGATCTTTGGCTCGTTTTGCAACCGAGTTCGGGTGCAACGGCCACATATCGTTGCTGTACGGAATGCCGTAGTACTGATCAAATCCATGGGCGGTCGGCAAGAATTTTGGATGGTGGCCCAGGTGCCACTTGCCAAAGATCGCGGTTGCGTAGCCTTGCGACCGGCACAATTCCGCGAGCGTCGTTTCAGCTGAGTTCAATCCGATATCCGATTTTGGGCCGAGTGCGCCGCGAATCCCGATACGTGTGTGGTAGCAACCGGTAAGCAGTGCGGATCGGGATGCGGAGCAAACCGCCGATGAGACGACAAAATCAGTAAATCGTCTTCCCTCGGCTGCCATTCGATTGAGGTTGGGAGTTTCGTAGCCGGTCGCGCCGAATGGGTTGATGTCTGCATACCCCATATCGTCCATGAAAATGACCACGACATTGGGCGGGGTTTGCTGTGCGAACGCCGATTTCAGTGGTCCCGATAACGAGAGCCCGAGAAACAGCATCAGCGAGGCAATCAAGTGTGGCTTCATCAACAACTCTCCAATTCCTCTGCGGCTGACGCGATGTCCAAGCTGCAAATTTAACACGGGCGAACAATTTGATTCCTGAATTGTAACTTGTCTTGTTACAGACGGGGGACGCCCCGATCGCCCCGGATTTATTCGTCTTTTTGTTCTGCGATGTCCGCTGTGGTTCCCGCGAACTGGGCGGCGGGCAACACGGCACAGCTTTCCACCCCACTGATCAGTCTGTTCAATTCGGCTGGGTTGCCGATTGCCGCTAGGCCAACCGATTCGATGACTTCATCTTCCAGCTTACTGCGGATCAGCAGACGATGATTCGCAGCGACCCTTTGGATGACCCTTGCTATGCCATTGGATGCATCCCAAGCTGGAAACTCATCTTCCGCGACGATCGGGTCATCGGCCCTCGCATCAAAGTCAATTGGTTCTTCTCCGCCAAGTTCCAAAAGACAACCGCTTGGCAAATCCTGCATCTCTGTCCACAGGACAATGGTTCCCCCGGGCACGGCATACCGCGCGGCGGCGGTGAACCCACGTGCCGCATTGGCCCAGGTTTGCTGTTGAATTCCACCGTCTAAGGAAGCAATTAAGAGTGGTGCAGTTGGTGGATATTCAGAATCATCAGGTTGGACCGAAGCGAGTCGTTTGCGAATCGCATCGGGAGTCCCAGCAAAGACATCTCTAACTCGCCCTAGTTGATTTGGAATCGCACACAGCATGAACTGAGCTCCGAGCCACTGACAAGCTTGTGTCGCATGGGCCAGCGTTTCATCCTTTGAGTGGTTACTGGCAAAACTGTTCCGACGGTGCCTAGCTCGAGATGCTGAGTCTGCAAAGAATGGAAAGACCCCAGTGATATCATGGGGAACGTCAGCATCCAGCGGACGGCCTGTCGCGATCGGCAGCACCAAATCGGCATCCACCAAGCGACGGTTTAGGTAGACCGGATCGGCATCTTGATCCGCTCCCAAATAACGCAGCGAAGCTCGGTCGGACGACTCGTGTCGGACAACGCGTGTGCGTTCACCGATTTCGTGCTGAATTGCGGCAACCGTTTGGTCATTCGCTTCGTCCCATACCACAATGTCGACCGCACTTGCCTCGGTTTCATCCAAGGCACGCAGCACTCCTCGAATAATTTCAACAACCCCTGGCGTGTTGGGGTCAACCGCCAACGCAACCCGATCGCCAGGCACAATCGCTGCCGCCAACGGTGGGAAATCGAGCGGCTGCTGTAGCGCAAGGAAGGTCGCGTGAGCGAGATCAGGCACTTCGCTGGCCGATCCATGCTCAAAAACGCAGATTTGATCTCCACGAAGTGAATCGAGTGTGTCCGAAAAGTTGAGATCAGGTCGGTTGGGCACGGACACGTTCAAGTTCCATTTGTTCGATGGCAGGGCGGAGGACGACAGATGCTGCAGCTTGTTTCCAATTGTGGCCGCTAGCTTTGTTTTAGTACGCTCGCGGCGAAAACAGAAGGCACAGCAACCGATCATATGTGCCACCTCGCATCGCAGGTGCCAGAATGAAATCAGTCCGCCAGATCGCTTCCAATTCGCTCGCGTTGGGGTTCCTGGTCGCTTTTTCCCCGTTGCTGGGCTGTAGTCAATCGGGTCCCCAGGGCGAAGTGGCGACCGAAGCTCAGCCAACCTCGTTTCGGCGACAAACCCCCGAGAAATTGCTGAAAGCTGCCTTAGATCGATATCAAAACGCGGCTGCCTATCACGATCGGGGAAGCG
The DNA here is from genome assembly GCA_029213145.1 of Rubripirellula sp. Classification (GTDB taxonomy): domain Bacteria; phylum Planctomycetota; class Planctomycetia; order Pirellulales; family Pirellulaceae; genus Rubripirellula. The sequence goes on along the minus strand of JARGNK010000131.1, from coordinate 2,883 downwards.
TCCGCTTGGAATATCGCGATGGCGATCAAATCGTCACAAAAACGGCACCGATCCAGGTTTGGCTAGATCACGATCGGCTCTACATTGCCGCCTACGATGTTCGGATCTGGCGAGACGATCACGCACTGAATTGCTGGATTCTGGATCCAGCTACCCGGAATTTTGATTCGCAGGTCGTCCGCCGGCCAATCGAACCGGGCCGACCGAACCTCCAGCAATTACTGGCCGACCCGATTCTTGCCGAACGTTTGGCGGCGGGGTTGGCTGGCCCGCCCCCCCAGCTCGAATGGTTGTTCTCAGGCGAACCGTTGCAGCCGCTCTTTGATGGCAGTCACCAATTTCGCTTCGGCTCCCCTAAAATGCTTGACGGAGTCAGTTGCCAGCGTGTGACGGTCGACGATGAATATGTTTTTTGGATCGACCAGCAAAACAGCACCATCCGCCGGATTCAATTGCCATCCTTGCAGGCACCGATTAACCCAGGCGAGGCATCCCAGGCGATGTCGCTGAGTATGGAATTTTCGGACGCCAGCTTTCGAGCGGATCAACAATCGCTCGAATTCAGTCCATTGCCGGCAGAGCCGAAGTACGTGACGCAATTTGTTCCGCTGCCACCACCGGCTCCCCCGGCAATTGTTGGTTCCAGCGTCCCTGCGTTTAAATTGCAAACCGAATCAAACGACTGGGCATTGAGTCACCAGGGAAGCGATCGTGAATTGACAATTTTGATTGCATTCAACGGCGACCCGCCATCGCAATTTGTGGCAAGTACGATTGACCAATGGCAAGCACGCATGCCGGCCGACCTGCGGCAGCGTGTAAGAATCGGTTTGCTAGTCGCCCCTGGCAGTGTCGAGCGGATTCCACGCGGCAATTCCATCGGCCTGCTGTTAGACAGCGACCGTACAGTCAGCCAGTCGCTCACTGTCGAATCGGGAGGGTTAGCAATTTTGAACCAATCGGGAGTCGTGTCCTGGGTGCAACCCGGCTGGACCTTTGCGGGGAGCGAACCACTTATCACGCTCGGAGCAGTCCTTGGCGATTTGCTTGAGGGAATTGACGTTCCCACGCGGATGCGGCGGCAATGGCAAGATCAGGCATCGGCCTATCAAGCCGCTGTGCGAAATTCCACCGGCAATTCCACCGGCAATTCCAGCACCGGGCGTTAGGGATTATCGAATTTATTCGCTGTGCGTATTGAATTCGCTATTAAGATTGTGAGCATTCGCGTCGCTCTACCCCGCTTCGCAAACTTGAGCCGTCGCCTCGTTTCCTCGGGCGAAAACCCGATGGCCTGAGCCTCCACTCTTGTCGGGGATATCAGTCCGCTGAACCAAAATGCACTTGCTTTGGTAGGGCAATGATCGCGACAATCCGCCATCTCCGCTGCCCAGGAATGGACCAAAATGGAATTTGGCGACCAGTCTGATAACCCGTTCTCCATCGACTTTTCACAAAAACGTCGTGGTAAGGCAAATAGTGTCAAATCTGCACTAAAACTGCTGGCGTTGGTAGCGGTTGGTTTGACAGTTACCTTGGCGGTCACGCGATTTACTCCGCGTTGGTTGGTGCAACGCTATACAAACGGATTTGAATCCCTGCCCAGCGAGGAGAAGCGTCAGCGTTTGGTTCAGCTTGCCAGCCTCGGTGACGTGGCAATCGATCCACTGGTGTCGGCACTCGCAGATCAGGACCCTGAAGTTGCCAGAACTGCGTTTGACTTGTTGTCAGAAAACCAAAATGCATGGACGATTTTGCCGCAACGGAAATTGCAGCGAAGCCATGCCACCCTCGTGCGTTCGATCCAAGCGATTGCCGTCTATCTACCGGATGACCGCACCGGATGGGCCAATTCGTTGCTGCAGGAAACAATTCAGTACTCAGTCAATCGTCAAGACAAGTTATCGAAACTGCTTTACGACGACGCGAACCACGCGATCGATATGCTGGCCATTTCCGATCGTGCTGGGCCCAGTATTTTGAGTGATGAACCACTTGATTCATCTGAGCCGCAACGTTTGTATGTTCGAAGTGAACCGCTTCCAGTTAAGGAAATGCAAGCAGGCCTTTGGACCGACTGGCCACCACCAGAAGCGAGGGCCGAGACACGTGCAAATGGTGATCAAGGCAATTTGCCTGTCGAGGCCCCGCCGCGAGGAAGGGAAATGGAATTGGCGGAAGAGGCTTCTGTCTACCGCTCGTCGCTGTCGAGATTGAAGTCCGTCGATCCGAACCAGACAATTGTTTTGCATGACGTCAGTGCACCGCAATCTGCTGCCAATCTCGCCCCTACGGCTGATGTCGCAACAGCGGCGCATTTGATCGACTCTCCAATGGGAGCTTTCGATGATCGCAGTGTGATGCATTGGCTTGGCAGTGAAAACCGCGAATTACGCGGTAAAGCAAGTGATGAGCTAACCTCCCGTGGTTACAACGAAAACGAAATCAGGATTGCAACGCAAATCGTGTCGGCTGATTTACCGACTCGACTTGCCCTGATTGATGGGATCGCCCACGCTCCCCAAGTCGATCCTCGCCCATGGTTGCTGATGCTGCTTGATGACGAGAGTCGAGATGTCAAGCTGCAGGCCATTTCGGTGCTTGCGACGATGAACGACCCAGCGGTCAACAACCAGCTTCGCCTACGCGTGACCGAAGAACGCGACCCAACAGTGGCTGCTCGAATTCGCCGCGTCCTCAATTTGCGATAGGCTAGGATTTGGGGTCAATCATTTTCGAGTCTGAGCGACCGATGCCCCAAGCTCAAAATCGCCAGCGACCTTGATGCAGCACCGATGGATCGGTAGCGCCAGTTCGATCGGTAGCGCCAGTTCGATCGGTAGCGTCAGTTCGATCGGTAGCGAGAGGGGTTTGGTCGTCGGC